>JAGWZW010000095.1 GCA_018971835.1 Alphaproteobacteria bacterium
GTGGTCAACACGCCCAAGCACGTCACGCAGATGGCGCGCATGATCCGCGCCGCCGGCGCCAAGCCGGAAATCGAGTTGTTCGACAGCGGCGACGTCCACCTGGCGCGCGACCTCATCCGCAGCGGCGAGCTGGAAGGGCCGGGCATGTATTCGCTGGTGCTGGGCGTGAAATACGGCTTCGATGCCTCGCCCGAGACGATGTTCTTCGGCCGCTCCATGCTGCCGCCCGGTGCCTTCTGGACCGGCTTCGGTATCGGCCGGGCACATTTCGCGATGGCGATGCAGTCCTGGCTGCTGGGCGGGCATATCCGCGTGGGCATGGAGGACACGGTGCACCTGAAGAAGGGCGAGTTGACGCCCTCAAACGCCGCGATGGTGTCCCATATCCGCGGCATCCTCAAGGAGTTCGGCACCGAGCCGGCCACCTCGGACGAGGCGCGCGCGCTGCTGGGCCTGCGCTGATCGGCTAGCTTACGGCGCCGGTAAATGGATTTTGCGGCAGGCGTTGATGAAGGCGTTCAGCGGCGCGGAGACATGTGCGGTCTTGCGGTAGGCGATCCCGAGGCTCGCCTGCCAGAGCGCACCCTTCACCGGCAGCTTGGCCAAGCCCATGCCGAGGGCATTGGGCAGCAGCGACGAGGGAATGCTGGCCAGATAATTGCTTTTGCGCACCAGATCGAACATCACCTCGGCGGAGTTCGTCGTGGTAGTGATGTTCGGCGGCCTCAGGCGGTTGACTGCGAAAACCGAGCCCATGCGCGCGATGCCCATGTTGTCCTTCGAAAACGCCACCCAGGGATAGGCCAGCAGATCCTTGGGGTTTACCGCCCCGCGGTTCTGCAGCGCGTGATCGGCCGCGGAGACGACGAAATGCTCGCCTTCACTCAGGGCTTCCTTGGCGATTTCGGGATAGCTGGGAAACTCCAGCGAGGTGCAGATGATATCGAACGTCCCGCTGATGAGGCCCGTCAGCAGCGTATCCATCACGTCTACCGAAACGTTGACACGCACGTTCGGGCGATGAACCTGCATCGCCAGCACCACTTCCGAAACGTAGTTGATGAAGCTGGGGCCGACACCGACATTGATGGTGCCGACCAGCCCGCCCTTCATCGATTCGATTTCGGACAGCGCGTGGGCCAGCTCCAGTTCGATCAGCCGCGCCCGTGCCGCCAGCACCTCGCCGAAGGCCGTCGGCTCGACGGACTTGTGATGCCGCTCCAGCAGCTTGACGCCCAGGATCTGCTCCAGCTTCTGGATACTCTTGGTCAGGCCCGGCTGCGTCAGGTTGAGGGCCTCGGCGGCGGCGGTGAAGCCCTTGCATTCCACCACGGCCAGGAAATGGCGCAGGAAGCGCGAATCGATTTCGCGCTCGGCGATGGTGTGGTAGCCGCCCGGCTGTGGCAGCGGAATCTTCACCCGGGCCGGAAGGGGCTTGGCATTGGGCATGGCTGCGCCTCGCTTGGTTCGGGAAGCCTACGCCAATTCCAGCACGATGTCCGCCAGCACGGCGCTCTCCTGCGCCAGGGCAAACCGGACAGCGGCCGGCCGGTATCCGTCGCAGGAGACGGTAATCTCGTAGTCGCCGCTGCCGGGCTCCAGCCGGTCGAATTTGAAATCGCCGAAGGCGTCGGTTTCCACGCTGGCGATCGGCTTGCCATCCTTGCGCAGGCCCACCTGTGCGCCGGCCAGACAGTCGATCACGCCGCGTTTGATGCCCAGCACCGCGCCGCCGGCGAACAGCTTGGTGTAACGGTAGAGATTCTTGTAATAGACGCGCGGGCGCGTGCCGAGTTCCGGGCGTAGGGTTTCGAGATTTTGTTCGCGCGCCAATGCGGCCATGTCTTCGTCGCTGATCTTCAGCGCCTGCATTGCGCCGGTGGGGCAGGACTGCACCGGGCGCGGCGCGCTCCAGCCGCGATCGAGCAGGTGGGCATCGAACGGCCAGGCCTGCGGCAGCGACAGCTCGTCGTTCCACCAGATGGCGCCGTAAGGGCAGGCTTCCACCAGATCCTTGCGCCCCTTCGCGGCCTCGGGATCGATCAGCACGATGCCGTCGGCGCGCTTCGTCACCGCGCCCTTTCCCGCCGCGATGCAGGGCGCGTCATCGCAGTGGTTGCAGATGGTGGGCACATGCGCGGCATCGACCATCGGCGTCCGCCCGCGTTCCTTGCTCAAGATGTTGAGCCATTTGTGCCCGTGCAGCGGCTGCGGCGCGGCGTAGCCGGGAATGTCGTTGCCGGTATATTCGTCCTTCACCGCGAGGAAGCAGTTGTTGCAGTTGTGGCACTCGGCCACGTCGATCACGAGATTCCACTTCTTCATCGGCCGGTCTTTTCTGGATCCCACTTCTCGATCTCGATCAGGCAGGAATTGGGCGCCGAGGCCGAGGTCTTTTCGGTCATGTGGCGTTTGGGGGTGAGGATGTTGACGCAGCCGCCGATGTCCGGCGCGGCGTTGGTGTTGCCGATCGGCTGGTATTCCGCCGATGAGCCATAGGCGTGGACCACGCCGGGCAGCAGCCGCTCGGTCAGCACGGCGGCGCAGATCACCGCGCCGCGGTCGTTATAGAGCTTGATGAGGTCGTGCTGGGCGATGCCGCGCGCGCGGGCGTCGGCGGGATTGATCCGGGCAATCCAGTAGTAATGGCCGTCGATCAACACGCGATGCTCGGAGATGTCGTTGACGGTGCTGTCCTTGCCATCGCTCTGGGTGTGGAAGCTGTAGCGCGGATGCGGCGAGATGAGCTGCAGCGGATAGCGCGCATAAAGCGCCGCGGTCCGGCGGCCTTCCCAGGCGGGGATATAGGTGTTGAGCGGCGGGCGCTCGGGATCGTCGTTGTAACGCTTGAGGCTGGAGGCCTCGAATTCGAACAGGCCCGATTGCGTCTGCAGGCCTTCGAGATAGTTCCCGCCATATTCGGCCGGCAGCGGCGCGGGTTCGGGCACGTCCTTCTTGCGGCCCTCGGCGAACCAGCGCCAGCTCGTCTTCCTGCGGTTGGCGGCTTTGGTTTCCGGCGGCACCACATAATAGCCCTTGCGCAGGAACTTCCGCCATGAAATCGCCTTGGGCAGATCGGAGCTAAGATAGATCTCGCGGCACCAGATCAACTCGGTCTTGCCTTCGCCGAAATAGGAGGCGAGGCCGAGGCGCTTCGAAAGGTCAAGAAATATCTGATAATCGGAGCGGGATTCACCCAAAGGCTCGATACATTTGTGCTGCAGGGTGATGACGCGGTGGTTCATCTGGTTGTGGTTGTGATGGACATAGCCGCCCGAGGCCGCCCATTCGCTGATGTCCGCGCGCTCGAAATTGGTGCAGGCCGGCAGAATGAGATCGGCGAATTTCACCTCGCCCTCGTTCCAGATGGACTGGTTGAGCACGAATTCGAGGTTTTCGGAGCGCAGCGCCTCAGCCAGCCGGTTGCTCTCCATCGTGGTGCCGAAATGCGAGCTGCCATATTTGTACATCATGCGCACCGGCGCGTGCCCGGGCGAGGGATAGGAGAATTTCTGGAACTGGCCTTCGAGCGCGCGGCTGTCGGTGGGATAGCCTTCAGTCTTGCCGTCGAGGATGGCTTCGGGCAGGCGCAGGCGCGGGATTTTCTGCGTCACCGTGTTCATGCTGATGAGATGCGGCATGCGCTGGTAGTTCTGCACGGCATCGGCCGTGCCTTCCACGTCGCCGGAGATACCGCCTTCCGCATAGCCGGGGAAATAGAATTCCAGATCGACCGGCGTGCCCGTGCCCAGATTGCCGAAATTGATTCCCGGCTTGCCCAGACCCTGCATTGCCATCAGGCAGACCATGGCGCGGGCCCATTGCGCGCCGGTGGCGGAGCGGTTGGCGCCGCCGAAGGCCACGCCCTTGCCGCCGCAGGAGAGATAGGTTTTTTTCGTGCCCCATTCGCGGGCCAGCGCGCGCACGATCTGCGGCGCCACGCCGGTTTCCTGCGCCTGCCATTCGGGGGATTTCGGCGTGCCGTCGTCCTCGCCCAGCACATAGGCGCGGTATTTGTCGAAGCCGGTGGTGCGGGTTTCGATGTAATCGCGATCGTAAAGCCCTTCGCTGATCCACACATACGCGATGGCGTGGGCCAGCGCCGGGCTGGTGCCGGGGATGGGCGCGATCCACTTGCCGCCCAGCCAGTTGGCCGTCGGGTTCAGATAGGGATCGATGTGCACCATCTTGATGCCGAGCTGCTTGGCCCATTGCCGGCGCACGGTGGCCTCGAACGCCGCATAGGAGCCGCAGGTCGATTCCGGATCGGACGACCAGAACACGATCATCTCGGCATTCTGCAGCGTGTCCTCGAGCTGGCCGTAAGGCTCGGCGCCGCCCATGCGCATGGAATTGCCGTAATGGTGCATGGCGCCCCAGTACCAGCCTTCCCAGCTGTCCGGGTTGAGCACCATGCGCGTGTAACCGATGGCGTTCATGAAACGGATATGCGCGCTCAGATAGTAGCCGATATTGCCCCAGGTGTGATGCGAACCGTGGCTGTTGACGATGGCGCCGTGGCCGTGCTCATGGCGGATGCGCTTGATCTCGGCGGCGGCGATGTCCAGCGCCTCGTCCCACGAGATGCGTACATAGCCGGATTTGCCTCTGGTTTGCGGATTGCGTTCGCCGTTCGGATCCCAGTCCACGCGCTTCATGGGATAGAGCAGGCGCTTCTCGGAATAGATCAGCGATTTGGAGGCCAGGCCGTGCGGGCTCAGCGTGGCGCGGCGCGGCGGCGAGAATTTGCGTCCGCGTGCCTCGATGACCCAGGGCTTGGGATCGCCGGCGCCGAATTCCATCGGCGTGATGCGCACGATCTTGCCATCCTTGACGTAGACGAAGACCGGCCCGCCATTGGTCTGGTTGACATAGCGGATTTCGCCGCCCGGCATCGGCATGCCCTGCTGCCAGCCGTGGGTCAGCATGGCGTTCATGATGTCCGTGAAGTGGACGGAGAGTTCGTCGGGCCCCAGTACCTCGAAGGCGAAATTTTTTGCCGCGCTTATGACTTCCATCGGCTCGAGAAACGGCTTCAGCAGCGGCCAGGCGAAATGGAACATGCCCGAGGTCAGATGGATCAGGATGCGTGCGCCCAATGCCGCCGTCTTGAAGCGGACGGTGACCTCGGCGTCGTTGTTCACTCCCGCGCCGGAGGTCAGCCGCCCGCCGGCAAAGCGGAACCAGCGCCCGCGCGAGCCGTCCTTCACCACGATCTGTGCTGTGAAATCTCGCGCTGCCATCAGGGCGCGGATATTTTCCGAGCGCCAGGCATGGATCCTGAGCGCCGCCGGCAGGCACCAGAGGATCAGCGAAAACAGCATCGAACGTCCCAAGCGAATGAAACCAAGCCGCAAGCCTCCGTCCGCCCCGGGATGACCACAAGTAACAATCCCTTGTGACACGACCCTGGAACGTTTCGTGACAAAATAATCCGGCCGGGGAAAGAGGCTGCCTGAGCCTGCCAAGCCAGGGGCCTGCCGAGCCATAGGGAAGGAACGCGACCGTGCCGACACAAAGCTTCACCAGTTGCACCAACTGCGGACCCATCACCGTGGACGTGAAGGACGGGCGGGTGATGCGCGTCCGCCCGCTGGTGATCGAGGACGGCGACCTCAAGCCCTGGACCATCAAGGCCGGCGGCAAATCCTACTCTCCGCCCAAGAAAGTGACGCTGGCGCCGTATGTTCATGCCGAGCGCAAGCGGCTCTATTCGGAGGATCGCATCCGCTATCCCATGAAGCGGGTGGATTTCGATCCCAATGGCGAGCGCAATCCGCAGAACCGCGGCAAGTCTGGCTATGTGCGCATTTCGTGGGACGAGGCGCTGGGCATCGTCTCGCGCGAGATCAAGCGGGTGCAGGGGACGTATGGCCCCTCGGCGCTGGCGGCCATGACCTCGTCGCACCACAATTGGGGCCTGGTCGGCTACAAGATGAGCGCGTTCTCGCGCTTCTTCAATTCCATCGGCTATACACAGGTCTTCGACAATCCCGATAGCTGGGAAGGCTGGCACTGGGGCGCCACGCACACCTACGGCTTCATCTGGCGCCTGGGCATGCCCGAGCCCTACGACATGCTGGAAGACGCGCTGCAACACGCCGAGATGATCGTCTTCTGGTCCAACGATCCGGATACCACGCGCGCGGTTTATGACGGTAGCGATGCCGCGATCTGGCGGCAATGGCTGAAGGACAAGGGCGTGGCGATGGCCGTCGTCGATCCCTTCTACAACTACACCGCCGCCGCCATGGAAGGAAAATGGCTGGCGCCGCGTCCGGGCACCGATGCCGCGGTGGCGCTGGCCATCGCCCATGTCTGGATCAGCGAGGGTACCTACGACAAGAACTATGTCGCGGATCGCACCATCGGCTTCGACGAATTCAAGGACTACGTCACCGGCAAGACCGACGGCACCCCCAAGACGCCCGCCTGGGCCGAAGCCGAATCGGGCGTGCCGGCGCGCCGTATCGCGGCTTTGGCGCGCGAATGGGCGAAGAAGCGCACGGTGCTTTCGGCCGGTTGCCGCGGCGGCGAAGGCGGGGCATGCCGCGCCGCCTATGCCACCGAATGGGCGCGGCTGATGGTGCTCTTGCAGGCCATGCAGGGCCTGGGCAAGCCGGGCGTCTCCATCTGGGGTGCCAGCATGGGCGCGCCGTGGAACAGCAATATCTGGTTCCCCGGCTACGGCGACCTCGAAGGCCGCATCGCGACGTCCAAGGCGGCGCGCAAGATTCCCGAGAACAAGGTGCCGCAGAAGCTCTATCGCCTGACGCTGCCGGACGCGATCCTCGATCCGCCGGTACACTGGAAAGGCGTCGGCTTCTGCAACAAGAACTTCGACCAGCAGTTCATCCCGTTCAGCTATCCGATGGAGGGGTGCTCGGAAGTGAAGATGTTCTACCGCTACGGCGGCTCCTTCATGAGCACCATGAACGACACCAGCAAATGGGTGCGCATGTACCAGAGCCCCAAGCTGGAATTCGTGGTCAACCAGGATTGCTGGTGGTCCACCGAGACGGCCCATGCCGACATCATCCTGCCGGCCTGCACCTCCCTGGAGCGCGACGACATCGGCGAATTCGGCGAGCCCGGCGGCCAGACCAAAGGCGGCAGCAGCGGCTGCAACTACCGCGTGGTGGTACGGCTGAAGAAGGCCATCGAGCCGCTCTGGGAATCGAAATCCGATTATCAGATATTCACCGAGTTGGCCGACAAACTGGGCTTCAAGGACGATTACACCGAAGGCAACAGCGCCATAGACTGGGCCCGCAAGTTCTTCGATCTCTCCGACCTGCCGAAATACATTTCGTGGGAGGAGTTCGACCGCAAGGGCTATTACGTCATCAACGTGCCGGAGGATTACAAATCCACCCCGGCGCTGCGTTGGTTCGCGGAAGGCCGGCCCTGCGATACGCCCGATCCCAACAATTTCAAGCGCACCACCGAAAAGGCGCATGAACTGGGTACCGAAAGCGGCAAGATCGAATTCGCTTCCGAAAGCCTGCGCCGGCTGGCGCCGGACGACGAGGAACGCCCGGTTTCCCCGCGCTATATTCCGAGCTGGGAAGGCCATCGCTCCGAAGCGGTGAAGACCTATCCGCTGCAGCTGATGTCGCCCCATCCGCGCTTCACCTTCCACACCCACTACGACGGCCACACTGCCTGGCTCAACGAGGTGCCGATGCACCGCGTCCAGAAAGATGGCTATGCCTGGTGGCCGGCGCGGCTGCATCCTGAGGACGCCACCGCGCGCGACATCCGCACCGGCGATATCGTGCGCCTCTTCAATGGCCGCGCGTCGGTTCTCTGCATCGCGCAGGTGACCGAGCGCGTGCGCCCGGGCGTGGTGCATTCCTACGCCTCGGCGGGAAAATACGATCCGCTGCAGCCGGGCAATCCCAATTCGCCCGATCGCGCAGGCTGCGTGGCCATGCTGACGCCGGGCCGGCAGATGTCCAAGAACGTGGCGGGCATGGCGTCCAATTCGTGCCTCATCGACGTCGAGAAGTGGGTGGGCTGAGGAGCAAATCATGACAACGTTTGGAATGGTCATCGATGTCAGCCGCTGCACCGGCTGCTACAATTGCTTCCTGGCCTGCCGCGACGAGCACGCCGGCAACGACCACCGGCCCGTCACCGCGCCGCAGCCCGATTCCGGGCATCGCTGGATCGACGTGCAGGAGCATGAGCGCGGCAAGTTTCCGCGCGTGCGGGTGGATTACGTGCCGCTACCCTGCCAGCAGTGCCAGGAGGCGCCTTGCCTGTCGCGCGCGCCGCAAGGCGCCCTCTATCGCCGTGCCGACGGCATCGTCGTCATCGATCCGGAAAAGGCCAAGGGGCACCCGGAGATCGTGCTCTCCTGTCCGTATCGCGCGATCTATTGGAACCCGGTCGAGAACGTGGCGCAGAAATGCACCTTCTGCGCGCACCTGCTCGACAACGGCGCGAAGGAGACGCGCTGCGTCGAAGCCTGTCCGACCGAGGCGCTGGTCTTCGGCGACCTGGACGATCCGGCCAGCAAGATTGCGCAGTTGGTCAAGCGCGCCGAGGAACTTCATCCCGAGTTCGGCGTGAAGCCGTCGGTGCACTATTTCGGCCTGCCCAAGCGTTTCGTTTCGGGCGAGCTTGCCTTCGCCGACCGGATGGACGAGGCCGCGGCCAACGTGCGGGTGTCGTTGCACAACGATGCAAAAGTGCAGGAGGCGACGACCGATGCCTATGGCGATTTCGCCTTCGAGGGGCTGGAAGCCGGCGCCTCGTACGTGCTGCGTGTCGCTGTATCCGGCTATCGGCCGCATGAGGTCGCCGTCGGTACGCGCAACGATGTCGATCTGGGCACCATCGTGCTGGAACGCGCGTGAGAGTTGCCCTCGCTAACCGGTAGCCAATCCATCGGCCGCACGCTGTTGCCATCGGCGTGCACGGCGATGCCGATGCCCGCAGTGCCGTGCGCGCACGGCGCGGCTTCGCGTTTGCATATCCGGTATTTATCTTTGTGCTCCAGGCGATGCGCGGCAAAACGTCACTCGACGGCGCGGCGGTGGCGCTCGAGCGGCCGTTCCGGTCACGCAGGGCAAACCGGTTCACGCGGCGCAAGTAGCTTCATCAAGATGTTAGCGCTGTGAATGCGCATCGTTCGCAACATTGCGCGCCGGGTCAGCATCCACCGGCGCAGATAGAGCGGTGACACGGCTCTTGACCACCAGCCAGTATGTGACAGTATTACACGACGAATGACATTGTCATACAAACCGGCTGCAGCAGGGAGAGCAAAATGCCCGAATATCGAGTTGAAAATCGTGTCTACGAAGTTGATGACGACGGCTTCCTTCAGGAGCCGGAACTGTGGAACGAGGATGTCGCGCGCGACTTCGCGCTGACCGAAGACATCAGCGAGCTGACCGACGCGCACTGGCAGCTCATCCACTACATCCGCAATTATTTCTATTCCTACGGCGTGGCGCCGATGGTGCGGAAGGTCTGCCGCGACAACAAGATGGACCTCGATCAGATCTACAAGCTGTTCCGCTCGGGCCCCGGCAAGGGCGCCTGTAAGGTTGCCGGGCTGGCCAAGCCGACCGGCTGCGTGTAACCGCCGTGTCTGCGCCGGACACCGTTCTGGAACGCTGGCTCGCCGCGGCGGCCGAGGTCTATGGCGGAATATTCGCCGAGCACACCATCGGCGAACGCGATCCGTTCCGTAACCCCATCGGCCATACGCTGCGCGTCAGCCTCACGGTGCTGGTGCGCGAGTTCTTCGGTGCCATGCAGCCAGCCGCCATTGACGCCGCCTTCGCCGATATCATGGCGCTGCGTTCGATCCAGGCGCTGGCGGTGGAGCAGGCGGTCGGTTTCGTTTTCGGGTTGCGCGGCATTGCGCGCGCAACACCTGCGATGATGCCGGCCGACGCCGAGGCCCGCATCGACAAGCTGGCGCTTTCGGCGTTCCAGCAATACCTCGCCTGCCGCGAGCGCCTCGCCGAGTTGAAACTGAACGAGCAGCTTCGTGCCTTCGGCGTGGCGCGCATGCGCGCTGCACACAACCGGGGGAGCGTGGCATGAATGCGCTCGCGGCCGCCGCGGCCGTTCTCGTGCTGATGCTGGTCGGTGCCTTTGCAGGCGCCGTGCCGGGCGGAGCGGCGGCCGTGACCGTGGTCATTCCCTACGCCGCGTTTCTTACGCTGGTCATCGGCGTGGCCTGGCGGGTGAGCCAGTGGGCGGGAACCCCTGTGCCGTATCGCATTCCCACCACCTGCGGCCAGCAGCGTTCGCTGCCGTGGATAGCCACCGCGCCCGTCGATAATCCCGATACCGGCCTGATGGCGGCGGTGCGCGTGGCGATCGAAGCGCTGGCCTTCCGCTCGCTCTTGCGCAACAGCCGCGCGCATGTTTCCGGCAACCGGCTGGAATTCTCTGAGGCGCGGCTGTTGTGGCTGGCGGCGCTGGCGCTGCACTGGTCGCTGCTCGTCATCGTGCTGCGCCATCTGCGCTTTGCGCTGCAGCCGGTGCCGTTCTTCGTGCCGCTGCTGGAAACCTTCGACGGCATCCTGCAGATCGGGGCGCCGGCGCTGCTGATCACCGACATTCTGGTGGTGGCTGCGCTACTGTTCCTGCTGGGGCGGCGGCTGGTCAATCCGCTGCTGCGTTACCTGTCGCTCTTCACCGACTATTTTGCGCTGCTGCTGCTGCTCGGCATTGCGCTATCCGGTATCACGATGCGCTACGGCGCGCGGGTAGATATCGTTTCGGTCAAGGCGCTGGTGCTCGGGCTGGCGTCGTTCCGCCCCGCGGTTCCGGCGGCGCCCAGTCCCGTGTTTCTGGTTCACCTGCTGCTGGTTTCGGCGCTGGCGGTCTATCTGCCGTTCTCCAAGCTGATGCATTTCGGCGCCGTGTTCCTCAGCCCGACGCGCAACCTCGCCAACAACAGCCGGCGCGTGCGCCACGTCAATCCCTGGAACCATCCCGTGCCCACACACACCTATGCAGAATGGGAGGCCGAGAACGCCGATGTGATGCGCGCCGCCGGCCTGCCGCTCGATGGGGCCGATCATGTCTGAGAAGCCTGTCATCGATATCGCTCTGAAGACGCCCAAGGGCGATTGGCGCGATCCGCGCGTCGATTTCCGCAAGGGCACCTTCAGCTACGCCTCGCTGCCGAAGGATCTGAGCGCTCTGGGCCTGCCCAATCCGCGCAAGTGGCAGCCCACCGATCTCGATTGGCAATTGCCGCCGGACTGGAAGCGCATCCTGCTCGACGGCATGAAGGAGCGGCTTGAGAAATATCGCTCTTTCCGCCTGTTCATGGATGTTTGCGTGCGCTGCGGCGCCTGCGCCGACAAGTGCCACTTCTATCTGGGCTCCGGCGATCCCAAGAACATGCCCTTCGCGCGCGCCGAACTGGTGCGCTCGATCTACCGGCGCTACTTCACGCTCTCCGGCAAGCTCTTCGGTTCGCTGGCGGGCGGGCGCGAGCTGACCGAAGACGTGGTCAAGGAGTGGTTCTACTACTTCTATCAATGCACCGAATGCCGCCGCTGCTCGGTCTATTGCCCCTTCGGCATCGATACTGCGGAGATCACCATGATCGTCCGCGAGCTGCTGTCGCTGATCGGCGTTTCCACGCACTGGATCATGGAGCCGGCGGCCAAGAGCTTCCAGGTTGGCAACCACCTGGGCATCCCGCCGCACGCCTTCAAGGACAGCCTCGAATTCGCCGCGGACGAGTTGCGGGACATCACCGGCCTCGACATCGAAATCCCGATCAACCGCAAGGGCGCCGAGATCCTGTTCGTCATGCCGTCGGCGGATTATTTCGCCACACCGCATTATTACACGCTGCTCGGCTACATGATGCTGTTCCATGAGATCGGCCTTGATTTCACGGTCAGCGCCTATGCCTCCGAAGGCGGCAATTTCGGCTCGTTCCACTCCAACGATCTGATGAAGAGCCTGAACGCCAAGATCTACGACGAGGCCAGGCGTCTCGGCGTCAAGTGGATATTGGGCGGTGAGTGCGGGCATATGTGGCGCGTGCTGCATCAGTACATGGATACGATGAACGGTCCGGCAGACTTTCTGGAGATGCCGGTCTCGCCCATCACCGGTACGCGCTTCGAGAATGCCGCCTCCACCAGGATGGTGCATATCTGCGAATTCACCGCGGACCTCATCCATCACGACAAGCTCAAGCTCGATCCCAGCCGCAACGATCCGTACGTCGTCACCTATCACGATTCCTGCAACCCTTCGCGCGGCATGGGCCTCTTGGAAGAACCGCGCTACGTGCTCAAGAACGCCTGCAACAATTTCCATGAGATGCCGGCCAGCACGATCCGCGAATACACCTTCTGCTGCGGCAGCGGCGCGGGGCTGGGCAACGACGAGAACATGGAAATGCGCCTGCGCGGCGGCTTCCCGCGCGCCAATGCCGTGCGCCATGTGCGCGAGGAGCACGGCGTGAACCTGCTTACCTGCATCTGCGCCATCGACAAGGCGACGCTGCCCACGCTGATGGATTACTGGGTGCCGGGCGTGCAGGTGGCGGGCGTGCACGAAATGCTGGGCAATGCGTTGGTGATGACGGGCGAGAAGGAACGCACCGTCAATCTGCGCGGGGAGCCATTGGCGAAGGGAGCGGCGGATGCGTGACCGGCCGCTGATCTTCGGCGCGCTGGCGCTGTTGCTGGTGGTGTTGACGGCGCCGTTCTGGCATGGCGCGTTGGCGGATACACAGGTCGCGCCCGCCATTCCGGCGGCGAAAGGCACGCATTGCGTGCGGCCGGCGGCATGGATGCGGAAGAACCACATGAAGCTGCTGATGCAGGTGCGGTACGAGGCGGTGCACGAGGGCATCCGCAACAAGGACGAGAGCCTGCCCGGCTGCCTGAGCTGCCATGTGTCGAAGCTGGCGGATGGGAGCTATCCCGCGGC
>JAGWZW010000096.1 GCA_018971835.1 Alphaproteobacteria bacterium
ATCGGAAATCGAGGAGGAATTGGCCGCCGTCACCGTGCCGTCCTTGGCGAAGGCGGGCTTCAAGGTCGGGATCTTGGCGGGGTCGGCCTTGCCCGGCTGCTCGTCCACCTTGATCTCGACCTCGCCCTTGCGGGTGGCCACCTTGACGGCCACGATTTCGTCCGCAAACGAACCATCCGTACACGCACGTTTGGCCCGCAGCAGGGATTCGGTGGCGAAGGCGTCCTGGTCCTCGCGGGTGAACTGGTAGTGGCGCGCCGCGTCCTCGGCATAGGTGCCCATCAGCCGGTGTTCATAGGCATCTTCGAGGCCGTCGAGGAACATGTGGTCCTTGATCTCGCCGTGGCCGAGGCGATAGCCGCCGCGCGCCTTGGGCAAGAGGTAGGGCGAATTGGTCATCGACTCCATGCCGCCCGCCACCACGATCGCGGCACGCCCGGCGGCGATCAGGTCGCTGGCCAGCATCACCGCCTTCATGCCCGAGCCGCAGACCTTGGAGACGGTGGTGCACGGCACGCTTTCGGGCAGCCCGCCGTAGATCGCCGCCTGCCGCGCCGGCGCCTGGCCCAGCCCGGCCGGCAGCACGTTGCCCATGAAGGCTTCGTTCACATCGGACGGCGCCACTCCCGCGCGCGCCACGGCTTCGCGGATGGCGGCCGCGCCAAGCTGCGGCGCCGAGAGCGGCGACAGCTCGCCCTGAAAACCGCCCATCGGCGTGCGTGCGCCCGCCAGAATCACCGTTTCCGAAGCCGCCATGTTAACCTCCTATGACATTGATTTGCCGCGCCTTCGCGGCCCCATAAAACTCCCGCGTTAGCCACAGATGACCGTCGCGCGGCTTTGGGGTAGCATGTCCGCGCGGGCCGGACTATGGCTCCAATGGGCAAGGCGGGGGAAGCAGCCGGAATGAAGAAGATTGCGCTGTCCGCAATCGTGGGCATCGCCGCCGCCGCGCTGGTGGCGGGTGCTTTTTTGGCTGCGCGCTATGCCGGGCTGGCACTGTCGCCGGAGCTGCTGATGGGCGTGGCCGCGACGCTGGCCTTCGGCGCCTCCACCGCCGGCTTCACGCTGGCGGCGATGAACAAGCCGGCGGAGAAGAAGAAGGTCACGCGTTCGACGGCGCTGTCCGATCTGCCGGCCCGGGAATTCGTCCAGGCGCTCGCCGAGGACAAGGCGGTGCAGATCGTGATGCGGCCGGATTCGCTGGCCGAGGCACTCGACATCGTCAAGAACCCCGCCAGCTATACCGACAGGCCCGTGCTGGTGACGATCAAGAAGAGCAAGGACACACGCGTCTTCAACCCGATCGTGCTCAAGCAGTTGTTCAGGGCGTTGCAATCCTTTCCCGGTTTCCTTCACATCCTGCTCGCCAACGAGCACGACGAGTTTCTCGGCTACATCCCGGCGTGGCGCGCGCGCACCGATTTCACCGGCGCCAACGCCGAATCGCAGATCCGCAAATACATCGTCGACGTGTTGGCCGATCCTTCGACCGGCACGGCCCTGCGCGACATCGGCGGGCTGGCGATGGAGGACTGGATCAGCGACGACAAGACCGTGGCCGATGCGGCCCGCAAAACTTCCGAAGGCCTGCTGCGCGGGCTGGTGATCTGCAAGGACGGGCGCAAGCGCAAGCCCTACGGCGTCATCTACACCGAGGAGCTTTACAAGCTCGCGGCCTATGGGGCGTGAAATCCGGGCCGGGGGCCAGATTCCCGGCAGTGTTGCCGCCCGGCTCCGCACTGCCGCGGGGCAATCGAATGGTGCGGTCGAGAAGACTCGAACTTCCACGGGTTGCCCCGCTACCACCTCAAGGTAGTGCGTCTACCAATTCCGCCACGACCGCACATCGGGGTATTCGGGTAGGCCGCGGGGTGTAGCAAATCCCTGACGCACTGTGAAGCGTTGAAATCGGCCAAAAACGCCCGATAGCGGCCGGGCCCGGTGCCCTGGATCGTCCCCGCCCGCCCGGGGGCCGCTCAGGCGGTGGTGGCCAGGCCCGCCCGCTTCCAGCCGATGAGGCCGCCGTCGAGGACATAGACCTCGGCAAAGCCGGTGCGGGCGAAATGGCGGACATGGCGGGCCGTGCGCGCGCCGGAGCGGCAATAGAAGATCGCCGCGTTCTTTCGTGCGCAATCGCCGGAGAAATCATGGGCCTTGAAGCGCGACAACGGCACCAGCTTGGCGCCCTTGATATGTTCCTGGGCGTGCTCGTGCGCCTCGCGCACATCCACCAGCAGGGCCTCGCCCCTGGCCAGCAGGCGGCGGGCCTCGGCGGCACCGATGGCGACGACAGGCGGGCTAGTTCCGGCAGTAGAGTTCGTGGAGGAGGTCCAGAACCCGCTTAACCTGCGGATCACCGAGGCGATAATAGATGGTCTGGCCGTCGCGTCTGGTTTCAACGAGTCCATCCTCACGCAGTTTGGCCAGATGCTGCGACAGCGCGGACTGGCCCAGCCCAGAAGGCTTCATCAGTTCGCCGACCGAACGCTCGCCGCCCACCAGCGCGCACAGCACCTTGAGCCGGGCCGCGTGGCTGAGCGCCCGCATGAGCGAAGCGGCATCCCCGGCATGGCGGCTTATCTCGTTGAAATCGCGTTTGGCGGCGGCACGCATCGGTCAACTTTCGGCGGTTGTTATTTAGGAATCCCTAATATGACTGTCAAGCGGCCCGGGGCCGCAGGGCGGTTAAACCGGGTTCATATCCCCTCGCCGTCCACGCCGATATGGATGCCGCATTCGTCCTTGTCCAGCCCCGACCAGCGCCCGGCGCGATAGCTCTCGCCTGCGGTCACGCGGCGGGTGCAGGGCATGCAGCCGATGGAAGGGTAACCGTCCTCTACCAGCGGATGGCGCGGCAGCTTGTGCGCCTCGATATAGGCTTCGAGGTCGGCCAAGTCCCACGCCGCCAGCGGATTGAAGCGGAAACGGCCTTCGAAGAACTCCACCGGCTTCATGTCGGCGCGCGCCCCGGTCTGGAAGCGCTTGCGCCCGGTGATCTGCGCAGCGAACCCGGCCATCGCGCGCCTGAGCGGCACCACCTTGCGGAACTCGCAGCAGGCATCGGTGTCGCGCGTCCACAGCGTGCCATCGGGATCGCAGGCGGCGCGTTCTTCCGCATACGGTGCGACGGTGCGGACATCGCCCAGCCCCAGCTCGTCCTGCAGCCGGTCGCGGTAGCGCAGCGTCTCGCCGAACAGCTTGCCGGTGTTGAGGAACAGCACCGGCGTCGAAGGATCAACCTGCGCCACCAAATGCAGCAGCACTGCCGATTCCGCGCCGAACGAGGAACTCACCGCCGTCCGGCCCGGAAAGGCCTCTTTCAGCGCCAGTTCGAGGATGCCGCTTGCATCTCGCCCCTCGGCCTTGGCGCGCAGTTCGGCCAGCCGCGCGGCCACATCCGGTTCAAGGCCCGCGGGCCGGCGGTCGCGATCGATCACGGTGACGAGGCTCATGACAGCCAGCCTTTCTCGCGCGCGAGCGCGACGCCGCGCCGCGCGACTTCTGCGGGTGGATGACCGTCCCGCCGCCAGCGCAGGCGGGCTTCGGCCGCCTCGCTGAGCCGCTCGCCCCAGGCCGCTTCGAAGAGCCGCTCCAGCCATTCGCGGATGGCCTTGGCCAGGCCGGGCGCCTTGCCTGAGGTAGAAACAGTCAGCAACAGGTCACCCCGCCGGATCGCGGCCGGAACATGGAAATCGCAGAGTGCCGGCAAGTCCTCGACGTTCACGAGCACGCCTGCCAGCCGTGCCCGCGCCGCCAGCCGGTGCGCCTCGGCATGAGGCAGCCCGGCGATGAACAGCGCTGCCAGCCCGCACAGGGCCTCGTCAGGCGTCTCGGGCGCGACGGCCGCAGGGAGAACGCCCGCCGCGGCCAGCATCTGCTGCCGGCGGGCGAGCCCCTCGCCCACGCCGCAGAGGCCCACGGCAATCGAAGCCGGATCCAGAACAATGGGAAGCACGAGGCCCTCCGCTGCGCATATTTCACAGCAGAGATACGATGCGCATACTATTTTTGCAAGTATCAGGTGGGGAATTTTTTATTCTACATTTTTTATCAGCTAAATCTGATAGTACCCCTTGATGATCTCGGTCACGGAGACACCGATCTTGTCGCCATGCAGCACGATCTCGCCGCGCGCCACCGGCCGGTCGTTGGCCAGCACCAGCACGGGATCGTCCTGTTTGGAATCGAGTTCGATCACCGCGCCGCGGCCCATGCGCAGGAGCTGGTGCATCGGAATGACCGAACGGCCCAGCACGACCGAAATCTCTACCTTGACGCTGTCGATGTTGAGGGCCATGAGCCATGTCCGATGTGACGGGCGAATCCTTGCGCCCTCATGCTTACTGCGGAGTTAACGGCGGCCATCATGCGCGCAGCCAGGACCGAATGGGTGATCCGTGAGGGGCTGCTGCCCTATCCCGAGGCAGTGGCCGAAATGGAAGCGCGGGCCGAAGCCATCGCCCGCGGCGAAGCGGCCGAGCGCGTCTGGCTGGTGGAGCATCCGCCGATCTACACCGCCGGCACCAGCGCCAAAGCCGAAGACCTGCTCGATCCGCGATTTCCCGTGTTCAAGACCGGGCGCGGCGGGCAATACACCTATCACGGGCCCGGCCAGCGCGTGGGCTATGTGATGCTGAACCTCAAGGACCGCGGGCCGGACGTGCGCAGCTTCGTGCGCAACCTCGAAGAATGGCTGATCCGCACGCTGGCGGAATTCAATGTGAAGGGCGAACGGCGCGAGGGCCGCGTCGGCATCTGGGTGGCGCGGGGAAACGGCCGCGAAGACAAGATCGCCGCCATCGGCGTGCGCGTGCGCCGCTGGGTGACGTTCCACGGCGTCTCGCTCAACGTGGAGCCGGATCTTTCGCACTTCACCGGGATCGTGCCGTGCGGCATTTCCGAGCATGGCGTCACCAGCCTGGTCGATCTCGGCATTCCAGTGTCGATGGCGGATGTGGACGTGGCGCTGAAGCGCGCCTTCGTCCCGGTGTTCGGCCCGGTGGCGGAATAGCGAGCTCCGCGGACATCCAGTTTTCCGCCCTTATCCACGCCTGGCGCCCGGCGCGTCGTGATCAAGCGCCTGATGCGCCTGGCGAATTATCCGTACAAAGATTTTTTCGCCCGAACTTATCCCCGCCCCCAAAACCGCGCGTATCATCCTTTGCGGAAAACCAAGGAGTGACGAGGCCGCGCCCGAAGCGCAAAGGGCAGGCGAAGATGGAAACGCCAGCAACGTGAGACCGTCAGACAGGACAGAGATCGCGCCCTCACGCGCGAGACCGCGGCGACGAAGGCGGGTGCGGAAAGCGGATGGCTCAGGAGAGGTCCGCAGAGTACGCACTCTTTCCTTCCTCGCCAGAGTGCCCGGGGAGAATGCGAAGGTGCCTGTCGGCCGGCCGCGATGGCGGCGGCCGCTCGCCTGCCGGAGCATTCGAACGCAAGAGCGGCGGACGATCGAAGATCGCGCGCCGCTTTGGCGTGTCTACAGCGACGGGCGGCGCTTGAAGCCCTTCTCCACCGGCGGCTCGGCCTTGTGCATCTCGACATTGGCGACGCGCGAACCCGGCGGTCCCTTGGCGCAAACCGCGAAGAAGGCTTCGATCGTTTTGGTGGGGCCAGAGGCCAGCGCTTCCACCGTGCCGTCGGCGCGGTTGCGCACCCAGCCGTCGAGGCCGAGCTTGTTGGCCTCATCGATCAGGTAATTGCGATAGCCCACGGCCTGCACGAAGCCTTCGATGCGGAAGCGCAGCGCGGTGATGTCGTCGTCTCCGGCCATGACGCGCTCCTTACACGAATTCGAGGATCACTTCGTCCAACGCCAGGCTGTCGCCCTTCTTGGCGTTGATCTTCTTGATGATACCATCGCGTTCGGCCACCAGCACGTTCTCCATCTTCATGGCCTCGACCACGGCAAGGACTTCGCCGGCCTTGACCTCCTGGCCCTCGATCACGTTGACCGAAACGATGAGCCCCGGCATCGGGCACAGCAGCATCTTGGAGGTGTCCGGCGGCAGTTTCTTCGGCATCAGCGCCGCCAGTTCCGCCGCGCGTGGGCTGCGCGCCGAAGCCACGACCTGGATGCCGCCCTGGCTGAGCCGGTAGCCGCCCGCCACGCGTGAAATCTGGATGGCGCATTCGCCGCTGGCCTCGCCCAGGTACATCACCGCATCGCCCGGATGCCAGCGCACGCCCGCTTCGTATTCGGCGCCGTCGATTTTGGCGTGCAGGCGACCGGTGGTGAGATAGGCGTTGTCGATCTCCACATGCTCCTCGCCCAGGGTGACGACGAAGCGGTCCGGAAACGGCGGAGCGCCGTTGAGCCGGCCCGAAATGGCGCCGGCCCGCGCGGTGCGCCCGAGCTTGGCCACCGCCGCAGCGGCGGCGAAGCGGCGGCGGTCGGCATCGTCCAGCGCGCGGCCCTGAAAGCCGTCGGGATATTCCTCGGCAATGAAGCCGGTGGAGAGCCGCCCGTCACGGAAGCGGCCGTGGTGCATGATCGCGGTGAGGAAGGCGATATTGTGATTGATGCCTTCGATGCGGAATTCGTCCAGCGCCTCGGACATGGCGTCGATCGCCGCCTCGCGCGTCGGCGCGTGGGTGCAGAGCTTGGCGATCATCGGATCGTAGAACATCGAGATCTCGCCGCCTTCATAGACGCCGGTGTCGTTGCGCACCGTGACCTCGCCCTTCGTGCCCTGCGCCGGCGGGCGGTAACGCACCAGCCGTCCGGTGGAGGGCAGGAAACCGCGATAGGGATCCTCGGCGTAGATGCGGGACTCGACGGCCCAGCCATTGAGCTTCACATCCTTCTGCGCCAGCGCGAGTTTCTCGCCGGCCGCCGAACGGATCATCAGCTCCACCAGGTCGAGGCCGGTGATGAGTTCGGTGACCGGATGCTCCACCTGCAGGCGGGTGTTCATTTCGAGGAAATAGAAGTTGCGGTGCTTGTCGACGATGAACTCGACCGTGCCGGCGCTGTCGTAACCGACCGCCTTGGCCAGCGCGACGGCCTGCTCGCCCATCGCCTGGCGCGTCTTGGCATCGAGGAACGGCGACGGCGCCTCCTCGATCACCTTCTGGTGCCGGCGCTGGATCGAGCATTCGCGCTCGTTCAGATAGAGGACGTTGCCGTGCTTGTCGCCCATCAGCTGGATTTCGATGTGGCGCGGCTCGGTGATGAACTTCTCCACGAACAGCCGGTCGTCGCCAAAGCTGGCGCGCGCCTCGTTCTGCGAGGACTGGATCGCCTGCACGATGTCCTTCTCGTCGAACACGATGCGCAGGCCCTTGCCGCCGCCGCCGGCCGAGGCCTTCACCATCACCGGATAGCCGATCTCCTTGGCGATCTTCTTGGCGTGATCGGCGTCCCTGATCTCGCCGACGAAGCCGGGCACGGTGGAGACGCCCGCGGCCACGGCGAGCTTCTTGGATTCGATCTTGTCGCCCATCGCCGCAATGGCCTTGACGTTCGGGCCGATGAAGGCGACGCCGATCTTCGCCAGCGCCTCGGCGAAGGCTTCGCGCTCGGAGAGAAAGCCGTAGCCGGGATGGACGGCCTGGGCGCCGGTGGCCTTGCAGGCCTCCACGATCTTGTCGATCACGAGGTAGGACTGCGCCGAGGGCGGCGGTCCGATATGCACCGCTTCGTCCGCCATCTCGACGTGAAGCGCGTCCTTGTCGGCGTCCGAATAGACGGCCACGGTCTTGATGCCCATCCGGCGGGCAGTCTTGATGACGCGGCAGGCGATCTCGCCGCGATTGGCAATCAGGATTTTCTGGAACACCCCGGGCCCTCGGTCTGAAACGTTATTGCATCGCGGCGTGTTTTAGGGGCTTGAGACGGTCCCGTAAACAGGGCCGCTAGAGCGGACCCAGCGTCAACCAGACCGTCGCGCCCGCTCCGATCGCCAGCACCGCGCAGGCCGCCAGCGAGGCCCCGAAGCGCAGGCTGCCCACGCCCAGCGCCACCGCCGCCTTGGCCACCAGATTGGCCCCGCCGGCCACCAGGATGGCCAGGGCCGCCCCACCGGGCGTCAGGGCGCCGCCCAGCATCCGGGCGGCGGAAAGGGTGATCGGGTCGACATCGGCCAACCCCGTCACCGCGGCCAGCGGCAGCAGGCCGCCCTGCCCGAACGCCAGGAACAGCAGCCGCGCGCCCAGCATCACCGCCGCCAGCAGCAGGCCGAAGCGCAGCACTTCCCACAGCTCAAACGGATTGGTGAGCTTGAAATCCGGCGCCTCGGTATTACGTGCGGCGCGATGATCGAACAGGAATCCCGCCGCCACCAGCACCGCCACGCCCGCCAGGATGGGCAAGATCAGCGGCACGAACAGCACCGGCGCGATCACCGAGGCCAGCGCCGTCATCCGCAGCAGGGACACCACCCAGGCCGCCAGGATCCCCGGCTCCGCCTTGCCGCCGAGCGCGGGCTGCTTGTGAGCCAGTTGCGAATAGGTCAGCGTCACGACGGTGGAACTGATGAGCCCGCCCACTGCCCCGGCGTAGAACAGGCCGCGCTGCGCCCCGGCGACCCGCGTTGCCACATAGCCGGCATAGGAAATGCCAGCGATCAGGATGGTCATCAGCCAGATGGTGTAGGGGTTGATCCCGCCCCAGGGATCGACAGTGCGGTTGGGCAGGATCGGCAGCAGCACGAAGGTCATGGTGAGCAACAGCAGGCCCGCGCGCAGCTCCGGCCACGTCACCTTCTTGAGGAAGCCATGCAGCGCCTCGCGCTCGGCCAGCAGCACGAAGGTGGCTACGCCCGCCGCGCCCGCCGCTGCCATGTTGCCGAGCACGGCGAACACGCCCAGCCCGAAGGCCACGAGCCCCGCGATCAGTGCTGTGGCGGAGAGGTTGTTTTCTGCCACGCTTTCGCGCCACTGGAACACGGTGAAGCCGATGGCGAAGCCGAGCGCCACCAGCCCCAGCGCCACACCGCCGACCACGGGATAGAGCGCGCCCCAAACGCCGCCCAAGAGCCCGATCAGCGCATAGGTGCGGATACCGGCGACGCGGCTGCCGGCGGCGCCCTCGCGCTCGCGCCAGCCGCGCTCGATGCCGATCAGGAAGCCGATGGCAAGCGCCAGGCCCAGGCGCTGGAAGAGTTCGACCGTTTCCAAACTGCGCTCCCGTCCGGCCCCGGGGACTCGGGCACCGGACGGGAAAGACTATCGCACCTGGCGTTATTTTTTGCCTGCCATTTCGCGGTCACGCGCCGCGCGGAACTCGTTGCCTTCGTACCAGTCAGGCCAGGCATCGCTGTCGGCGAGCTTGAGGCCAAAAGCATAGAGCGCATCGAGATCCTGGATCGGGCCGGAGAGATCCCAGTTCGGGTTAAACTCGTCAGACGGCTGATGATAGTGGTGCTTGAGATAATCCTGTCGCACCGCCTCGCCAGCCTTGGTGCCGCCGTCGATCAGGTCGTAGCCGCCGGCCGGATCGAGCATCGGCACACCCACCTTGGCCAGGCTGATGTGGTCCGAGCGGTAGAACATGCCCTTCTCCGGCTCGGGATCCGGCGAGATGACGCGATCCTGCGTCTTCAGCACGCCGGCCAGGATGTCTTCGAGTTGCGAGGCGCCGTTGCCGACTACCACCATGTCGCGCGCACGGCCTTCCGGCAGGTTGGCATCCAGGTTCACCCCGCCGACGATATGATTGAGCGGCCAGATCGGATGCTCCGCGAAATATTGCGAACCGAGCAGGCCCTGCTCCTCGAGCGTCCAGTCGATGAAGGCGATGGAGCGATCCGGCGCGGGCTTGTCGTGCGCGAACTTCTCGGCGATCTCGAGGATCGAGGATACGCCCATGCCGTTATCGACTGCGCCGTTGTAGATCTTGTCCGGCCCGGCCACGTCCGGCTTCACGCCCAGATGATCCCAGTGCGCGGTGTAGAGGATGTAATCGTCCGGCTGCTTGGAGCCAGGCACTACGCCCACGACATTGCGCGTCTTCATGTGGGTGACGGTGGAGGTGAGGCTGGCGTTGAGCGTTTCGCCCGTCATCGGCACCGCCTTGAAGCCGGGCAGGTCGGCTGCCGCTTCCAGCTTGGCAAAATCGAGACCGGCGCGCTTGAACAGTTCGATCGCCGTCTCGTGCGTGATCCAGCCCTGCACCGGTACCATGTCCATGTTCTTGTTCTTGGCGTCGAGCCAACCCTTGGCGCCGGTGTTGGAATTGCGCACCACCTCCCAGCCATAGGCGGCAGGCGCGGTCTGATGCACGATGATGGCGGCAGCGGCGCCCTGGCGCGCGGCTTCCTCGTATTTGTAGGTCCAGCGGCCGTAATAGGTCATCGTCTTGCCCTTGAAGAGCTTGGGATCGCCGCTGGCGAAGCCCGGGTCGTTGACCAGGATCACGACCGTCTTGCCCTTCACGTCCACGCCGGCATAGTCATTCCAGTGATATTCCGGCGCCACCACGCCATAGCCCACGAACACCAGCGGCGAATCCTTCACGCTGACCTGCGTGCTCTTGAACTGCGGCGTCCAGTAAACGTCCTCGTCCGGGAATTTCGGATTGATCTGCCCCTTGGCCGTATCGAAGACGAGGCTCGACTTGGCCGCATCGAGCGTGATGTTCACAGCCGGTACCGTCTGGAAATAGGAGCCGTGATTGCCCGGCTTGAGGCCGATGCGCTTCATCTCGTCGGCGATCCACTGCGCCGCAGCCTCGCCCGCCTTGGTGCCCGGCCCGCGGCCCTCGAAGGCGTCCGACGAGATCGCCTTGTCGCGCGCGGAAAGATCATGCGCGTTGATGTCAGGCGTGGTCTTGGGATGGCCCGGATAGGCGGCCAGCGCCGGCAGCGCCACCAGCACGGCGCCGGCTGCCAGCCAAATAGTCCGTGTACGGATCATATTGCGATACCCCCTGAGAAATCCAAGCCCGGTATGGTAATGAGCCCACCGGCTGCCGCAAGCGGCCGCAATACAACTATCCGTGTATAGCCAAACCGCTATGATGCCCTACCCTACAATGGAGCCCTGCCATGATCGAATTCCGCAACCCGCCCGGCGCCACGGGCCTTCCCTTCAGCCAGGCCGTGCGCGTGGGCGATGTGCTCTACCTCTCCGGGCAGATCGGCAACAGGCCGGGCACGATGGAACTGGTGGAAGGCGGCATTGAGGCCGAGGCCCGGCAGATGATGGAGAACATCGGCGCCGTCTTGAAAGCCAACGGGCTATCGTTCGACGACGTCTTCAAATGCACGGTGATGCTGGTCGACATGAGCCAGTGGAGCGCGTTCAACCAGGTCTATGTCCAGTATTTCAAGCCCGGCCGCCTGCCCGCCCGCAGCGCCTTCGGCTGCAACGGCCTTGCGCTGGGCGCGGCGGTGGAGATGGAATGTATGGCCTTTATGCCGAAGCGCTAATCAGCCTTCCAATAAATGGTCGCATTGTGTCCTGATTGGCCGTCATCGCAGCGTAGGACTTGAAATCGTCTTGCCGTGGCGGGCGCTTCCGTGTCACTGCGCAACGAACTAGGGTCGCGACTCATTAAATCCACCAGACGATAGCTGCGACGAGGCAGACAGAAGCGAGGAAGTTCCTGGCGAGCCTATCATATCGGGTGGCAATCCGGCGAAAATCCTTGAGACGGCAGAATGCGTTCTCGATGCGATGTCGCTGCTTGTAGGATTTTCTGTCGAAGGAGAAGGGCTGTTTGCGATTGGATTTGTTGGGAACGACGGCTTTGGTGCCGCGCTCACCGAGCCAATGGCGAAGATCGGCGCTGTCGTAGGCCTTGTCGCCAAGCATCTTCTTTGCGGCCTTGGCGCGCCGGATCAGCCGCTTTGCGGGTGGACAATCATGCACCTGACCGCCGGTCAGAAGGATGGAAAGAAGACGTCCCTTAGCATCTGCGATTGCGTGGATTTTCGTGTTGCGCCCGCCGCGCGAGCGTCCAATCGCTTGGTTCTGTTCCCCCTTTTTCCGCCCGAGGCCGAGCGGTGCGCCTTGACGTGAGTGGAGTCGATCATTTGCGTATCGCCGGATCGGCCATGTGCCGCAAGTTCGCGGAACAGCCGTTCCCAGACACCGCGTTCGGCCCAGCGCACAAAACGGTTGTAGATCGTGGTTGGCGGGCCGTATTCCGGAGGGCAGTCGCACCAGCGGCAGCCGCTCTTGATCACATGCAAAATGCCGCTGATCACCCGGCGGTCATCGACCCGTTCCTTGCCACGCACGTCGGTCGGCAGATAGGGCTCAATCCGAGCCCATTGTTCGTCGTTGAGCCAAAACAGGTTGCGCCGCATCCGTCTCTCCGCTCCGAATCATCAAGAGCAGAGAATCAACAACCGATTCATGCAGCAACGCTTTTATTGGGTTTTCGCCCTAGCTTCCCTGCTGGATGCTGGGCGCATAAGCTTGATTGAAACGGTGTGGGCTCGCGAAAGGGGCGAATGTGGCATCGGAGGAGTCTTCGGTGCCTCAACCCCAAGTCTCGGCGCGGTGCATGACGAGGTAGTCGACATGGTCGGGCACCGTTCCCGACAATTACCGACATAAGGATGCCTATCCATAGTATGGCACGCTGTAGGCGTCAAAAATAACTTCGCCTATTTGCTGCGGGCGAATTCTGGCAGCTCTACAAGTGCCAGCGTTCGCCTTGACTGCCGGCGAAGTCGCGCTCTCTTTCCGTGAGGCGCGAAAACCGTCATCACCAGCCGGCGCGATGTCTATTGGGCTCAATTATTATGTATATGTCGTCAGAATATTATACGCATCACACCGCGCAATGGGCGACGAAGAGCCGGTTACCGCTGATCGGTCGGTATCTCGATTGCGCAACGCACTGGACGCTCACTGCGCTGGCATCGCTCCAGCGCTCTGCGGTTGGCGATGACGATGCGGTCGCCGAGGACGAGGTCGTGCCAGAGTTTTGGGGCGGCGCTCTGGATCAGGTGCTCGCCAGCTTTTTCTTCGCT
>JAGWZW010000097.1 GCA_018971835.1 Alphaproteobacteria bacterium
ATCGGTGCCGCGCACGAGAAATGGGGCGAGGCCGTCACGGCCATCGTCGTTTTGAACCCGGGGGCGGCGCTGACGGCCGAAAACGTCATCACACATTGCAAGGCACGGCTGGGCAGCGTGAAGGCACCCAAGACCGTGCATTTCCGGAACCAGATTCCGCGCACACCGGCCGGCAAATTCGACAAGAAGGCCATTCGCGCCGAGTTCTGGAAGGGCGCGTCGCGGAACGTGAACTAAGCCTGCAGGCGCCCGAGTTGGCTCGAGCGGTTCCGGAATCCACGGCACACCCTATCCCCGCTCGCCCGGCGGGATGTTCCTTTGGGGATATTCCAAGCCCGGCCGCCCAAGCTTTTCATGGACCGTGAAGAGTTGTCGCACGACGGGTGGCGCATGGATTTCCTGCCGACCTTTTTCGATATCCGCTTCAAGGCCTGCCTGGTGGTGGGGGGAGGCGAGGTCGCTGCCCGCAAGGTCGAACTGCTGCTGCGCGCCGGCGCCGCGGTCACCGTGGTAGCGCCGAAGTTGGGCCGCAGCCTGATGCAATATCGCGATGCCGGAAAGCTCTGCCACCGCACGCGCGCGTTTCGCCCCAGCGATATCGAGGGCTGCACGCTGGTGATCGCCGCCACCGACGATGAAACAGTCAATCGCGAGGTTTCCGAGCTGTGCCGGGAGCGCGCCATTCCGGTCAACGTGGTCGATGCGCCGGAGCTTTGCAGCTTCATCGTGCCGTCCATCGTCGATCGCTCGCCGGTCATCGTGGCGGTATCGTCCGGCGGCGCCTCGCCGGTGCTGGCACGCATCCTGCGCACGAAGCTGGAGACGATGCTCCCGGCGTCTTACGGCAAGCTGGCGAATCTCGCCGAGGGCTTCCGCGACCGGGTCAAGCGGCGTTTCTCGGATATGGCGCAGCGCCGGCGCTTCTGGGAAGAGGTGCTGCAGGGCCCGGTGGCCGAGATGATGCTGGCGGGGCAGGAGCGCTCGGCGAAGCTCGCCGTCGAGGTCGCGCTGCAACAGGATACGCCGTCGTCGCTTTCGGTGGGCGAGGTCTATCTGGTGGGTGCGGGCCCGGGCGATCCCGACCTGCTCACCTTCCGCGCCCTGCGCCTGATGCAGCAGGCCGATGTGGTGGTCTATGACCGTCTGGTGGCGCCGGAGATTCTCGACTTCGCGCACCGCGGTGCCGAACGCATCTATGTCGGCAAGGCGCGCAGCGACCACAGTATGCCGCAGGAGGAGATCAACCGCCTGCTGGTGCGCCTCGCCCGCGAGGGCAAGCGGGTGCTGCGGCTCAAGGGCGGCGATCCCTTCATCTTTGGGCGCGGCGGCGAAGAAGTGGATGTGCTGGCGGAGGAGGGTATTCCGTTCCAGATCGTGCCGGGCGTCACCGCGGCCTCGGGCTGCGCGGCCTATGCCGGCATTCCGTTGACCCACCGGGACTATGCGCATAGCTGTGTTTTTGTTCCGGGGCATCTCAAGGACGGCGGCGATCTGGACTGGCATGCCCTGGCGCAGCCGCATCAGACCATCGTGGTCTATATGGGTCTGCACAATCTCGAAGCGATCTGTCAGCGGCTGATCGGCGAAGGCCTTTCCACTGCAACCCCCGCCGCGCTGGTGCAGGACGGTACCACGCAGAGCCAGCAAGTGCTGATCGGCGATCTGGCAAGCCTGCCTGCCATGGCCGCGGATATCGCGATGCGCCCGCCTTCGCTGCTCATCGTCGGCGCGGTAGTGATGTTGCATGAACGCTTTGCGTGGTTTCAGCCCGTTGCCGCGGATGCAAGGGAACTGAAAGCCGCGGTGTAAATATTATTCGTCGGCATGGCGTGTGGCCGAATTGGGCCGCTTGTAAGGCACGAACAGCCCGCAGCCCAGCAGCCGGCCGGAGCCGATGCCCTTTTCGAATAGCACCAGTGAGTCGCTTGACGTTAGCCCTGCTACCATCACGCTACGAGTTGCCAGTACGCCACCCGGCGTTAAGATGTGCCGTCTTTTGCCGCACATGATCTTCCGCCGCGTGGTCCCGAGCGCGTCGATCGTCTGCGCCACCTTGTCGAGTAGCGCGGTTTCCTCATCGCCTTCGTCGATAAGGTGGCGGGCGTAGACGGTGTCCGACGGGGAGAGTGGCAGAATGCCGGGCTCGCCGATGCTCAACGGGAAGCCGCTTATATCGAGCGTGTGGCCCGCGAGGGCGCGCGCGTCGTCCAGCCGGTCCAGCGGCAGCCGCAGCACCAGCCGCGCGCGCCGCGGCAGATAGAGCAGGGCGCCTTCGGACACATCGCGCTGCCAGCCGTTGCCTGACTCGGCGCCGTGAGTCAGATACAACCCTGCACCCTGTACGAGCGGCAGCCAGGGAAGAAGCCCGATCACTGCACGCGAAAGAGCAAAAGTGTAATCTGCCGGAATTGCACGCGCCGCGAGCGCAAATGCCAGATCGGCCGCCTTGCAAGAGCTGCCGTCGGGTTCTTCGTCCTGCTCGTCGTTCCAGTAGTGCGATGTCACACGAAATGGTTCCTCGCAGCCCGCGCGCCGTACATATCCCGTCGGAGATAGGTCATGGGGCGTTCGGCCATCCCATCTGCGCAATATCGCCCTCGGCCGCCCACGCCTAGACTGCTTAACGGGTTCTGTAGCTTCGCCGGTGTTGTGCGCAGCAAGCGGAGTGAGGGCCCGGGGAGAGGTCGAAACCGATAAACCGCGAAGCGATCCGATGACAAAAAAGACCCCAGAAACGCCGATGCTCGACAAGCTTGAAGACGGGCCCTGGCCCAGTTTCGTCTCGGGCCTCAAGCGGTTGGCCAGTGCCGAAGACAAGCCATACGCCGGCATGATGAAGGGCCTGCTCGGTCAGCTAGAACGTTCCTACGAAACCAAGCGCGGCTATTGGAAGGGCGGCACGGTTGGCGTGATCGGTTATGGCGGCGGCGTCATCCCGCGCTTTTCCGAGTTGCGCGGCGACGACGGTAAGCCGGAATTTCCCGAAGCAGCAGAATTCCATACTCTGCGCATCATGCCGGCGCCTGGCATGCATTACAGCACGGACTCGCTGCGCAAGATTTGCGATGTGTGGGAGAAATACGGTTCCGGTCTGATTGCGTTGCACGGCCAGAGCGGCGACATCATGCTGCAAGGCTGCACCAGCCAGAACGTCCAGCCCTGCTTCGACGAGATAAACGAAATGGGCTACGACCTGGGCGGGGCCGGGCCGGCGGTGCGCACTGCGATGTCCTGCGTGGGGCATGCGCGCTGCGAGCAGTCCTGCTACGACGAAATTCGTGCCCACACCCAGATCATCAACGCTTTCCTGGATGACATGCACCGCCCGGCGCTGCCCTACAAGTTCAAGTTCAAGTTCTCAGGCTGCCCAAACGACTGCATGAACGCCATCCAGCGCTCCGACATGGCCGTGATCGGAACTTGGCGCGACGATATCCAGGTCGATCAGGACGAGGTACAGAAATATGTGGCCAAGAACGGCCGCCAGTCGGTGGTCGACAACGTGGTCACCCGCTGCCCGACACGCTGCGTGTCGCTAAAGGACGACGACACCATCGCCATCGACAACCGCAACTGCGTGCGCTGCATGCATTGCATCAACGTCATGACCAAGGCGCTGAGCCCCGGCAAGGATCGCGGCATCACCATTCTGCTGGGCGGCAAGCGCACGCTCAAGATCGGCGACCTTTTCGGCACCGTGCTCGTGCCCTTCATGAAGCTGGAGACAGACGAGGATTTCGACAAGCTGCAGGAACTTGGCCAGAACATCATCGATTTCTTCGCCGAGAATGCGCTGGAGCATGAGCGCACCGGCGAGATGATAGAGCGTATCGGCTTTGCCAATTTCCTCAAGGCTATCGGCCTCGAACCCGATCCGAGCATGGTGCTGCACCCGCGCGCCAATCCCTACGTCCGCATGGACGGATGGGACGACGAAGCCGGGAAATGGACAGCGCGCCATAGCGCCAAAGCCGCGGAGTAAGCCCGATGAGCAGCCCTGCCAAGCCCCGTATGCCGGTTGAGAGCGGTGTCCCAGACGCCTTCCAGTTCATGCATCCGCTGTTGAAGAAGAACTATGGCCAGTGGAAATGGCATGAGCGTCCGCGCCCGGGTGTATTGCACCACATGGCGGAGAGCGGCGATCAGGTCTGGACTATCCGTGCGGGCACGCAACGGCAAATGGATGTCTTTACCGTTCGCAAGCTGTGTGACATTGCGGACAAATATGCCGACGGTTACGTTCGTTTCACCATTCGCAGCAATATCGAGTTCATGGTTGGCGCCGAGGCCAAGGTTGCGCCGCTGATCGCCGCCCTCGCTGCCGAGGGCTTTCCGGTCGGCGGCACCGGCAATTCCGTACGAATGATCTCCCATACGCAGGGATGGCTTCACTGCGATATTCCTGGCACCGATGCTTCGGGCGTGGTCAAGGCGCTGATGGACGAGTTGCACGAGGAATTCGCCAATGAGCGCATGCCGAACCGCGTAGGCATCACCACCTCGTGCTGCGAGATAAATTGCGGGGGGCAGGGGGACATTGCCGTCAACATCCAGCACACCAAGCCGCCCAAGATCAATCACGACCTGGTGGCCAATGTCTGCGAGCGCCCGGCCGTGGTGGCGCGTTGTCCGGTAGCAGCGATCCGCCCAGCGGTGGTCAATGGCAAGCCGACGCTGGAGGTGGACGAGAAAAAATGCGTCTGTTGCGGCGCGTGCTTCCCGCCATGCCCGCCGATGCAGATCAACGATCCGGAACACACCAAGATTGCCATCTGGGTGGGCGGCAAGCATTCGAATGCCAGGAGCCGGCCGATGTTCCACAAGCTGGTGGTGGCCGGGCTGCCGAACAACCCGCCGCGCTGGCCGGAAGTGGCGGCCGTGGTCAAGAATATCCTGCGCACCTATCAGCAGGACGCCAAGGATTGGGAACGCATGGGAGAATGGATCGAGCGTATCGGCTGGCCGCGCTTCTTCGAACTGACTGGCCTGCCGTTCACGCCCTATCATATCGATAATTGGCGTGGCGGCCGCGCCAGCCTGAACGCTTCGGCGCATATCCGCCAGTCGGCCGTCAACGGGAGCGCGCAATGAAGTTCGGCATACTCGTCAACGAGGGGCCGTATCAGCACCAAGCGTCCGATTCGGCCTATCAGTTCGTAGTCGCGGCGCTGGCGAAAGGGCACGAAATCTATCGCGTGTTCTTCTATAACGACGGCGTCAACAACGCGAACAGGCTGGTTGAGCCGCCGCAGGACGATCGCAACATCACCCAGCAATGGTCAAAGCTGGCGGCCGATCACGGCATCGATCTGGTGGTGTGCGTTGCGGCGGCGCTGCGCCGGGGCATCAAGGAAGAAATTCTGGCACCAGGTTTCCGCATTTCGGGCCTGGGTCAGCTGGTCGAAGCCGGTATCAAGGCCGACCGGCTGGTGGTTTTCGGCGATTGAGGGCGAAGCGGCGATGAGCGGCATGGAAGAAAACGAAGGCGGCACGGATAAGGTCAAGCGCTTCATGTTCCTCAACCGCAAGGCGCCTTACGGCACCATCTATGCGTTGGAGTCGCTGGAAGTCGTCCTGATCGGCGCAGCGTTCGATCAGAACGTGAGCATGGTGTTCGTGGATGACGGCGTCTATCAGCTCAAGAAGGGTCAGCAGACCAAGGATATAGGCCAGAAGAACTTCTCGCCGACCTATCGGGCGCTCGAGGACTACGACATCGAGAAGCTCTATGTCGAACAGGAGTCGCTCGAAGCACGCGGCCTCACTGCGGACGATCTTCTGGTGCCGGTGGAGGTGCTTCCTTCCGCCGCGCTCGGTGCGCTGATGGAGGAGCAGGACGTCGTCCTGTCCTTCTGACCGGAGAGTTGAGATGGCTGTATTGCATACGACGAACAAATCTCCGCTGCAGACGCGCGATCTGGAATCGTGCTTGCGTCTTTCGCGTTCCGGCTGCGGGATCCTTTTGATGGAAGATGCGGTCTATGGTGCGCTGAAGGGCACGGCGGAGTCCGCAAAACTGGCCGAAGCAGCAAAAGCCAGGAAGATTTACGTGCTCGGGCCCGACCTGGCGGCACGGGGCTTCACGCCGGAGCATTTGGTGCAAGGCGTGAAGGTGGTCGATTACAGCGGCTTCGTCGATCTTGCCGTTGAATATCATCATGTCCAGGCCTGGGTCTGAAGCGGAAATATCGCAGGCGCAATATTTGTCAGGAGAAAAAAGATGACGGCAGTCGCAGTGAAGGGCAAGGAAATGGCGGTCGACGAGGAAGGCTATCTGGTCAACCTTGCCGATTGGAACGAGGACGTGGCCAATGTCATGGCGGCTGAGGACAACCTCACGCTCACGGAGAGCCATTGGGAAGTGATCAACTTCCTGCGTGACTATTACGCGGAATATCAGATCGCGCCGGCCATCCGTGTGTTGACCAAGGCGATCGGCAAGAAGCTCGGCCCGGAAAAAGGCAACAGCAAATATCTTTACGAACTGTTCCCCTATGGTCCGGCCAAGCAGGCCTGCCGTTATGCCGGCCTGCCCAAGCCGACGGGCTGTATCTGATCGCCTGATGCCCGGGCCGGCGAGAGCCGGCCGCGGGAGCCAAGCAGCCGGCAGAAGCTGCGAATGCCAGGGGCTGCGACCGAAAGGCTGTGATTGATGTCGATCATGACCGTGAGCTACGCGCTCCTGCTCTACGCGGCGACGGTGATCTTCGCACTCGGCCTGTGCTACCGGGTTTTCACCTATGCGCGCACGCCGGCACCCTTGAAGATTCCGACCATGCCGGCGCCGGTGACGCGCGCTGGTGTGGTCTTTCGCATGGTGCGGGAGGTCGGGCTGTTCGAGAGCCTGTTCAAGTCCAGCAAATGGACCTGGATTTTCGCGGTGATGTTCCATCTCGGACTACTGCTCGAGGTGCTGCGCCACCTGCGCTACTTCATCCAGCCGCTGTGGTTCTGGGTGGTGCTGGTTCAGCCCTTCGGCGTCTATGGCGGCATGGCGATGGTGGCGGGGCTAGCGGGGCTGTTCGCCCGCCGTCTTCTGGTGGCGCGGGTGCGTTACGTCAGCCAGCCTTCGGATTACCTGATGCTGATTCTGCTGCTGGGCATCGGCGGCTCCGGGCTGGCGGTCAAGTTTCTCGATCACACCGACATCGTGTCGTTCAAGGCCTTTGTGCTGGGCCTTCTCTATTTCGACTGGCAGCCTTTACCGGCCAATCCGCTTCTGCTGACGCATCTGGCCCTGGTATCACTGCTGCTCATCGTATTCCCGTTCAGCAAGCTGCTGCATGCGCCGGCGGTGTTCTTCAGCCCGACGCGCAATCAGGTGGACGATGCGCGCGAACGCCGTCATCTGGCGCCATGGGCGGCGCGGCTCGAACGTGCCGGGGGCGAGGTGTAGCGTGGCGAAGATAGATTTCGAAGTTCCCGTGATCGGGGAATATCTGGAAACGCCTGCGCTTCAGCCCGCCGCGATGGCCAAAAGCGCGCCCTTCAAGGCCTCGCCCCAGCATCAGCAGGCACTGGGTTTCCCTAGCGAACTGCTGGAGAACTGGGAAGAGGTCGCCATCGCCAAGCTGGGCGAGCTGCTGAACAAGTACGAATCGCTGCGCGTCTATCTCGATGCCTGTGTGAAGTGCGGTTCGTGCAGCGACAAGTGCCATTACTTCCTGGGCACCGGCGATCCAAAAAACATGCCGGTGGCGCGGCAGGATCTGCTGCGCAGCGTCTATCGGCGGCATTTCACTCTCGGCGGCAAACTTTTTCCGAAGCTGGTTGGCGCGCGCGACCTCGACAAGTCGGTGCTCGACGAGTGGTACAGCTATTTCCACCAGTGCTCGCAGTGCCGGCGCTGCTCTGTGTTCTGCCCCTACGGCATCGATACGGCCGAGATTTCGATGGCCGCGCGCGAGATCATGGACGAGATCGGCGTCGGTCAGAAATATTGCAACGAGATCATCGGCAAGGTCCACACCATCGGCAACAATCTCGGCCTCAACGCTGCGGCGCTTGCCAACACGCTCGAAGGCCTGGAAGAGGATGTGAAGGACGACACCGGCTTCGACATCCGCTTCCCGCTCGATGTTGAAGGGGCCGATGTCCTGCTGATCACGCCGTCGGCGGATTTCTTTGCCGAACCGCATATCGACGGGCTGATCGGCTACGGCAAGGTCTTCCACCAGGCCGGCGTCAGCTGGACGATGAGCACCTATGCCTCCGAGGCGGCCAACTTCGCCATGTTCATCGGCAATTACGAGCAGATGCGCAAGGTGGCGCTGCGCATTCGCAAGGCCGCCATCGATCTCAAGGTCAAGCGCATCGTGGTGGGCGAATGCGGCCATGCCTGGCGCGTTGCCTATAGCTTCTGGAATACGCTGGCCGGCCCGTTCGACTTCCTCGATCCGAATTATCCGGTGCCTCAACACATCGTCGAATTTACTTACGACCTGATTCAGAGAAATGCGATCAAGCTGGACAAGGAAGCCAACGATCATATGCGGCTCACCTTCCACGATTCCTGCAACGTGGCGCGGGCCACGCGCATGGGCGACAGGCCCGGCGGGCAGCTGGCGCTTCCGCGCGCAGTGATCAAGGCGAGTTGCAACCACTATTTCGACATGCCGGCCGATACCATCGGCGAGAAGACCTTCTGCTGTGGCGGCGGCGGCGGCCTTCTGACCGACGACCTGATGGAGCTGCGCGTCAAGGGCGCGCTGCCGCGCATGCAGGCGCTGCGGCAGGTACAGAAGGAGCATGGCGTCACCCACATGGCGGCCATCTGCGCCATCTGCAAGAGCCAGTTCAGCAAAGTGCTGCCCTACTACGATTTTCCGATGGATACGATCGTGAGCGTGCATCAGCTCGTGAGCAACGCCATCCAGTTGGGCGCGAAAACGTAAGACGGGTACGAAAACGAGTCGGGAGAATCAAGATGGCAGGGACCGCAGAGGGGCAGAACGCGAAGCGGACGTTCCGCCGTTACCGGGAGGGCGATGCGGCTCAGAGAGCGTGGCGGGAATCGATCTTCCAGGCCAGCCACTCGCACAAATGCCCCACCTATGTGCAGCGTACGCCGCCCTGCCAGGGCAGTTGCCCGTCGGGCGAGGATATCCGCGGCTGGCTCGACGTGGTGCGCGGGCTCGATAAGCCGGCTGCCGGGCAAGGCTGGCAGGAATATGCCTTCCGCCGTCTCGTCGATGCCAATCCGTTTCCGGCGGTGATGGGCCGGGTCTGCCCGGCACCGTGCGAGAAGGGCTGCAATCGCAACGATGTGGACGATCATGTCGGTATCAATGCGGTCGAGCAGTTCATCGGCGATACCGCACTGAAGGAAGGCTATCGCTTCGGTCCGCCGGCGAAGGAAACTGGCAAGAAAGTGGCGGTGATCGGTGGCGGGCCGGCCGGGCTGTCAGCCGCTTATCAGCTGCGCCGCCGCGGTCACAAGCCCACGATCATCGAAGAAAAGGCCAAGCTCGGTGGCATGCTGCGCTATGGGGTGCCGCGCTATCGGGTGCCTGCCGAGGTGCTGGACGGCGAAATCCAGCGTATCCTCGACATGGGCGTGGAGGTGCGCACGAATTGCCGTGCCGGCAAGCACATCGGCCTCGAAGACCTGACGCGCGATTATGATGCGGTGTTCTGGGGTATCGGCACGCAGCTCGGCCGCAAGCTGCCGATTCCCGGTGCCAATGCGCCCAACTGTGTGGACGGCATCGAATTTCTGCACGCTTTCAACGCCGGACGGCTCTCTGTGGTGCCGCAGCGCATCGTCGTGATCGGCGGCGGCGATACCTCGATCGATGTGACCACCGTGGCCAAGAAGCTCGCCGGCGAGGAGGCCGTCGCGGGCAAACCCAGCAGCTATACCGCCGATACGGTGACGGCGCAGGCGGCGTCGGGCGGCGCACATGTCACGCTCACCACCATTTTCCCGCTCGACAACATCCAGGCATCGCCGCGAGAGGTGGCCGATGCGCGTTCGCTCAACGTCGATCTTCACGGCGGCGTGATGCCGGTGGAAATCCTGCTGGACGACAAGGGCTATGCCCGGGGCGTGCGCTATGCGGCCTGCACTCTGGACAAGAAGAACCTGCCGGTGCGCATCGAGGGCGGCAAGGAATACGAGATCGCGTGCGACATGGTGATCTTCGCGGTCGGCCAGAAGGGCGACATGGCGGGCCTCGATGCGCTCAACAACGGGCGTGACGCCATCGCCGCGGGCGGTCTGTTCGAAGTGGCGGGGCATCCGGGGCATTTCGTCGGTGGTGATATCGTCACGCCCCATTTGCTCACCACCGCCATCGGCCACGGCTGGATCGCGGCGGAGGGGATCGACGCCTATCTCTCCGGCGCCGAACCGGCCAAGCGCCCGAAAGTGGACAAGCACCAGTTCGATCTCCTGCAGGCGCTGCATCACGCCGGCCTCGAACTCTCCGACTACAATCATGACGCGGTGCGCGGCACAAATGACGCTGCCTTCGCCGTGCACAATTTCGAAAATCGTGCCGAGCGCGAGATCATCAAGTCGTCTGAGATGTTCCTCGGTCACTTCGGGCCTGCGCCGCGGATCGAGCGCGAGGAGCGGCGCCTGTCCGACGTCTTCGCCAGAGGCGGCGAACGCATCAGGACATTGCTGGAAGAGCAGGCGGTCGCGGAAGCCAAGCGCTGCATGAGCTGCGGGCTGTGTGTCGAATGCGACAATTGCGTGGTCTATTGCCCGCAGACGGCAGTAAAGAAGGTGCCAAAGGCGCAGCACGCCATCGGCCGCTACGTCTTCACCGACTACAACCGCTGCATCGGCTGCCATGTCTGCCGCGACGTCTGCCCGACCGGCTACATCCAGATGGGCCTGGGCGAGTAGGGGCGATGACGGGACTCCGGCATATCTTCCTGGCGACGCTCTTTGCTCTGTTCGCGGCGGTGCCGGCCGTCGCGGGCGGTGTGCCCATGCCCTCCATTCCGGCGGCGAAAGGCACGCATTGCGTGCGGCCGGTTGTGTGGATGCGGCAGAACCACATGACGCTGCTGATGCAGGTGCGGTACGAGGCGGTGCACGAGGGCATCCGCAACAAGGACGAGAGCCTGCCCGGCTGCCTGAGCTGCCATGTGTCGAAGCTGGCGGATGGGAGCTATCCCGCGGCGACGAGCAAGAAGTTCTTCTGCAATGCCTGCCATGCCTATGCCGGGGTGAGCATCGACTGTTTCTCCTGCCACACCAGCCGGCCCGATGGGGCCGATGGCGCGGATAGCACGCAGGCGGCGGCAGCGAAGGCGCCGCTGTTTGCCGCGCGTGAGACGAGGCGCGATGCGGCTGCGGCGCAGGCTGGAGGCGCGCCATGAGCGAGCGGCGCGATGGCAATCTGCAACAAGCCCGCGAGGTCGATCACGGCCGGCGGCGCTTGCTGGGCGCGGCGGCGGTGGCCACGATGGTGCTGGCGCCGGGCGTGAGCCTGGTTGCCTATGCCCGCGCCGAGGACGAGGCGGGCACGGCCGGCGCCAAGACAGGTGCCAGCGCCGGGAAGCGCTGGGGCCTGCTGATCGACACCGCGAAGTGCAAGCCTTCGTGCAATGCCTGCGTGAAGGCTTGCTCCGACTATAATGGCTGGAAGAATGAAGGCCGGCCCACCGATCCGCAATGGATCCGCAAGGTGGAGGTGAGCGATCCCAGGAGCGGGCTGTCGCATTCGGTGCCGGTGATGTGCCAGCATTGCGCGGACGCGCCCTGCGTGGAGGTCTGCCCCACCGGCGCCTCGTTCCAGCGGGCCGACGGCATCGTGCTGGTGGACCGGCACATCTGCATCGGCTGCCGCTATTGCATGATGGCCTGCCCTTACAAGGCGCGCTCCTTCGTGCATGAGAACCTGACCGACCAGCAGCCCGACGCGCCGCGCGGCAAGGGCACGGTGGAGGGTTGCACGCTGTGCGTGCCGCGGGTCGATGCCGGGCAACAACCGGCCTGCGTGGAAGCCTGCGCGCGCGAAGGGGCGGGCGCCATGATCTTCGGCGATCTCAACGATCCGGCCAGTGCCATCAGCCGCGCGCTCGCCGCTTATCCTTCGGTGCAGCTGCGCGCCGATCTCGCGCTCGATCCGGGCGTGCATTACCGGGGGCTGTGACGATGGCGGCGATCCATTATCGTGAGATCGACGGGCAGGGCGGCTTCTGGGGCCTGATGGCACTGCTGGCGCTGTTCCTGGCGGCTGGCCTGGGCGCGGCCTATTACATGGAAGACAACGGCCACATCGTCACCGGCATGACCAACCAGGTGGTGTGGGGCCTGCCGCATGTGTTCGCGGTGTTTTTGATCGTGGCGGCCTCGGGCGCGCTCAACGTCGCCTCCATCGCCTCGGTGTTCGCCAAAACGGCCTACAAGCCGCTGGCGCGGCTCTCCGGGCTGCTGGCCATCGCGCTCTTGATGGGCGGGCTGGCCGTGCTGGTGCTGGACCTGGGCCGGCCCGACCGGCTGGGCATCGCCATGACCCATTACAATTTCCTGTCGATCTTCGCCTGGAACATCTTCCTCTACACCGGCTTCATGGCGGTGACCGGGCTCTATCTGTGGGT
>JAGWZW010000098.1 GCA_018971835.1 Alphaproteobacteria bacterium
AACATGGTCAGGATGATGCCCTGGATCTCAAGGTCCGGGTTGAGGTTGGCCCGCACCAGGTCGATGGTCTTGAGGAGCTGGCTCAAGCCCTCCAGCGCGAAGAACTCGCATTGTAGCGGCACCACAACGGCATCGGCCGCCACCATGGCGTTGACGGTCAGCAGCGTCAGCGAGGGCGGGCAGTCGATCAGGACGTAGGAGAAGCGCCCGGCATACTCCCCGGCGAATGCCTCCAGGGCGTCCTTGAGCACGTAATTGCGCCGCGGCTTGTCGATCAGCTCCAGCTCCGCTCCGGAGAGATCGACCGTGGACGGCAGCAGCGACAGACCGGGGATGCGCGTTGGCATCACCGCCTCGGCCACGCTGGCCTCGCCCATCAGCACGTCGTAGATCGTGACCTTGCGATCCGGCCGGTGGATACCAAGCCCGGTGGAGGCATTGCCCTGCGGGTCGATATCCAGCACCAGTGTGGGCTGGCCGACGGCCGCCAGCGCTGTGCCCAAATTGATGGCCGTGGTAGTCTTGCCCACGCCGCCCTTCTGGTTGGCGACCACCAGCACGCGCGGTGGCTTGGCCGAAACGGCCGTAGCCTCAACGCGATCGGACAACACCGGCATGGCGTAGCTCCCGGATTTCGAGGATGACACCGGATGGGTCCGTACGGCTCTCATGCCGCGCGAGCTTCATCCTCCAAGATTTATGGGCTTCGGTCAATTCAACCTCAACAGATTGTCCCTTGAGGAACAGGTTTACTGTCTCCGGGCCCTGAAAAGCTTGTGCATACCCCAGAAGTTTGACAAGCGGGGCACAGGCTCGGGCCGTCACGACATCGAAGGGCTCCGGCGCCGCCTCTTCCATCCGGCCATTGCGGACTTCGACGGACAGCTCCATCCGAGCAGCGGCGGCTTCGAGGAAGCGGCACTTTTTCCCGATGGACTCGTAGAGCACGGTGCGGAAGCCCGGCCGCTCCCGCGCCATCGCCGCCAGCACCAGGCCGGGAAAACCGGCGCCGCTGCCGAGGTCCACCAGGCTGCGCGCGCCGGCCGGAATCAGTGCAGAGAGCTGCGCCGAATCCCAGACATGCCGCCGCCAGACCTCCGCCAGCGAGGTCGCCGAGACCAGATTGTGCCGCGCGTTCCACTCCTCCAGCAGCGCCACATAGGCCTTCAACCGCGCCAGTGTTTCACGTGAAACACCGATGGCAGCGGCGAAGTCATCGGGGATGAGAGGTTCAGCTTGCATGGCGCGCTGCAGCCCGGTTGCGCACATGGGCGAGAACCAAAGTCAGCGCCGCGGGGGTGACGCCGTCGATGCGTGCAGCCTGCCCCAGTGTGGCCGGACGTATGGCGTCCAACTTCTGCATCGCCTCGGTCGAAAGCCCCTGCACCGCCCGGTACTCCAGGTCCGCCGGTAGAGCCAGCGCCTCGTCGCGCCGGAAGGCCAGAATGTCCGCATCCTGCCGATCCAGATAGCCGGAATATTGGGCATCGATCTCGAGCTGCTCGACGACCTCCTCTGCCAGCCCGCCCAGCTCCGGCCAGATCGTGGCCAGCTTTCCGAAATCCACATCCGGCAGGCTCAAGAGGTCCAGCGCCGTGCGCCGCACCCCGTCCAGCCGGATGGCGATGCCGTGCCGCCTGGCTTCGTTGGGCGTCAGGCTCAAGCCGCACATTGCCGCCCGCCCCGTCTCCAGCCGCGTCCGCTTCGCCCGGTACAGTGCGGCCCGTTCGGCGCCCACCAGCCCGGCGCGCTCTCCCAGCGCCGTCAGCCGCTGGTCGGCATTGTCGGCCCGCAGCGTCAGCCGGTATTCGGCACGGGACGTGAATATGCGATAGGGCTCGGAAACGCCCTTGGTGACGAGATCGTCGATCATCACGCCGATATAGGCCGCAGCGCGGTCAAGGATCAGCGGCGCCCCGCCCCCGGTCGCCATACCTCCAACTGCTTTGGCGGCGTTGACCCCGGCCATCAGGCCCTGGGCCGCCGCTTCCTCATAGCCGGTGGTGCCGTTGATCTGCCCGGCCAGATAAAGCCTCGGCGCCGTCTTGACCTCCAGCGCCGGCGAAAGCTCTCGCGGATCGACATAATCATATTCGATGGCGTAGCCGGGGCGGAGGATCCGCGCCTCTTCCAGCCCCGGAATGGTGGCGACCAGCGCAAGCTGGACCTCCTCCGGCAGCGAGGTCGAAATGCCGTTGGGATAGACGGTGTCGTCGTCCAGCCCTTCCGGTTCCAGGAAAATCTGATGAGTATCGCGGGCGGCGAAGCGCACCACCTTGTCCTCGATCGAGGGGCAGTAGCGCGGGCCGGTGCCCTCGATCTGACCCGAATAGATCGGTGCCCGGTCGAGATTGGCGCGGATCAGCGCATGGGTCTGCGGAGTGGTCCGGGTCACGCCGCAATGGATCTGAGGCGTCGTGATCTTCTTCGTCAAGAAGGAGAACGGCACCGGGGGCTCATCTCCCGGCTGAGCTTCGAGGGACGCCCAATCTATCGTCCGCCCGTCAAGGCGCGGCGGGGTGCCGGTCTTGAGCCGGCCCATGCGGAGGCCCAGGCCGTAGAGCATCTTCGACAGCCCGCGCGACGGCGGCTCGACCGCGCCCGCATGAATGGCGTCGCGCGTGCCCGCAGCACGCCCGGCCGGCAGTGTCCGCTCCCCGATATGGATCAGCCCGTTCAAAAAGGTGCCTGTGGTCAGAACCACCGCCCCCGCGCGGATTTCGTCGCCCTCGCCCGTGACCACGCCAACGACGCGCCCGGATTCGAGGATCAGGTCTTCGGCGGCGGCTTCGCGGATATCGAGGCCCGGGATGGCGGCCAGCGCCGCCTGCATCGCCGCCCGGTAGAGCGCCCGGTCGGCCTGCGCCCGCGGGCCCCGGACGGCCGGGCCCTTGCGCCGGTTGAGCAGGCGGAACTGGATACCCGCCGCGTCGGCCACCCGGCCCATCAGCCCATCCAGCGCATCGATCTCCCGCACCAAATGGCCCTTGCCCAGCCCGCCGATGGCCGGGTTGCACGACATCTCGCCGATGGTGGAAATCTTGTGGGTCAGCAGCAGGGTGCGAGCGCCCACGCGCGCCGAGGCCGCCGCGGCCTCGCAGCCGGCATGCCCACCCCCGATGACAATGACGTCAACCGCGTTCATGCGCGCTTTCCTAGGGGCCGCAACACCGCCGGACAAGAGACTTTTCAGGGCGTTTCACGTGAAACAACTCCAGTCCTCCAATATATATAAACACAGTAATCATGTGCAATTCATATTATACACAATGTATATGTTATATAACCGGCAACGGCCGCGATCCAACGCGGCCGTGCTGGAACGCCTGAGGTTGTGCCGCGAATGTAGCGGCTCGTGTCCGATTAAAGGGGTGGTGCCGCCTGGGTGACTCGAACACCCGACCCACGCATTACGAATGCGTTGCTCTACCGGCTGAGCTAAGGCGGCAAACCTGCAGTTTCCTGGTGCCAGACAGCACCAGCCTCCGCCTTGTCTACCCGGTGGCGGGGCATTGCTCAACCTGATTTCCAGATTGCACGCTCATGCGCCCCACCAGGCTGACTCGGCCCGGAGCCGACGCCATCTAACGGTTTGGCCCCCCCGGAGGCAAGAGGCCATGCCCGACCACCGGATTAGTGCCTTGGCAACTCGCGCAGACGATGCGGCACTTCACTCTCGCGGGAAAGCCTGTCTACCCGCGTATCTTCGGGCTCGAACTCTGCCGCCATTTTCACTCCGTAACGCGTTTCCTTGGCGCGATGGCTGGGCTCGATCGGTCCCAGCCGGGCCACGGGCTTGCCATCACGCGTGATCACGACCGCATGCCCGCTGGCCGCCTGTTCTGCCAGCGTTGGGAACATCTGCTTCGCATCGTTGATGTCCACGAATTTCTCTGTCATCGAGGCCTCCGTTTCCTGGACCGACGGCGCTTCCGACAACAATCGCCTACTCTAATCCTGACGCTGGAAGAGCACCGCGCCGCCGTCCTGCGTCACATTATACAGTGCCACGCAGCGCTGATCCTGCAAGTTGCGGCAGACCAAGTCTATGGCAATCGTGAACTTTGCGGACTGGGTCGCGGCTCCGCAGCTATAGCGACCACTCACGCTGGTCGGCTTAGGCTGGCTGTCGGTCAGTTTGGCCTCTTCCGGCAAGACGCCGAAATTCACGGCAATCGCCAGCGCCTGATGGCACACAAGTGCGCCGGAACTGGAACTCGCATCGCCTTCATCGGCCCCAGACACGCCGCCCTGCTCCGCGCCGACCTGCGCGGCCACCTGTGCACGCTGCTGCACAATGCTGCTGCGCCAAACGTAAGCCCGGTAGCCGCCAAAGGCGATCGCAATGGCAAAACCCACGATCAAAACCAGGCGTGCTGCCAGCCACTCGCGCTTGAGCGCGGTCATCTCCGGTTCCTGCTCATTCATTGGGAAGGAGTTCCTCGACAATCGCCCTGCCGCGCCCCCACAGCGTCAAACCGGGTGCCAAGCCACGCCAATATTCGAACCCCGTCAAGATAGCAATCCTCCCCTATCGCGCGCCCTACCGATTGCAGGGCGCACCAACAAAAAAAGCCGTGCCCGTATTCGAGCACGGCTTACTTCAGGTGTTCAGTGAATAGGTGTTAACGGCTGAGCGCGATCTTGCGCCCGCCGCCGACCTGCTCGCCGGCATAGCCGCCGTCATGCGGGCTCAGCACGGCCACGAGATCCCCGGACGGCGAAATCAGATTGAGTTTGCTGCCGACCTGGCGCCAACGCGCGACCGCAGACAAGCCGTCATTACAATTCTGCGCCGTCTCGACGTCGCCGGACGTCTGATCGGTACCGGCGGTAAAGGTCAGCGCGCACGGGGCACCTGCGCCGATCTTGTAGCTCCACTTGCCGGTTACCGGAGATTCCGCATGGGCCAGGGAACCCCACGCCAGCGCGAGCCCGGTCGCCAGGGCAAAAGTGCTAATTCCTTTCATGTGAATATCTCCGTCAGCGTTTCATGTTCAGACATTAGCCGTAACACCTCCGCTTTGTGAATTGCGAATTGCGCATAGGCCGAATGAAAAAACCGGGAGGCCGCGGCCATCTCGGGCGCGACGACGAGTTTATATAATATATTTCAATAGGTTATAGAGACTTCCGCCGATCGGCCTGCGGCGAAAAGCGGCAGGAGCTTAGCGCCGAGGCAGCCCGCGCTCATACCAATTCCGGCTGCCGCGCACGATCCATACTACCGAAAGCATAACCGGCACCTCGACCAGCACCCCCACGACGGTAGCTAGCGCGGCCCCGGACTGGAAGCCGAAGAGGGCGATGGCGGTCGCCACCGCCAGCTCAAAGAAGTTCGAAGCTCCGATCAGAGCGGACGGCCCGGCCACGCACCACGCCACGCCCAGCTGCCGGTTCAGCCCATAGGCCAGCGCGGCATTGAAATAGACCTGAATCACGATCGGCATGGCCAGCAGCAGGATTACCAGCGGCTGTTCGAGGATCGCCTCGCCCTGAAGCCCGAAGAGCAGCACCAGCGTCGCCAGCAGCGCAACGATGGAGACAGGGGCCAGATGCTTCAGCATCGCCGCCAGCGCCGCCTCGCCCCCACTTGCCAGCAGGCGTTGCCGCCACAGTTGCGCTGCTGTCACCGGCACCACGATATAAAGCACGACCGACAGCACCAGTGTGTTCCACGGCACCACAATCGCCGAAATCCCCAGCAGCACGCCCACGATCGGCGCGAAGGCCACGATCATGATGGAGTCGTTGAGCGCTACCTGCGTCAGCGTGAAATGCGGATCGCCATCGACCAGGTTCGACCACACGAACACCATCGCCGTGCAGGGCGCCGCCGCCAGCAGAATGAGCCCGGCAATGTATTGATCGATCTGCCCGGCGGGCAACAGATCGCGGAACAGCACGCCGATGAACAGCCAGCCCAGCGCCGCCATCGAAAACGGTTTCACCAGCCAGTTGACACCGACCGTGGTGGCCATGCCGCGCCAATGTGCGCCCACCTCGCGCAACGCCTTGGGATCGACGCGCAATAGCATCGGCACGATCATCAGCCATACCAGCACCGCCACCGGCAGGTTGACCTGTGCGACCGTGGCATCGCCCAACGCATGAAAGAGCGGTGCCAACAGGCGGCCGAGCACGATGCCGGCCACAATGCAGCCCGCTACCCACAGCGTCAGCGTACGCTCAAAAAAGCCCATTGCCGGGCGCTTTTCTCCCCCCACAGCTTCGGCGCTCACGACTGATTGCCCGTTTCGCGCGGCAACTGGCCGATGACGTCGACCTCGTGCTTGATCGCCAGGCGGTCGAGCTTCTCGAAGGGCAGCGCCACGAAAATTCGGATCCGGTTGGACAACTCGCGGAAGGTGCGGCGGAAAGCATTCATCTTCTCGTCGTCCGTGCCCTGCACGCGCGCCGGATCGGCCACGCCCCAATGCGCCGTCACCGGCTCGCCTGGCCACACCGGGCAAACTTCTCCCGCCGCGTCGTCGCAGACGGTGAAGACGAAATCCATCCGCGGCGCCTCCGTGACGGCGAACTCGTCCCAGCTCTTCGAGCGCAGATCGGCCGTCGGCAGGTTGAAATGTTGAAGCAGAGCGAGCGCGTTGGGATTGACCTTGCCCGCCGGGAAACTGCCGGCCGAATAGGCGTGGAACTTGCCTTTCCCTTCCGTGTTGAGGATCGCTTCGGCGAGGATCGAGCGGGCGGAATTACCCGTGCACAGGAAGAGGACGTTATAGGGGCGGCGTTCGCTCATGCGCAGTGTTCCGGTTCACAGATTTTGATGACGACGCCGCAGATCTCGGGATGGCCATCGCAGCAGTCCCGCATCAGGAAACCGAGCAGGGCCTGCATCCCCGGATAACGCGCGGCGTAGAGGATGTTGCGGCCTTCGCGCCGCGCTTCGACCAGCCCGGCGTGCTCCAGTTCCTTCAGATGGAAGGAGAGGGTCGGCGCCGGCACGGCCAGCGTCTCCGCCAGCATACCCGCGCTGATGCCGGCTGCGCCGGCGGGCACAAGCAGGCGGAAGGCAGCGAGCCGCGTCTCGTGGGCCAGCGCCGAGAGCGCAGCCAAGGCCTCTTTCATTTCCATAATTCCAAAATATTCGAATTATGGAGAAAGGCAAGGCAAATCAGGTGGGCGGCGGGGAGTGCATGTAGGAGGCGACCAGGGAGCCGGCGATCAGCCGCCAACCGTCCACCAGCACGAAGAAGATCAGCTTGAAGGGCAACGAGATGATGACCGGGGGCAGCATCATCATGCCCATGCTCATCAGGATCGAGGCCACCGCCATATCGATGATCAGGAACGGCACGAAGATCAGAAAGCCGATCTCGAAGGCGCGCTTCAACTCCGAGAGCATGAACGCAGGCGCCAGCGTGGTGAGCGCGACCTGATCGGGCGTGGCCGGCGGCTTGGCGTGGCTCATGTCGAGGAAGAGCTTGAGGTCCGCTTCGCGCACATGCGCCAGCATGAATTGCTTCATCGGCGCTGTCGTACGGTCAAACGCCTGTTCGGTGGTGATCTTCTCGGCCATCAACGGCGCGATGCCCTGGTTGTAGGCGGCCGTCAGCGTCGGCGTCATTACGAACAGCGTCAGGAACAGCGACAGACTGATGATCACGCTGTTGGGCGGACTGGTCTGAACGCCCATTGCCGTGCGCAGCAGCGAGAGCACCACCACGATGCGCACGAAACTCGTCATCATGATGAGGATCGACGGCGCGATCGACAGGATCGTGATCAGCGCCACGATTTGCATGACACGGTCGGTGAACATGCCCCCGCCGCTCAGCGAGATGTTGAGCCCGCCGCCGGCTGCAGCAGCGCCGGCCGCTGGTGCCGCGGCGAATGCCACACCCGGCACGAGCAGCACCGCACCGACAACAAGAAGGGCGAGCCAGCGCCGGTTCATGCCTGGCTCCCTTCAGGCAGCGGCGGCGGCGGCGCGATACCGCTTTCAACCGTGGTGGCGCCGTCGGGTCCGATCAGCACCAGATGCTCCACGCCGTCGCGGCGGAGCAGGCAAAGCCGGTGCTTCGGTCCGACCATCAGGGTTTCCACCATCGACAGCCGCCGCGTGCCGCTTGGGCCAACCACGCCCGGCAGACCGAATCTGCGCGCAGCCAGCCATGCCAGCCCGATAAGAGCCAGCACCAGCGTCAGTGCGCCGAAATAGCGGGCGATGTCGATCGCGTCCATGATGCGCCTAGTGAGACATTTGCCGAGCCGCATCCTCGGCGCGTCAAGCTTAATCGCGCGTTAAAGACGGGAAGTTTTTGCCCGGCAAAAAGGTTCGCTTCTGTTAAGCGCGCCTTAATTCCTGCCGCGCAGGATGGCGGCTGTTAGGGCTAATTTTCCGTTAGCGGAGCCACCGCAATGAACCTCTCCACCATTCCGCTGTTCGACTTGCTTCGCCAGCGCATGTCGTGGCTGAGCGCGCGCGAGAACGTCATCAGCCAGAACGTCGCCAATGCCGATACGCCCGGCTATAGCGCGCAGGATCTCAAGCCGCTCGATTTCGCCGGCATGATGCGGAACCTGACCATGCCGCAAGAATTTTCACCGGGACTGACGCTCACCAACCCCCGCCACATCGCCGTGCCGGCCGCCGGCAACAGCGGCTTCCAGGATATGGCGTCGCCGGACACGCTTGCCAATCCCACCGGCAACACGGTGTCGCTGGAGGACGAGATGATGAAGGTCGCCGACACCCAGGCGCAATATCAGGCAGCGGCCAATCTCTATTCCAAGGCGGTGAGCCTCATGCGCACCGCCATCGGCCACGGCTGAGGAGACGAACGATGGACTTCACGACATCAATGGCGGTGGTTGCTTCAGGCATGCGCGCGCAATCCGACCGTATGCGCGTCATTGCCGAGAACATCGCCAACGCCAGTTCAACGGCACAGACACCGGGCGGCGATCCCTACCGCCGCAAGGTGGCCACTCTCAACAGCACCTTCGACCAGCATCTCGGTGCCACGATGGTGGAAGCGGGCCAGCCGGTTCAGGACATGACCGCCTTCCGCGAGCAATACGATCCGGGCAATCCATCCGCCGACAAGAACGGCTACGTCAAGCTGCCCAACGTCAACCCGCTAATCGAAATCATGGACATGCGCGAGGCGCAGCGCTCCTACGAAGCCGATGTCACCGTGATGACGGCCACCAAGACCATGCTCTCGCATACGGTCGATCTCTTGAAATAGGAGACGTAAAACATGGCCATTGCACCTTCCGCCGCCGCAGCCGCCTATCAGGCGCTCGCCAAGATCGGCACCGGTGCGGGCGGCGCTTCTGCTCCCGCCCTCGGTAACACCCAGGGCACGCAGAGCTTCTCCCAGTTCCTCGAAGGCGCCGTCAAGGACGCCGTCGGCACCATGAAGCATGGCGAGCAGATGGCCACCAAGCAGGTCGAGGGCAAGACCGACATGGTGAGCGTGGTCGGCGCCGTCAATGCCGCAGAACTCACGCTCGATACCGTTGTCGCCGTGCGCGACAAGGTCATCCAGGCCTACCAGAACATCATGCAGATGCCGATCTGACGGCCGCCAACGGAGCCATCATGACACCCGCCGATTCCATCGACTTCGCCCGCCAGGCCATTTGGGTTCTTCTGGAGGTTTCCGCGCCCGCCATGATTGCCGCGCTCGTCGTCGGCCTCGTCATCGGCCTGCTACAGGCGCTGACCCAGATTCAGGAAGCCACGCTGGTCTTCGTGCCCAAGATCATCGCCATCTTCCTGGTGCTGCTGGTGGCCCTGCCCTTCGCGGGCGAGGCGATGTACGGGCTGATGACCAACATCGCGGCCAGGATCGCCGCCTATTAGCGCATGATCATCCACCTTCCCGATCTGTCCGGCGCGATCCTCATCACCTTCCTGGTGTTCGCGCGCACGGGCGCGATGGTGATGCTGCTGCCGGCGATCGGCGAGCAGACGATCCCCACGCCGGTGCGTCTGGTGCTGGCGCTGGCCATCTCGCTGGCGCTGACGCCGGTGGTGACGGCAAGCTACCACGACACCCAGCCGGCGACGACGATGGCGCTGGTGCTGCTCATCGCCAAGGAGATCACGGCCGGCGTTCTGGTCGGCGCGATGGCGCGCATCATCATGAGTGCGCTTCAGGTGGCCGGCACGCTGATTGCCACGCAGACCGGGCTCGCCTATGCCCAGACGTTCGATCCCACTCAGGGCCAGCAGAGCGCGGAGATCGGCAACTTCGTCACGCTCTTGGCGACGGTGCTGATCTTCGCCACCAACCTGCATCATCTGGCTATCGGCGCGGTGGCAGGCAGCTACGCGCTGATCCCGCCCGGCGCCGCGCTGCCCACGGCCGACATGGCCGAGCTGACGATCCGCCTGGTGTCCGGCTCCTTCGCGCTGGGCCTGCAACTGGCGGCGCCGTTCCTGGTGTTCGGCTTCGCCGTCTCGGCGGCGATCGGCCTGCTCCAGAGGCTGGTGCCGCAGATGCAGGTGTTCTTCATCGCCATGCCGATCAACATTCTCGCCGGTCTGTTCCTGCTGATGCTGCTGGTCGGCTCGATGATGACTGCGTTCCTGAACTTCTACTCGTCGCAGATGGCGCATTTCCTGAGCTGAGGGCGTCATGGCCGAAGATCGCGACGACGACGCAGAACGGACCGAGGAACCAACACAGCGAAGGCTCGACGATGCCGCCGACCACGGCGACATCGTCAAAAGCCAGGAAGTCTCCACTTTCATCCTGCTGGGCGCCAGCACGCTGGCCATCGCCATGTTCGGCCACTCCAGCGCCCTGGCCTTCGCCCGCGATTTTCGCATCTTTCTCGAGCAGCCCGACCAGATCCCCGTCGACGCAGCCGACATGCAGGCCCTGATGTGGCACGCGCTGGTGGGCCTGGCCGCCATCCTCGGCCCGCCGCTGGGCCTGATGATGGGCGCCGGGCTGGCCGCCAACCTGCTGCAGCACCGCCCGGTGTTCAGCGCCGAGCGGCTGGTGCCCGACCTTGCCAAGCTCTCGCTCATCAGCGGCTTCAAGCGGCTGTTCGGGATGGAGGGCATCGCCAACCTGGTGCGCGGCATCATCAAGATGGCGATCGTCGGCGCCGTGGTGTGGCTGGTGCTGCTGCCCGAGCGCTCGCGCGTGCTCGCCGCGCTCGAACAGGGCCCGGGCGCCGTGGCCGGCGACATGATCACGCTCACGCTCAAGATCGCCATCGCGGCGCTCAGCGTGCTGGCGGTGGTGGCGGCGCTCGACTACCTCTACCAGCGCTTCCAGTTCCTCAAGCGCAACCGCATGACGCGCCAGGAAGTGAAAGAGGAATTCCGCCAGACCGAAGGCGATCCCACCGTCAAGGCCAAGCTGCGCCAGCTCCGCACCGAGCGCGCCAAGAAGCGCATGATGGCCGCAGTACCCAAGGCCACGGTGGTCATCATGAACCCGACCCACTACGCCGTGGCGCTCAAATACGAGACGGGCGAGATGGCCGCCCCCATCTGCGTCGCCAAGGGCGTGGACGCGCTGGCGCTGCGCATCCGCGACGTGGCCAAGGAGCACGACGTGCCGGTGGTCGAGAACCCGCCGCTGGCCCGCGCGCTCTATGCCGCCATCGAGGTGGACGACACCATCCCGCCCGAACACTACAAGGCCGTGGCCCAGGTCATCGGCTACGTCATGCGCCTCACGGGCAAGCTCAAGCGCTAGGGTCACGGCGCGCGGCCATCATAGCCGCTGCCGTCGGGGCGTGGATAAGTTCGCGGCGCGACCGGCGGCTTTTCCTGCCGCAACAGGGTGTTATTCGTTTTTCGGTTCCCCGGCCTACCCCTCCCCCCGGAGCGTCCGAGCCAAGAGGCGCAGCCGGCCTCCTCCCGATGTGGGCACCAGCGCCGGCGTCGTCAAGCACCGATGGGCGGGCCGGCAGAAACAGCCCGCGCGAAATACTGATCGCGGTTTCCCGCTGGCGAAGTTGTTTAGATTGCGTATCATTGTCTCAACTTGCTTCGAAACCAGCCGACAAATAGCGCCTCGCCGTAATCTCGCCAGTCCTCACGCGGTTGTGGTTCGAGATGGAAATCTACCTTCCCGTCGCCCAGGTGGCCGTCAACTGGATCATGCTGCTCGGTTTGGGAACGGCGGTCGGCTTTCTGTCGGGCATGCTGGGGGTCAGCGGCGGCTTCGTCACCACGCCGCTGCTCATCTTCTATGGCATTCCGTCGGGTGTGGCCGTGTCGAGCCAGGCCAGCCCGATCGCTGCAGCCTCGCTGGTCGGCGCTCTGCGTCAGGGCGGCAAGAAATCGGTCGATTACAAGATGGGACTGTGGCTGCTGCTGGGCGGGCTCGCTGGCTCGGGCGCAGGCGTCT
>JAGWZW010000099.1 GCA_018971835.1 Alphaproteobacteria bacterium
GCGTTGAATCGAAGCCCCGGTAAACGGCGGCCGTAACTATAACGGTCCTAAGGTAGCGAAATTCCTTGTCGGGTAAGTTCCGACCTGCACGAAAGGCGTAACGACTTCCCCACTGTCTCCAACAAAGGCTCAGCGAAATTGAATTCCCCGTGAAGATGCGGGGTTCCCGCGGTCAGACGGAAAGACCCCGTGCACCTTTACTGCAACTTTGCGCTGGCATTAGGGATGTGATGTGTAGGATAGGTGGTAGGCTTTGAAGCGGAGGCGCTAGCCTTCGTGGAGCCACCCTTGAAATACCACCCTTTGTGTTCCTGATGTCTAACCGTGGCCCTGAAACAGGGTCCGAGACCGCGCATGGTGGGCAGTTTGACTGGGGCGGTCGCCTCCCAAAGAGTAACGGAGGCGCGCGATGGTAGGCTCAGACCGGTCGGAAATCGGTTGTTGAGTGCAATGGCAAAAGCCTGCCTGACTGCAAGGCTGACGGGCCAAGCAGAGACGAAAGTCGGTCATAGTGATCCGGTGATCCCGTGTGGAAGGGTCATCGCTCAACGGATAAAAGGTACGCCGGGGATAACAGGCTGATCGCCCCCAAGAGTCCATATCGACGGGGCGGTTTGGCACCTCGATGTCGGCTCATCACATCCTGGGGCTGGAGCAGGTCCCAAGGGTACGGCTGTTCGCCGTTTAAAGTGGTACGTGAGCTGGGTTTAGAACGTCGTGAGACAGTTCGGTCCCTATCTGCCGTGGGTGTTCGAAACTTGAGAGGATTTGTTCCTAGTACGAGAGGACCGGAACGAACGCACCTCTGGTGGACCGGTTGTGGCGCCAGCTGCATTGCCGGGTAGCTAAGTGCGGAATAGATAACCGCTGAAAGCATCTAAGCGGGAAACTAACCTCAAAACCAGGTTTCGCTCGAGAGCCGTGGAAGACGACCACGTCGATAGGCCAGGTGTGTAAGCGCAGCAATGCGTTGAGCTTACTGGTCCTAATCGCTCGATTGAAACACTTGAACGCTTTGCATTTCGTTCCATGCTTGGAAACAAGGCCAGGCATGACAGCGATCAGTGAGTGTCTTCTTGAAGCGTCCTTTGCCGGACTGGTGGTCATAGCGGGGGAATTCCACCCGATCCCATTCCGAACTCGGCCGTTAAAGCCCCCAGCGCCTATGGTACTGCGACTCAAGTCGCGGGAGAGTCGGTCGCTGCCAGTCCTGCCAAGGACGCTTCAAATCAGAACCCTGCCGGATCAAGAAGATAAAAAGCCCCGCGATCGAAAGATCGCGGGGCTTTTTGTTTTGCAGATTGCGGGCTGCTATTGGGCGATGAAGCCGGAGAGCCTGTACACATGCGTGCCAAGCTGGCCAAGCTTGACATTCCAGACCTTGACCAGGCTCCAATCGTTGCTGCGGCTCACGTCGTACACTGGCGTATTGAGATAGATCTTGCCGTCATTGCCCCAGTTGGCATGATCCACGCGTACCTCGCGCGGTGAAACCAGCTGCTTGACCACGGCGACATGGCCGGCGTGCAGGCGGCGTGTCCGGGAGAACACCATGACGGCGCCCGGTTCCGGTGTGGTCAGGCGTTCGTAAAAGCCGCGGGCCTTGGCCCACCAGGTGGCGGCGTTGCCGCGAATGTCGATGCCCGACATCTGGCGCGCAAATCCGACACAGTAGAGCCATCGGGAGCCGCGCACGATACGCGGGCCTGCTACCGGTTGGGACATGACGATCCGGGGCGGTGGGCCTGCGAAAGCCTGCTGGTCCAACGCCAGGGGCGCCAGCGTCTCGGGCGCGACCGGACTGAGTGGAGACGGAGCGGAAGCGAAGGCCGCCGGGGCGGAAAGCAGAAGGCCAATCATGGCCGGGGCAATTAAAGCGCGGGAGATCTGGCGCGTGTTGCGGCGTCGTCTCTGCATGCGGGGCTTTCCGGGCTGGTGACCGTCGACGGGCCGGACCTTAACCAAGGGGGCGGCGGAATCCAACCCTGTTTCCTAATTTTCATGGGGACGTTTCCGGGCCGCGGGCGATACGGTAGATTCTGCTTCGTCCCGAATCGCCGGCGCCATGCGCAGCGGACGGTTCGTATCCTTCTTGCGATGGAGAATGGCTATGGCCAATCGTGAGCAGCGCAGCAACAAGGAAAAGAAAAAGCCGAAAGCGGACAAGTCCGGCAAGGACAAGCCCGCTCCGACACCCTTTGTGGCGCCCGAACTCGTCAGAAAGCCGCACAAGGGCAAGCCTGGCTAGGGCGGGCAGGGCTGCGGGCGCCTCTTGCGACTCGCCGTGCCGATGGGCCCGGACTTGTTTCGGCCGCAAAGTTTTGGCCAATTCGGGCCATCGAATTATCAGGCCTGCGGGTTGTTCATGCACTCACGGCGCGCGCATCTTCTGGGGCTGGGCGGCCTGATGATGTCCTTGCCAGCTGCAGCACGCGCAAGCGCGCTCGCTCCCGCGCCTGTCGCGCCAACGGCGCCCGCCCTTGCGCCGCTCAGGCAGGTCATGGCGAATGGGCGTTTCGTAACCTACCATCCCACGGCGATCAGCCTGTGGTACGGCAAGGCGGCGCGCGCCAGCGACGAAAGCATCTACGCTGACCTCAAGACGCTCAGGCCCTGGTTCGACGGCATCGTCACTTACAGTGCCCTGAACGGCGCCGAACGCGTGCCGGATATTGCCGCCCGCCTTGGCTTTCGGGCGGTGATCCAGGGGGTGTGGAATCCCGTCGACGATCAGGAACTTGCCAACGCCATCGCGGCCTGGAAGCGCCATCCCCGGCTGGTGGCCGGCCTGTCGCTCGGCAACGAGATCGTGCTGTCGCACCGCGGGACTTGGGGCGATATCGCCTACGCGTTGGCGCGCGTGCGCGCGGCGGCACCGGGGCTCGCGCTGTCGAGCAGTGAGCCGTTCGCGCAATTCCTTGACAATCCCGAGGCCCATTCCACCCTGGCGGGGATGGACTTTATGATGGTGAACGTCCATCCGATTTTCGAGAGCTGGTTTCACGCGGCCAAGCCGGCCAATTGGGTCGATTTCGTGGTGCGTATTACAAATCGTCTGGCCGAAAAATTTCCCGGTCCGATTCTCGTCAAGGAGACGGGCGTACCGTCGGGTCCGCGCGAGGCCGGCTTTACCAGTGCCATGCAGCGCGCCTTCTATCGTGAGATGGCAGTGCGGATGTCGCCTTCGGGCGCGCGGGCCTTCGCCTATTTTTCAGCTTTCGACCTGCCCTGGCACGCCTTCGATACCGGGCCGTCCGGTGGCGGCGTCCACCCCGAGGAGGCGCATTGGGGGTTCTTCACCGAGGCGCGCGCACCCAAGCCGATCATATCCGATCTGGCGCCCTTGCCGGTCAGGCGCTCGTAAGTCCCGGTTACCCTGTTATTTTTTTGTAATTCTGGACCGGGTGCCGGATTCCCGGGCACGGTGCGTTGTTTTGTTTGTTCTATATCAAGGAAGGCTCGGCGGCCCGCCTTCATTGTTGCATGGTCCAGGAATATCCAGTCGAGGGTCCGCGTATGAGCCAAGCCGCAGAAAAGACGGCAGATGTTCCCGCCATTAGCGCCTACAAAATGGTCGGAGGAGAAGCGGGGCTCAGGCGGATCGTCAACCGCTTCTACGAGATCATGGAAAGCGATCCCGAAGCCGCGGCTGTCCGTGCCATGCACGGCGTAAATCTGGAGCCGGTGAAGGAAAGGCTGTTCGAATTCATGAGCGGTTGGTTCGGCGGTCCGCCGCTCTATCACCAGCGGACAGATCGGCGCTGCATTGTTTCGGCGCACGCGGCCTTCACCATTGACGCGAAGGCCCGCGATCAATGGCTTTCCTGCATGCGCAAGGCACTCAGGGATTGCGGTATGCCGGAGGCAGTGTGCGACTATCTGGACGCACCGATGTTTCGGCTGGCGGACTTTTTCCGCAACCGCTGAACCTCAACATTATTGTTCGAACTGCCTTAGACGGGCTAAGAACCAGCGATCACCCCGCGATCCTGGGAACGAGATCGCGGGGGGCGCTTTGCGCGCGACGAACGAGGCACGGTCTGCCGCGCGAGGGGATGGCTATGCGGCGGGATGAACCTTGCCGTCGGGCATCACCGTGACGGTGATGCGCTTATTGTTCTTCTCCACGCTGGCGACGATGTTCGCGCCGGTGGCGTGCATGTCCTGCACATTGCGATAGCCGGCAAGTTCCAGCGCGTTCAGCGCGTCGGTTTCCCTGTCACCGAGCGTTTCGCGCGTGCCGCCACGGCTGGCGAGCCTGTGCCTCCGGGCATGGCGGGATGGCATCGGCTTGTGTGAAGTGGCTTCGTGCGGCGCCTTCTTCACGCTGGCCTTCTGGATGGTGGCGGTCTTTTCCGTCTTCGCGGGCATGGCCGGTTTTGTCGTCTTCGCGGGGGTGCCGGCGAAAGCGGCAGCGGAGACGAGAAGCAGGGCGGAGGCAAAAGCCGTCGTCGTCTTCCGGTTCATGAGGCGCTCCTTCGGTTGGTTGGGCAGGAAGCGGCACGCAGACGGCCCCGCCGGTGCGCACAGGTGTGCCATGCTCAGATGAACGGAGCCGTTCGGCAGCGTGAATTCGGCGAAATATCGCGGGAGAAGGGCGCTATCCCGCGAACGCCTGATCGAGATCGGCAATCAAGTCGTCGGCATGCTCGATGCCCACGGAGAGCCGGATCAGCCCCTGCCCGACGCCGATGGCGAGGCGTTCTTCTTCGCTGAGGCCAGAAAGCACTGTCGTCGATGGATGGCAGGTCAGCGATTCGGTGCCGCCGAGGCTGACTGCCAACTTGACGATCTTCAGCCGGTCGAGAATGGCAAAGGCGCGTGCGCGGCTGCCCACATCGAAGGACATCAGCGTGCCCGGCCCAGTGCATTGCTTCGCGTAGATGCGTGCTTGGATGCTGCCGGGCTTGGCCAGCGCCGGGAAGTGTACGGACTTCACGCCGTCGCGCGTCGTCAGCCATTGCGCAATGGTGGCGGCGTTCTCTGCGGCGCGGCTCATGCGCAGGCCGACGGTTTCCATCGAGCGCGTCAGCATCCAGCAGGTGTGTGGATCAATGCTGCCGCCCAGCAGCGGGCGCAGCGCGCGCAGTGGTGCCATCGCCTTGCGCGAACCCAGAACGCCGCCGGCGATCAGGTCGCTGTGGCCGCCGACATATTTGGTCAGCGAATAGACCGAGAGATCGGCACCGCACTGCAGCGGTTTCTGGAACAGAGGGCCCATCAGCGTGTTGTCTACTGCAAGGATGGGCCGGTGTCCTTGTCGTTTGCCGCTTTCATCCGCCATCTCGGCTGCCACCGCGATGTCGCTTAGTGTGGTGAGCGGGTTGGACGGCGTTTCCAGAAAGATCAGCGCCAGCCGCCCTTTCGCCTCGGCTTCGCGCACCGCTGCGCGCAAGCCTTCGGCTGATGCCGGATCGGCGATGGTATGCGCCTTGATGCCGAACTGTGGCAGCACATGGTGGAACAGGGCGTCCGTGCCGCCATAAAGCGGCTGGCTGAACAGAATCACGTCACCGGGCCGGCAATGCGCCATGGCGGTGGTGGCGATGGCGGCCATGCCGCTCGCAAACACCGCGCCGCTCTCGGCATGCTCGAACAACGCCAGCCGTTCTTCCACGATCTGTGCATTGGGATGGTTATAGCGCGCATAGACCAGCCCGCCCGCCGAGTCGATTTTTCCGGCTGCGCGGCCGGTGGCGATGTCGAAGAACTCGCGGCCCGCATCGGCGCTGGGAAAAGTGAAGGTGGAGGTCAAAAAGACTGGCGGCTTGACCGAGCCTTCGGAGAGCTTGGGATCGTAGCCATATCCCAGCATCAGGGTTTCGGTGTGCAGCAGATGATTGCCGAGCGCAATCCGCCGATAACCGTCGTTAGACATGGTGCACCTGGAATCGGAAGGACGGGGCATGATGCGCCAAAGCCCCACGACGCACAAACCTTACGCTACTGCGCACGATCCAAAACTGTCTGGTGCATTTCTGCGAAAAGATCGTGCCACCAGCGCGCGATATTTTTGCGTCTGTTTCAAGCCGCCCGGCTGCGATCCACCAACGCCGCCAACGCTGCGAGCACGCCATAGGCGACGAGCGCCATGACGGCCATCGTTGTGGTGTCCGTTGGAGGTGGCGCGAACTGGTTGTAGATCTCAAGTGCGGACATGGCGGCAACGAACAGCCAGAGCCAGAAATCGCTCTTCCGCGCGGGCACCATGCGCACGTAGAGCCAGGCGCCGCCGGCCATGACGGCCAGTTCCAACGGCACGCTGATCCAGGCCCAGCGCCACAGCCCGAGGCCCACCTTCATGGTGTCCTGCCACAGGGGCAGGTCGGGCACATGCACGACGAGGTCGAGCAGCCAGTGCGAGAACACGGCCGCCACCAGCACCCAGAACACCTTGGCCCGCGGTGTCGTGAAAAACAGGGTTGCTATTCCGGCGAACACGATTGCCAGCGCCAGCGCGCCGAAAAGCCCGTGGGTGAACGGCATGAAGTAAAGATCGAGCGGGCTTCCTTCCGTAAAGCCCGGAATGATGCGCAGTTTTTCTACATGCAGAATCACCAGAACCGACCAGCAGACATCCATCCACTGCACAGCGATGAACAGCAGCCACAACGGAATGCGCCGTTCGAGCGGCTTGGCGGCAAAGGCCGGGCCGTAATGTCCGATGAACATGGATGTCGTCCCCGCTGATCCAGGGGGCAGGATGGCATGGCGCAGACCAAACGGGAATTGCCTATCTTTGTTATATAACTATACATTTTCGCATGGAAAAAGCCGCTCCGGACTGGGATCATCTGCGCACCTTTTTGGCGGTGCTGGAACATGGAAGTTTGAGCGGAGCGGCGGTCGCGCTGAGGCTGACCCAGCCGACGGCCGGCCGGCACATCGCCGCCCTTGAAACCGCGCTCGCCACGCCGCTCTTCGTCCGCTCGCGTCATGGCCTCTTGCCCACGCCGGCGGCGCTCGAATTGCGCGGTCCGGCCGAGGCGATGCAGGCTGCGGCTGCCGCGCTGGTGCGCACGGCGTCCGGTGAGGCGGCGGAGCCGCGCGGCACCGTGCGCATGCACCGGCCGGCTCAGGGCGCGCTGGTTGCGCGGCGCATCGGCCGCGTCGGCATCGGCCTGTTTGCCCATCGCGACTATGTGGCAGCCCACGGCATGCCGCGCCGGACAGAAGACCTTTCCAGCTACAGCCTGATCGGGTTCGATCGCGACGAGACTGGAGCTCGTTCGCTTGGTGCGGCCGCCGGGGCCTGGCAGCGGGAGATGTTCCGCTTCCGCTCGGACAGCGACCTCGCCCAACTCGCCGCCCTGCGCGCCGGCTTCGGCATCGGCGGCTGCCAGATCGGCTTGGCGCGACACGATCCCCGTCTCGTGCGGGTGCTGGCGCGGCAGGTGGAATTCGGCCTCGAGATGTGGCTGGTCATGCATGAAGACCTGCGCCTGAGCCGCCGCGTTCGCTTGATCTACGATCATCTGGCGAAAGCGCTTTCGGCCTATGTGGCGGGGGCCGGCGAGGCCGCCGGCCGGCCGGCACGAACCCGGGCGCCGGCGCGCGGAAATCGGGCATAAAACCTCCGTCGCGGGGGTGGACAGGGGCCGGGGGATGTCCTATATCCGCCCACCTTTCGCGGGCACATCGGCTTCGGCCAGCTTCGCGGAACCATGACGCGGGGTGGAGCAGCCCGGTAGCTCGTCAGGCTCATAACCTGAAGGTCACAGGTTCAAATCCTGTCCCCGCAACCAAATAATCCAATAAAATCAAAGCCGCTTTGGTCCTCCAAAGCGGCTTTTTTCATTTTTCGGGCTAGCGCAACCCTAACGAATTTTGACGTTTACGGCCGAACCGGATCGTTTTTGGTTAATTCGCCGCCACGCGCAGAGATGCCCTATGAGCAGCCTCGAACTGATGGGCGGGAAACTTCAACTTTACCGTCGCCTCAACGGCCGGTTCTGCGCCCGGACGAGGCCAGGAATCTGCAACACCGTGACGTCAGTATCGTGGAAGATGACGCCACCGGCGAACGCATCCCTGAAATCGAAGTGCGTGGCAAACGTGGCATCGGCTACTGCAAGAGCTCGACGGGCGCTGAGCCAGCGGGTGGCCCATGTCACCGGCGCGCTGAAGACCGACGACATGGCCCGCATCACGATGGATACGACGGTGCAGCCGAAGAACATCGGCGAAGCGCGTCGATGCTGCGCGTTCGGGACTAAGTTCTCACCGACAATCTGTGCGAGAGCCCGCCAGCCAATATTCTGTGTGCACTTGCGAAAGAACGACAATTCTTTCCGCTTACAAGTGGTTACCTGTAACTTAAACAAACGCCAATGTTGCAATGCGTTGCGCGGCGATTCACACAAGTAATCGCGTCCGCGAAGTCCGACTAAAAATATTCTGCTGGTTTTCCAGAGGTTTACGAAAAACGTCCGCGTGGCATCGTTATTGCTATTCCTCGGTCAGGCGTGCCGCGCACACAACGAGTGTATGCGTAGATCACCAGTGGCACGCCGGTGAGCGGAAGGGAGGGGCCGCGCGGCAATTACGACGTCTATCATCGTAAGTCATCCAGCTTGATCGCTACCGCAGCCGCCATCCGGTGCATGGACGTACCGGGGCCAGGGGATATTTGCGTTACGCCCGCAGGCTACGGCCGTCATTCATTCACGAAACCAGTATCGAACCAATATTGTTCAAGAGGGGAAGGAAATGAAAATCAGAACCGCAATGCTTTCGGCCGCGTTGGCCGGCGCGTCATTCGGTCTGGCGCAAGTCGCTTTGGCCCAGAGCGCTGCGCCTCCGTCGCCGGCGAGCGGCGCCCAGGCAGACCAGCAAATGGAACAAGTTGTGGTCACGGGCTCGCTCATTTCGCGGCCCGACTACAACGCGGAGAGCCCGATTTCGACCCTAAGCAGCCAGGCCATCAGCGCTGCAGGACAGCCCTCGCTCGATGTGGTGATGGGCCAGATGCCGCAATTCGCCGGTTCACAAGGTGCGGCCGAAGTGGGCGATGCGCAGGGCTCTGTCGGCTTCTCCGGCGGACAGTCGCTTAGCGATTTGCGCGGTCTGGGCGCTAACCGTTCGCTGGTTCTGATGGACGGGCGTCGGCTGATGCCCTCATCGCCGGACGGTTCGATTGACCTCAACACCATCCCGAAGGCGATGATTCAAAGCGTCGAGGTGGTGACCGGCGGCGCCTCTGCCACCTACGGTTCGGATGCGGTCGCGGGCGTGGTGAACTTCAAGCTGAAGAACCATTTCAGCGGCCTGGAGCTCGATGTCCAGCATGGCGCGACCACGCGCGATGACGGCGCCACCAACGACATCAGCGCCCTTATCGGCGGCGATTTCGCCGGTACCAAAGGCCATGCGGTGCTGGCCCTGGAATATTCGGACCGTGCCGCGGTCGCCGGATCGTCGCGCCCGTTCTTCGCCAACATCCGCCAGCTGGCGCGCCCGCCGGAGGGCATTATCGCGCCTGGCAGCTGGGGCGGCGGCGCGCCGACCATCGCCGCGGTCAACAACGTCCTCTCCGGTTACTCTGGGACGACGCCGATTTCGGGTTCCGGCAATTATCTCGGCGCCATCGGCATCAACACGGATGGCTCCATGTTCACGATGGGAGCCGCGCCCAATTGTGCGCAAAACTACAAGGGCCTCGGCACCTACAAGGGCGCCAATATCAGCCCCAACTGCGCGAATGCGGAGGTGGCGCTCGGCCAATATTTCGCCGTGCAGGTACCGCTGCACAAGTACAACGCCTTTGCGACTGCCGACTATAACGTCGGCGAGCACGTCACGGTGTACGGTCAGTTCAACTTCTCCGAATCCTCGGCACTCGACCAGACCGGCCCAGGATCCACCAAGCCGTCGGTTCCTCTGATCGTGCCGCTGAACAGCCCCTTTGTCACCGGCAACGCGGCATTGCAGACGTTGCTCGGTTCTTTTGGGACGCCGACGACAGGTCCGCTGGTCCTCACCAAATTGATGACGGCGTTCGGCAACCGTGTCGAGACCTATACCTACGATGTCTGGCAGGCCACCGGCGGCGCCAAGGGCGATATTCCTGGGACGTCGCTCACCTGGGACGTTTATGCTTCCTACGGCCGCAGCCTGTTCACCAACGTCGCCGCCGGCGACGTCAGCCTGAGCGCGGTCAATTCCATTCTGAACGGCACGGCAAACTATCAGGGCAATACCGGAAACTGCGTCGGCTATGCCTGGAACCCGTTGGGCAACAATCCCGTCAGCGCGGGTTGCATGGAATATGCCGGGCGCACCGACCACAGCACCAACACGCTGACCCAATGGCTGTTCCAGGGCACGGTGCAGGGGCCGTTGTTCACCCTTCCTGCGGGCGACGTCAGATTTGCGGCCGGTGCCGATTACCGCAAGGCCAATTTCGACTATCAGCCCGATTCGGTTCTCGCGCTCAACGATACGCTGGCCTATGGCCAGATCACGCCCGCAGGTGGGACGCAGAAAGTCGCCGAATTTTTTGGCGAGTTGCTCGTACCCGTCCTGACCAACCAACCGTTCGCCGAAGAGCTTTCACTCGATCTCGGCTATCGTTATTCAAAATACGATACCTTCTCGGGCAAGAGCACCTGGAAGGCGGACGTGAGCTGGCAGCCGATCGACCAGGTGCGCTTCCGCGGTGGCTATTCGGTCGCGATCCGCGCGCCCAGCCTGTACGACCTCTATGGGCCGAGCATCACCCAGGAAGTGAGCATCGGTGTCACACCGAGCGCCGGCGATCCTTGCGATGTCAACAGCGTGTTCCGTACGGGCGCCAATGGCGCCAAGGTGGCGCAACTCTGCCAGGCGCAAGGGGTTCCGGCCGCGCTGGTGCCGGGCTTCACCTACGGCTCGGCTTCGGCGCCGAACCGCAACGGCAGCAACGCCGCGCTACAGCCTGAAACAGCGCACACCTGGTCGATCGGGATGGTGTTCACGCCCAGCGAAGACGGTCCGCTGTCCGGTTTCAAGGCGTCGGTTGACTATTACAACATAGAGGTCGCGAATGCGATCGGGCAGTTGGGGAATACCGACATCCTCACACGCTGCTTCAATGCCGATGGCGTGAGCAATCCGAGCTACACCGTGAACAACGCCTATTGCCAGCGCATCACCCGCGATCCGGCGACGGGCAGCATCAAGCTGATCCAGTCAGGCCAGTTCAACTTCCAGACCCTCACGCTTGACGGTATCGATACCCAGCTCGGCTACAGCCTGCCGATCACCGACGCCAGTTCGCTGTCGGTGGACACGGTCATCTCCTACCTGAACAGTTATAAGGTCGCCGGCCTGCTAGGCTCGCCGACGCTTGACTACGCCGGCAGCATCGGCTTTGGACTCGATAGCGGTACGCAGTTCGGCGGCGATATTTCGCACCCGCACTGGAAGGCGAACACAGCCTTCACTTACGCCTACGGGCCATTTTCCGGCACGCTGCGCTGGCGCTTTATCGGCCCGATGGTGCACGCCGATCTGGTTGCCAACCCCAAGGCAACCACGCCGGGAGTTCCCGCCTATCATTACTTCGATTTCGACGCCCACTATAAGATCAACGACAACTTCACTCTTGGTGCCGGCATCAACAACATCTTCGACAAGGGCCCGCCTTTCGTAAGCGCAGCGTCGCTGACCACCGATGCGTCAACTTATGACGTGATCGGGCGCAGCTATCATGTGTCGCTGCAGGCGAAGTTCTAACGGGTGCGGCCCTTTTCTTTCGACGATCCCTCGGACAGGAAAGGGCCGGCGGCGGGACAGAGATACCTCCAACCGGCTTGCCAATCGCCGGTTCTGTCCCGCTGCCTTCGTTCTTCGTGGACGGCAGCCGATCGAAACCGTCGCCTTAAATGAACACAAAGAGATCGTCCGCCGCGTGTCGAACGAAATCCATGTCATGAAACAGGGTGCATCGGGAACACCGAATTCCGGGCCAATCCGGAAGTGGTGGGCGATTGTGGACTTCCGCATCGGCATCGTGCCGCTGCCGGTGTTTGTCGGCATTCTCGGGTTGGTTGCGGCCTTCGTCCGCAACGGGCATGTGCCGTCGGACATCTTGACGAACATGGCGGTCCTGGCGGTCGGCGGCTTCGCCTGCGCCGAACTGG
>JAGWZW010000100.1 GCA_018971835.1 Alphaproteobacteria bacterium
TCGCCAGCGTGGGAACGATGCGCATCCTCTCCTCCTTGGCCTGCTGTCAGGCAATTGTGGGCAAGCGGTAATCGGTGAACATCTTGCGGAGCGTGATCTTCTGGATCTTGCCCGTGGCGGTGTGGGGGATGTCCTCGACGAAGGCGACGTCGTCGGGCAGCCACCATTTGGCGATCTTGCCGGTGAGGTATTCGAGGATCTCGTCCCTGCTCGCGCTCTTGCCCGGCTTGAGCACGACGACGAGCAGCGGGCGCTCGTCCCATTTGGGATGGGCCACGCCGATCACCGCCGCCTCCGCCACCGCCGGATGGCCGACTGCGAGGTTCTCGATTTCGATGGAGCTGATCCATTCGCCGCCCGACTTGATGACGTCTTTGGCGCGGTCGGTGATGGTCATGAAGCCTTCGGGATCGAGGGTGGCGACGTCGCCGGTGTCGAACCAGCCGTCCGCATCGAAGGCTTCGGCGCCCTCGCCGCGGAAATAACCCTTGGCGACGGAGGGCCCGCGCACCTTGAGCCGGCCGAAGGCCTTGCCGTCGCGCGGCAGTTCGCGGTCCTCGTCGTCCACGATCTTCATCTCGACGCCGAAGGGCGGGCGGCCCTGCTTGACCTTGTAGTCAAGTTGCCGCTGATAGGGCAGCTTCTCCATGCCCGCTTTCAGCGTGCCCACCGTGCCGATGGGGCTCATCTCGGTCATGCCCCAGGCATGGGCCACCTCGACACCGTATTTCGTTTCGAAGGTTTCGATCATGGCGCGCGGCGCCGCCGAACCGCCGATCACCACGCGCTTGAGGTGGGACAGCGTCTTGCCGGTGGTTTCGAGATATTGCAGCAGCGCCAGCCACACCGTGGGCACGGCGGCGGTCATCGTCACGGCCTCGCTTTCGAGCAGTTCGTAGATTGAGGGGCCGTCCAGCTTCGGCCCCGGCATCACCAGCTTGGCCCCGATCATCGGCGCCAGGAACGCCAGCGCCCAGGCATTGGCATGGAACATCGGCACCACCGGCAGGATGGCGTCCGCGCCTCTGGCGCCCAGCGCATCGGCCTGCCCGGCGATGAAGGCGTGCAGCACGTTGGAGCGGTGGGAATAGAGCACGCCCTTGGGATGGCCGGTGGTGCCCGAGGTGTAGCACAGGCCGCAGGCGGTATTTTCGTCGAACGTGCGCCAGGTAAAGCCGTCATCGACCGCGGCGATGAAATCCTCATAGGCCACGAGGTCGGGAATCTTCGCCTCGGGCAGATGGGCGCGGTCGGTCAGGGCGACGAACAATTTGATCGAGGGCACCTGGGGCGCGATCTGCTCGACGATCCCGGCGAAGCTGAGGTCGAAGAACAGCACCTTGTCTTCGGCGTGGTTGGCGATCCAGGCAATCTGCTCGGGGAACAGGCGCGGGTTGAGCGTGTGATAGACCGCGCCCAGCCCGGCGATGCCGTACCAGCTTTCGAGGTGCTGCGCCGTGTTCCAGGCCAGCGTCGCCACGCGCTCGCCCGGCCGGACGCCGAAGCGGTCAAGCGCCGCCGCCACCCGCCGGGCGCGGGCCGCGATCTGGCCATAGGTGGCGCGCACGATCGGCCCTTCCACACTGCGCGTGACGATTTCGCGCGAGCCGTGATTGAGGGCGGCGTGGTCGATCAGCTTGTGAACCAGCAGCGGCCAGTCCTGCATCAGTCCGAGCATGCGGCCGAAATCCCCCTTTATTAGTTGCAATATCATAGAAAGCCGGCCGGCGCCGAGCAATCGCCGCCTGACAAATCTGTAATTCCACCCTTTGCGCCCGATCATGCCAAAGCCGTACAGGGCATGCGAATTGGCGTATGAAGAAAAGGGTCGAATCCGACAACAGGGGATTGCCGATGGCTGCCTCCCAAAAGCCCGCCGCCAGCGCACCCGTTCCGTCCCTGGCCGGGCTGACCAGCGCGGAGGCCGCCCGCCGCCTGGCCCAAACCGGCCCCAACGCCATCGCCGAGGCCCGGACCAGCCTTCTCATCAAGCTGCTGAGCTATTTCTGGGGGCCGATCCCGTGGATGATCGAAGTGGCCGCCGTGCTCTCGGCCGCCGTCGGGCACTGGGCGGATTTCGCGGTGATCGCCGCGATGCTGCTGATCAACGCCGCCGTCGGCTTCTTCGAGGAAAAGAATGCCGACGATGCCATCCAGTCGCTCAAGCAGCAGCTGGCGCTGGTGGCGCGGGTCAAGCGCGACGGCGCCTGGAAGGATGTGCCGGCGCGCGAACTGGTGCCGGGCGATGTCATTCTGGTCAAGCTGGGCAACATCGTGCCGGCGGATGCCACCGCGGCAGAGGGCGAATATGCCAGCATCGACCAGTCCGCGCTGACCGGCGAGTCGCTGCCGGTCGACAAGAAGCTGGGCGACATTCTTTATTCTGGCTCCATCGTGCGGCAGGGCCAGATGATCGCCGCCGTCACCGCCACCGGCATGAACACCTTCTTCGGCAAGACCGCCCGGCTGGTGGAAACGGCCGAGCAGCGTTCGCATTTCCAGCAGGCAGTGCTGCGCATTGGCAATTTCCTGATCTTCATGACGCTGGGTCTGGTGGCGCTGATCCTGCTGGTGGCGCTGTTCCGCGGCGATTCCGTGGTGGAGACGCTGCTGTTCTGCCTGATCCTGACGGTGGCGGCGATTCCGGTGGCGCTGCCGGCGGTGATGAGCGTGACAATGGCGGTGGGCGCCTCGCTCCTGGCGCGCATGAAGGCCATCGTCTCGCGGCTCGTCTCCATCGAGGAAATGGCGGGCATGGATATCCTGTGCTCGGACAAGACCGGCACGCTGACCAAGAACGAACTGACGCTGGGCGATCCGGTGCTGTTCGAGGGCGACAAGGCGGCGCTGCTGCGCGTGGCTGCCTTGGCGTGCGAACGCGAGGGACCGGACGCCATCGACGCCGCCATCCTCAAGGGCGTGGACGAAAAGATCCTCGACGGCGCGGTGACGGCGCATTTTCAGCCCTTCGATCCGGTCGCCAAGCGCGCCGTGGCCGAGATTCGCGACGGCGACGCGGCCTACAAGGTGGCCAAGGGCGCGCCGCAGGCGATCCTTGACCTGGTGGGCGGTGACGGTTTGAAGGACCGCGTGCACAAGGGCGCCGAAGACCTCGCCGCGCGCGGCTACCGCACGCTGGGCGTGGCGCGCACGGATGCGCAGGGCAAATGGCACTATCTGGGCCTCATCGCGCTGTTCGATCCGCCGCGCGACGACAGCGCCGCCACCATCGCTGAAGCCAAGGCGTTGGGCCTCGATATCCGCATGGTCACCGGCGATCACACCGCCATCGCGCGCGAGATCGCGGGCAAGCTGGGGCTGGGCACCAATATCCTGTCGGCGCGCGACGTCTTCGGCGAGCCGGGCCAGGATGGCCTGCACGTCGATCCCGACCGCGTGCTGAAGGCCGATGGTTTCGCGGAAGTCTTCCCCGAGCACAAGTTCAACATCGTGCGCACTTTCCAGCGCGCGGGCCATATCGTCGGCATGACGGGCGACGGGGTGAACGACGCGCCCGCGCTCAAGGAGGCCGATGTCGGCATCGCCGTTTCCGGCGCCACCGATGCGGCGCGCGCGGCGGCCGATCTGGTGCTGACGGCGCCCGGCCTGTCGGTGATTGCGCGTGCCGTGGAAGAGGCGCGGCGCATCTTCGAGCGCATGACCGCCTACGCCATCTTCCGGATCTCCGAAACCATCCGCGTGCTCTTGTTCATGACGGCCTCGATCCTGATCTTCAATTTCTATCCGGTGACGGCGGTGATGATCGTGCTGCTGGCGATCCTCAACGACGTGCCGATCATGACCATCGCCTATGACAACGTGGCGGTGGCGCCCAGGCCGGTGCGCTGGGACATGCGCCGCGTGCTGACGCTGGCCAGTGTGCTGGGGGTGCTCGGTGTGATCGCGTCCTTCGGCGTGTTCTGGATCGCGCAGCGTTATCTGCACCTGCCGCGGCCGACCGTGCAGACGGTGATCTTCCTCAAGCTGCTGGTGGCCGGCCACATGACCATCTATCTGACGCGCAACACCGGCTGGTTCTGGCAGCGGCCCTTTCCCAACTGGAGACTGATTGCGGCGGCGGAGACAACGCAGGTGCTGGGCACGCTGGCAGCGGTCTATGGCTGGTTCGTGCCGCCCATCGGCTGGAGCTATGCGCTGCTGATCTGGGGCTATGCCGTCCTTTGGTTCATCGTCAACAACGCCGTGAAAGTCGCGGTCTATCGCCTCCAGCATCAGGGCCCGCGCTGGCATGCGCGGCGCTGGGAGCGGCTGACCAGAAACCTGCATGGCTCGGGCGTTGACGGCCGCGACGCGCGGCGCTCTTAATCGCGCAACGCCGAGCCCAGAATTCAGGAAGGTTTGCCATGCCCCTCAGCAACGCCCAGATGCGCGACGTGCAGTCGGTCCTGCACCCCTATACCAATCTGGTGAAGTTCCGCGACACCGGGCCCAAGGTCTTCGATCACGGCAAGGGCGTGACGATCTATGACGACAAGGGCAAGGATTACATCGAGGCCATGTCCGGCCTGTGGTGCACGGCGCTGGGCTGGGGCGAGGAGGCGCTGGTGGAAACCGCAGCCGAACAGATGAGGAAGCTCGCCTTCGGCCATCTGTTTGCCGGCCGCAGCCACGAGCCCGCCATTGCCCTGGCCGAGAAGCTGAAGGAGGTCGCGCCCTTTCCGGTGGCCAAGGTGTTCTTCGCCAATTCCGGTTCGGAAGCCAACGACAGCCAGATCAAGCTCTATTGGTACGCCAACAACGCGCTGGGCCGGCCGAAGAAGAAAAAGATCATCTCCCGCACCAAGGCCTATCACGGCGTCACCATCGCCGCGGCCAGCCTGACGGGCCTGCCCGCCAACCATCGCAGCTTCGACCTGCCGCTCGATTTCGTGCGCTTCACCGATTGCCCGCATTACTATCGCGGCGCGGAGGCCGGCGAGAGCGAGGAGCAGTATTCGGCCCGCCTCGCCGCCAATCTCGAAGCGCTGATCGAGGACGAAGGAGCCGACACCATCGCCGCCATGATCGCCGAGCCGGTAATGGGCGCCGGCGGCGTGCTCGTGCCGCCCAAGGGCTATTTCGAGGCCATCGGCAGGGTGCTGGCGAAGCACGATATTCCGCTGATCGCCGACGAGGTCATCACCGGCTTCGGCCGCACCGGCAACTGGTTCGGCAGCCAGACCTTCGGCCTCAAGCCTGCCAGCATGAGCGTGGCCAAGGCGCTGTCCTCCGCCTATCTGCCGATTTCCGCCATGCTGATCGGCGGCGAGCTGGCCGAGGCCATCGAGACCGAGAGCGGCAAGATCGGCACGCTCGGCCACGGCTTCACCTACACCGGCCATCCGGTGGCGGCGGCGGTGGCGCTCAAGACCATCGAGCTGTACCAGGAGCGCGACATCATGGGCCACGCTGCGCGCCTGGCCCCGCAGTTCCAGGCGCATATGAAGAAGCTCGGCGAGCATCCGCTGGTGGGCGAGGCCTCGGGCGTCGGCCTGATCGGCGGCATCGAGCTGGTGGCCGACAAGAAGACCAAGGCCAGTTTCGAGGCCGCGCGCGCCGCCGCCATCACCATCGGCAATTTCGCCGAGGAAGAAGGCGTGATCGTGCGCCCGCTGATCGGCGATCGCATTGCGCTCTGCCCGCCGCTGGTGATCAAGCCGGCGGAGATCGACGAACTCTTCGCGCGGCTGACCCGCGCGCTCGACCGCGGCCTCGACTGGGCGCGGCGGGAGAATCTGGTGAGGTTTTGAGGAGGTGTTTCTGTTTCAAACCTCGATGTCATGGCCCGCGACTGCGGGCCACCCAGTTGAATTCCTCACGGGTGGATGAATGCGTCACCTGGGTCCGCCGCATTTGCGGCGGATGACAAGTTTTTTTGCGGTTCTTCTCCCCCCATCCCCCTGTTGCATTTGGTATGGATAGTCTGGTGTTCTAGGTGTTGAAGAGTGCGACGCGTGTGCAACACTGCCCGTGTCCACTTGCCCCTTTCCACAGTCCCACCTCAGGAGTTTCCGCTATGGCTGATCCTTTCACCCTTCCGCCGCTGCCTTTCGCCGATACCGCGCTGGCCCCGGTGATTTCCGCCAACACCCTCGGCTTTCACTACGGCAAGCATCACAAGGCCTATGTGGACAATCTCAACAAGCTCGTGGCCGGCACGGACTTCGCCGACATGGACCTGGAAACGGTGGTGAAAAAGGCCGGCAGCAACGCTGGCGTGTTCAACAACGCCGCGCAGATCTGGAACCACACCTTCTACTGGCACAGCATCGCCCCCGGCGGCGGCGCCCCTTCGGGCAAGCTGGCCGCGGCCATCGACGCCTATGGCGGGCTGGACAAGCTCAAGGCCGACCTCGGCGACGCCGCCAAGACGCAGTTCGGCTCCGGCTGGGCCTGGCTGGTGTCGGAAAAGGGCAAGCTCGCCATCCAGAAGACCGGCAACGCCGATACCCCGATGGCCCGCGGCGTGAAGTGCCTGCTCACCATCGACGTCTGGGAGCACGCCTATTACCTCGATTACCAGAACCGCCGCCCGGACTACGTCGGCGCGGTGATCGACAAGCTGCTGAACTGGAACTTCGCGGCCGAGAACTTCGCCAAGGGGTGAGGCGACCCTCTTAGATTCTCCCTCGCCCCCGCGGGGGCGAGGGAATGAGCCGACCAGCGATCGTTCCGCGCTTTGCATTCCGGGCAATTCGCCCTATACTGCGAAGCAATCTCAATATGTGACCGGCATTGGGGGCGGGCGAAAACCCGCCCCTTTCTTTTTTGGCCAGCGCATACCCCACAAAAAATAGTTTGTGGGGTACAGTCTTGACTTTCATACCCTACAGAAAATAGTTTGTAGGGTATGGACGTCAGGCACCAGAGCGCGGTCGGCGGGGCGGCGTGGGCAGACCTTCTGCGCTCGCTGAAGGACGGCGCCGTCTCGGAACTGCGGGGCACCGCCAAGCTGAAGACGGTTGGCGCGCGGGCCTATTGGTACGACCGTTACCGGCTCGCCAACCGGGTCATCGACCGCTACCTCGGCGAGGACAGCGAAGACCTGCGGGAGCGGCTGTCCCGGCAACGGGACATTGCCGCCGCTGCGAAGCGGGCCGAACGCACGCGCGCGCGCCTGATGCGCATCCTGCGCGCGGAGGGCTATCTGATGGCCGACGCCGGCACCGGGCAGGCGATTGCGGCGCTGGCAAAGGCGGGCGTGTTTCGCCTCGGTGGAACGCTCGTGGGAACCCAGGCTTTCCGTTGCTACGAAGGCGAACTCGGCGTGCAGATCGGGTTCGATCAGGCCGCGATGACCGACGATATCGCCAGCTTCGAGCGCTTGTCGCTGGTGCTGGAGGATCGCGTGGAGACGCCGCTGGCTGAAGCGTTTTCCGATCTGAAGTTCGAGCCCGTGCCCTCGCTGGAAGGCGCCAAGGTCTGGCGCTGGCGGCAAACCGAGCGCCAGACGCTCATCGAGTTCCTGACCCCGTCCTTTGACGACGCAGAAGGCATCCGGGATCTTCCGGCCTTGGGGGTGAGCGCGCAAAGCCTCCATTTTCTCAACTACTTGATTGCCGAGCCGATCCAGGTGCCGTTTCTCTACCGCTCCGGCGTCCTGGTCCAGATTCCCCGCCCTGAACGCTTCGCGATCCACAAGCTGATCGTCGCCGATCGGCGGCGCGGCGGGCCGGACGAGTTGAAGTCCCGCAAGGACCGGGCGCAGGCCGCATTCCTTGTCGAGGTTCTGTGCGAGGAGCGGGCGGAGGACTTGGCAGAAGCCTATGGCGTGGCCCTGGCGAACGGTCCGGCCTGGCGCCAGCGGATCGCAGCGAGCCTTGACAGGCTGCCGGAAACGAAGGCCAGGCTGGAAAGCCTGGCGCCCTGACCCGGGCGACCGGGCGCGGGCCCATATTTTTCAAAATCTGACAAATTATCACTTGAAGTTGACGTTGACGTAAACGTTATAAGCAGTGGCGGGAGTGAAACGGGAAGGGCCGGCCGGGGCAACCCGCCGGCAGATGCCATGAGCCGCACCTACACCATCCGCGAACTGACCAGGGAGTTCGGCGTCACCGCCCGCACCCTGCGTTTCTATGAACAGGAAGGCCTCATCGCGCCCGCGCGGCGCGGCCAGGCCCGCATCTATTCCCAGCGCGACCGCGCCCGGCTGACGCTGGTGCTGCGGGGCCGCCGCGTCGGCTTCTCGCTGGCCGAGATCGCCGAAATCCTTTCGCTGTACGAGCCGGGCCACGGCGACGGCGGCGTCACCCAGCTCGAATATGCCCGCAAGAAATTCAGCCAGCGCATCGTCGAACTCGAGCGCCAGAAGAAAGACCTCGAGGACTCGATGGCCGAGCTGAAGCTGGGGCTCGACATGATTGCCCATCGCCTCAGCGAGCGCGAGGAAGAGACGCGGCCGGCGCCGCGCGTCTTCGGCTTCGGCGTCATGCCGGCGGAACACTGAGCCTGTTTCACATCCCGGCCCGCGGCGCGCGGGCCAACGATCGGCTTTGCAAAGGAGACATCCATGACCGAATGCTTTGTCTATGACGCCGTGCGCACCCCGCGCGGGCGCGGCAAGAAGGACGGGAGCTTGCACGAAGTCACCGCCATCGAGCTGGCGACGCAGGCGCTGCAGGCGGTGCGCGACCGCAACGATCTCGACACTGCGTTGGTGGACGACGTGGTGCTGGGCTGCGTCGATCCGGTGGGCGAGCAGGGCTCGGACATCGCGCGCGTCGCGGTGCTCAATGCCGATTACGCCGAAAGCGTCGCCGGCGTGCAGATCAACCGCTTCTGCGCTTCCGGCCTGGAGGCCACCAACATGGCCGCCGCCCAGGTGATGAGCGGCCAGTCGGACATGGCCATCGGCGGCGGCGTGGAGAGCATGAGCCGCGTCGGCATGGGCGCGTCGGGCGGGGCGTGGTCCACCGATCCCTCCGTAGCCTTCAAGACCTATTTCACGCCGCAGGGCATCGGTGCCGACCTGATCGCCACGATGGACGGCTTCTCGCGCGACGACGTGGACGCCTTCGCGGTGGAAAGCCAGAAGCGCGCCGCCAACGCCTGGGAGAAGGGCTACTTCAAGAACTCCGTGATCCCGGTGAAGGACATCCTGGGCCAGACCATCCTCGATCGCGACGAGCACATGCGCCCCGAGGCCAGCATGCAGTCGCTGGGCGGGCTCAAGGCATCGTTCGAGCAACTGGGCGATTTTGCGGGCTTCGATGCGGTGGCGCTGCAGCGTTATCCGCAGGTGGAGAAGATCAACCATGTCCACCACGCCGGCAATTCCTCCGGCATCGTCGATGGCGCCGCCGCGGTGCTGCTGGGCAGCAAGGACGCCGGTTCGGCTGCGGGCCTCAAGCCGCGCGCGCGCATCCGCGCCTTCGGCTCCATCGGCTCGGAGCCCTGCATCATGCTCACCGGCCCGGCGCTGGTGACGGAGAAGGTCTTGAAGCGCGCCGGCATGACCGCGAGGGACATCGATCTCTTCGAACTCAACGAAGCCTTCGCCAGCGTGGTGCTGCGCTTCATGAAGGTGCTCGACGTGCCCCACGACAAGATCAATGTGAACGGCGGCGCCATCGCGATGGGCCATCCGCTCGGCGCCACCGGCGCCATGATCCTCGGCACGGTGCTGGACGAGCTGGAACGGCGCGATCTTTCCACCGCGCTCATCACGCTCTGCGTCGGCGCCGGCATGGGCACCGCCACGATCATCGAAAGGGTTTGACCATGAACCTCACCAATTTCAAATGGGATCAGGATGAAGACGGCATCGTCACGCTGGCGTGGGATGTGCCGGGACGCAGCATGAACGTGCTGACCGCGAGCGCCGTCGCCGAACTGGCGGCCGTGGCGCAGAAGGTTGCCTCCGACGCCGCGATCAAGGGCCTCGTCATCACTTCGGGTAAGCCGGGCGCCTTCTGCGCCGGCGCCGCGCTCGACGAGATGGAACAGGGCGCCACGGCCACGGGCGGCAAGGCCAGCAAACAGGATGCGGCCGCCGCGCAGCTTGCCGGCGTGATGCAGTTCCACAAGGCGCTGCGCGGCCTGGAAACCTGCGGCAAGCCGGTGGCGGCGGCGATCAACGGCTTGGCCCTGGGCGGCGGCCTCGAAGTCACGCTGTGCTGCCATTACCGCGTGGTGGCGGACAATCCGAAGATTCAGCTCGGCCTGCCCGAAGCCAAGGTGGGCCTCTTGCCCGGCGGCGGCGGCACGCAGCGCCTGCCGCGCCTGATCGGTGCCATGCAGGCCTTGCCGATGCTGCTGCAGGGCAAGACCGTCGATCCGCAAGGCGCGCTCGGCATGAAGCTGGTGCACAAGGTGGCGCCGGCCGGCAAGCTGGTGGACGAGGCCAAGGCCTGGATCAGGTCCGGCCCCGAAGCGGTGCAGCCGTGGGACAAGAAGGAGTTCAAGGTTCCCGGCGGCGGGCCCTATTCGGCCGGCGGCTCTCAGGTGTTCACGATGGGCACCTCGATGCTGCGCAAGGAATCCTACGGCAATTATCCGGCGCAGCGCTTCATCATGTCCTGCGTCTATGAAGGGCTCCTGGTGCCGATCGACACGGCGCTGAAGATCGAGGCGCGCTACTTCGTCAAGCTCTTGGGCGAGCCGGAAAGCCGCAACATGATCCGCACGCTGTTCCTCTCCATGCAGGAGCTGGGCAAGGGCGCGCGGCGCCCGGCGAGCGAAGGCAAGACCGAGGTGAAGACGCTGGGCGTGCTCGGCGCCGGCGTGATGGGCTACGGCATCGCCTATGTCTCGGCGCTGGCGGGCATCGACGTCATCCTGATCGACGCCACCGAGGAGCGCGCTCAGGCCGGCAAGGACAATTGCGCCAAGATTCAGGACAAGGCGATCGGCCGCGGCAAGTCCACGCCGGAGAAGAAGGCCGAGATCCTCGCCCGCATCCATCCCACCGCCGATTACGCCGCGCTCAAGACCGCCGACCTCGTGATCGAGGCGGTGTTCGAGGATCGCGCCGTCAAGGCCGAGGTGACGAAGAAAGCCGAAGCCGTGATGGGCGCGAACGCCATCTACGGCTCCAACACCTCGACGCTGCCGATCACGGGCCTGGCCGAGGCCAGCGAGCGTCCGGAGAGCTTCATCGGCGTCCACTTCTTCTCGCCGGTGGATCGCATGGGCCTGGTCGAGATCATCATGGGCAAGAAGACCAGCCCGCGCGCGCTCGCCACCGCCATCGACTATGTGCAGAAAATCCGCAAGACGCCGATCGTGGTCAACGATTCGCGCGGCTTCTACACCTCGCGCTGCTTCGGCACCTATACGCGCGAAGGCATGGCGATGCTGGCCGAGGGCATCCATCCGGCGCTGATCGAGAATGTCGGCCGCCAGTCCGGCATGCCGATGGGTTCGCTGGAGGTGACCGACAGCGTGGGCATCGACACCGCGCTCAAGATCACGCGCCAGACGCGCAAGGAACTGGGCATCAACGCGCCCGATCCGGCGGAGGAGTTCCTGTCGTGGATCGTGGAGAAGAACGAACGCCTCGGCCGCAAGAACGCCAAGGGTTTCTACGACTATGACGAGAAGGGCAAGCGGCTGCGCCTGTGGCCGGGGCTGCTTTCCTATGGCGGCGGCACGTGGAACAGCGATGCCGATCCCAAGGAGCTGAAGGAGCGGCTGCTGACCATCCAGGCGCTGGAGACGGCGCGCTGCTTCGAGGAAGGCGTGATCACCGATCCGCGCGATGCCGATGTCGGCGCCATCCTGGGCTGGGGCTTCGCGCCCTACACCGGCGGGCCCGTGTCGTATATCGACACGCTCGGCGCCAAGAAGTTCGTCGAACGCTGCGAAGCCTTCGCCAGGAAGTATGGCGCGCGCTTCGAGCCGAACGCGCTGCTGCGCGAGATGGCGGCGAAAGGCGAGACCTTCTATTCCCGCTTCGCACCCAAAAAGGCGGCGTAACGCCTGCCATCGTCCCTCCCCCCTGTGGGAGAGCGGGCAGGGTGAGGGGGATTTACAAAAGGGCCGGCGGCAACGCCGGCTCTTTTTCTTTGCGTTCGCGCATCACCCACCATCCGGTGACGATGACCAGCGCCAGCAACGGATACGCGAATCCGAAAGCGTCGCTGTTTTCCTTTGGTGCC
>JAGWZW010000101.1 GCA_018971835.1 Alphaproteobacteria bacterium
CCCGTGGCCTCGGCGAGCGCAGCGGGAAAATCCCGCCACATCGCCACCGAGCCCAGCCCTTCGTGCAGGAGCAGGATGGCAGGCGCGCGGCCGGGCCAGCGCGCCGCTTCGAGGCGGATGCCCTCAACGACGATAAACGCGCGATCGGTCATGCACAGGTCATGCGCGCAATCAGGACGCTTCGGCCAGCGCGTCCGCGACCAGCGCGCCGGCGCGCAGCGCTGTGGCGAACACCATCGTGCCATCGTTCACCCGGCCATAGCGCAGCGTGACCAGGTCGAGCGCGTAGTTCTGGTAGAGCCGCCACGGCCGCTTCGTGCCCTGCTTGGGCAGGATGTCGCGCGCGCGCTGGATATAGCCGGAGGTGAGGCCGAGCCACGGCGCCTCTTCGACATCGGCATCGCGCCGCGGCGTGGCCGAGGTGTAGCCATGCCTGTCCATGTGATTCAGAAGGCGGCAGACATATTCGCAAGTCAGATCGCATTTCAGCGTCCACGAGGCGTTGGTATAGCCAAAGGACGACGCCAGGTTCGGCACGCCGCTATACATCATGCCCTTATAGGCCATGACCTTCGCCATATCGACGGGCGCCCCGTCCACGCTCACGGTCATGCCGCCCAGCACATTGAGCTTGAGGCCGGTGGCCGTGACGACAATGTCGGCTTCCAGTTCCTTGCCGGATTTGAGCAGGATGCCCTTCTTCGTGAATCGCTCGATCCGGTCGGTGACGACGCTGGCGCGGCCTTCGCGGATGGCGGCGAACATGTCGGCATCCGGCACCAGGCAGAGACGCTGATCCCACGGATTGTAGCGCGGCGTGAAATGGGTTCCGACGTCGCAGGACTCGCCCAACTCCTGCCGCACCATTTCGATCAGACGCTGCTTGACGGCCTCAGGCCGCTGGCGCGCCAGATTGTAGAAATACATGCCGAACAGCACCTTGTGCCAGCGCGTGAGCCAATATGCGAGGCCGATCGGCAGGTGGCGCTTCAGCCAGTTGGCCAGCGCGTCTTCCGCCGGGCGCGCCACCACATAGGTCGGCGAGCGCTGCAGCATGACGACCTGCGCGGCCTCTTTCGCCAGCGCCGGTATCAGCGTTACCGCCGTGGCGCCGCTGCCGATCACGACGACGCGCTTGTTCGCGTAATCCAGCCCTTCGGGCCAGAACTGCGGATGCACGATCTGCCCCGCGAAATCTTCCGCGCCGGCAAAATCCGGCGCATGGCCTTCGGCGTAGCTGTAATAGCCGCTGCACATGAAGAGGAAATTGCAGGTGAAGCGCACCGGCGCCTTGCCTGGCCCCGCTTCAGCTTCCACGCTCCAGCGCGCCTCGGCGCTCGACCACGAGGCGCGGCGCACCAGGTGACCGAAGCGGATATGCTTGTCGATGCCATTTTCGCTCGCCGTCTCGCAGACATAGTCGCGGATGGCCGGCCCGTCGGCGATGGCCTTGGCATCGCGCCACGGCTTGAAGCGATAGCCCAGCGTGTACATGTCCGAATCCGAGCGGATGCCGGGATAGCGAAACAGATCCCAGGTGCCGCCGATGGCCTCGCGGCCCTCCAGAATGAGGTAGCGCCTGCCCGGCGAACGGGTCTGTAAATGATACGCCGCGCCGATGCCGGACAGCCCGGCGCCCACAATAATAACGTCGAAATGTTCCATCCCGCCGGTCCTTTCGGGTGGCCCTCTTTGAAGAGCAGCATCCTCCATTCCGGGCGGCGTGACAAGTTGTCAGATCAGTGGGCGGCGTCCCAATTGGCGGCGGCGCGGGCCTCCACCACCAGCGGCACGCTGAGCGCAAGGGCCGGCAACGCCGCCTTCTCCATCACTTGCGCCACCAGCTTGCAGGCCTTCTCGGCTTCGGCTTCGGGCGCTTCGAGCACCAGTTCGTCATGCACCTGCAGCAGCATCTTCGCGGACAGCTTCGCCTCGGCCAGCGCCTCCGGCACGCGGATCATGGCGCGGCGGATGATATCGGCGGCCGAGCCCTGGATCGGCGCATTGATCGCCGCGCGCTCGGCGCCGCCGCGCAAGCCCGGAACCGGCGACTTGATCTCGCGGATATGCACGCGCCGGCCGAACAGGGTTTCCACGAAGCCGTGCTCGCGCGCAAACTCCTTGGTGCGCTCCATATAGGCGCGGATGCCGGGGAAGCGCTCGAAATATTTCTTGATATAGGCGTTGGCTTCGTCACGGCCGATACCGAGCTGGTTGGCCAGGCCGAAACCCGAAATGCCATAGATGATGCCGAAATTGATCGCCTTGGCGCGCCGGCGCACTTCGGACGGCATGCCTTCCACCGGCACGCCGAACATCTCGGAAGCGGTCATGGCGTGGATATCGAGCCCCCTGGCAAAGGCCTCCTTCAGCGCCGCGATATCGGCGACGTGCGCAAGCAGGCGCAGTTCGATCTGGCTGTAGTCCGCGCTGACGAGCTTGTTGCCTTTTTCCGCCACGAAAGCGGCGCGGATGCGCCGGCCCGCTTCGGTGCGGATGGGGATGTTCTGCAGATTCGGATCGGTGGAGGCGAGGCGCCCGGTGGAAGTGGAGGCCATGGCGAAGGAGGTGTGCACGCGGCCGGTCCTGGCATTGATGTAAGTCGGCAGCGCGTCGGTATAGGTGCCGCGCAGCTTGGCCAGTTGCCGCCAGTCGAGCACCGCCTGCGCGATCTCGTGGCCTTGCGCCGCCAGCTCCTCCAGCGCGTCGGCATCGGTGGACCAGGCGCCGGTCTTGGTTTTCTTGCCGCCGGGCAAAGAGAACTTGCCGAACAGGATATCGCCAAGCTGCTTGGGTGAGGCGAGGTTGAATTCCTCGCCGGCCAGCTTGTGAATCTGTTTCTCCAGCTTGGCCATGTCCTGCGCGAAATCGTTGGAGAGCCTGCGCAAGAGATCGGGATCGATGGCGATGCCAGCCTGCTCCATCTCCGCCAGCACCGGCACCAGCGGCCGCTCCAGCGTTTCATAGACCGTGGCCAATCCTTCGGCCGCCAGCTTCGGCTTCAACAGGGCCTGCAGGCGGAAGGTGACGTCCGCGTCTTCCGCCGAATAGCGCGTGGCTTCGGCAATCGCCACCTTGTCGAAGGTGACCTTGTCCTTGCCCTTGCCCGCCACTTCGCCGAACGAAATAGGCTTGTGGCCGATATGCAGTTCGGACAGCTCGTCCATCCCGTGCCCGTGGCGGCCGGCTTCGAGCACATAGGAAATCAGCATCGTGTCATCGAACGGCGCGACGTGAACGCCGCGTTGCGCGAAGACCAGATAATCGTATTTCAGGTTCTGCGCGATCTTGAGCGTGCCGTCTTCTTCCAACAACGGCTTGAGGCACGCCAGCACCTCGGCTTCGCCAAGCTGCGCAATCGCCTTGCTGGCGGCAAAATCGAGGCCCTCGGCCTTGTTGTGGCCGACCGGGATGTAACAGGCTTCGTTCGGCGCCACCGCCAGCGACACGCCCACCAGTTCCGCCGTCATGGCATCGAGCGAGGTGGTCTCGGTGTCGACGCACACCCGCCCCACTTCGCGCGCACGGGCAATCCAGTGATCGAGGCGTTCCAGCGTGGTCACGGTTTCGTAGGCCGAATAATCGATCGGCTTCAGCAGCGCGCCGCGATCCAGCACCGCGCCGGGCTTGCCCGCCGCGTCGGGTGCGCTGCCGGGCTGCGGCGCGGGCGTTTCGGCCTTCTGATGATGCGCCGGATCGGCGGATGCCGGAATGAGGTCGGGGTCGTCGACGCCGAAATGCGACGCGGCGCGGCGCGTCAGGCTGGCGAATTCCATCGCCTTCAGAAACCCGATCAGCGTCTTCGGATCGGCCTCCTGCACGGCGAAGTCTGCCACCGGCTCCGGCAGCGGCGCCTGCACATCCAGCGTCACCAGCTTCTTGGACAGCCGCGCCATCTCTGCCTGTTCGATCAGCGACTCGCGGCGCTTGGGCTGCTTGATCTCGGACGCGCGCGACAACAGCGTTTCCAGGTCGCCATAGGCGTTGATGAGTTCGGCTGCGGTCTTCAGCCCGATGCCGCGGATACCGGGGATATTATCGGTCGAATCGCCCGCCAGCGCCTGCACCTCCACCACCTTGGAGGGCGGCACGCCGAACTTCTCCATCACCTCGGCCGAGCCGATGCGCTTGTTCTTCATGGTGTCGAGCAGTTCCACCGAACCATCGACCACCAGCTGCATCAAATCCTTGTCGGAGGAGACGATGGTGACCTTCGCCCCCGCCTCGCGCGCGACGCGAGCATAGGCGGCGATCAGGTCGTCTGCCTCATAGCCTTCCTTCTGCACCGCCGGCACACCGAAGGCGCGCGTGGCATCGCGCACCAGCGGGAATTGCGGGATCAGGTCTTCCGGCGGCTCGGGGCGGTGGGCCTTGTATTCGGGAAATATCTCGTTCCTGAAAGTGCGCCGCCCGGCATCGAAGATCACAGCCAGGTGCGTGGGCGCATCGCCCTGCTTGGTATCCTCGATCAGCTTCCACAGCATGTTGCAGAAGCCGGCCACCGCCCCCGTCGGCAGCCCGTCCGACTTGCGGCTGAGCGGCGGCAGCGCGTGATAGGCGCGGAACAGGTATCCCGAACCGTCGATCAGGTAGAGGTGGTCACCCTTGCCGAGCGGCCGGTTCGCCTCGGGCTTCGGGTGGGTCAATGGTGGCCCTTGGCCCCGGCCTTGAGCACGAAGCGGCGGTCGCAATAGGGGCACTCGACATAGTTCTCGTCGCCCATCTCCAGATAGATGCGCGGGTGACCCAGCGCGCCACCGCCGTCGCAGGCCACGCGGGTGGTATCCACTTCAATGGTTTCAGGGGTTTCGGCAGTGGCTGGGGCAGACATGGACAATTCCCGGTTTCAGCAAGCGGGCCGGATCATAGCCGGGTAGCGGCGTCCCGCAACCTCGGCATTCTTGCTTTCCTGCCGCACTTGGTCGGACCTTGGTTTGGCGCAACTTTCCGCGGGCAACCCGTTCCCACTTGCCCGCCCGTCGCGCTAAGCTGGCGCATGGTTCGTCTCAATCGCATCTATACCCGGACCGGCGACAAGGGCACCACGGCCCTGGGCGACGGCACCCGCCTTCCCAAACACGCCCCGCGCATCGCCGCCTACGGCACGGTGGACGAGGCCAATTCCGTCATCGGCCTGGCCCGCTTGCATACCTCGGGCCAACTGGACGCCATGCTGGGGCGCATCCAGAACGACCTCTTCGATCTCGGCGCCGATCTCTGTGTGCCGCAGGACGGGCGCAAGGCCGAGGGCGCGCTTCGGATCGTGGACGCCCAGGTCGAGCGGCTGGAGCGCGAGATCGACGCCATGAACGCCGAGCTTTCGCCGCTGACCTCGTTCATCCTGCCGGGGGGCACGGCGGCGGCGGCCCATCTGCACTTGGCCCGCACCGTGGCGCGGCGGGCCGAGCGGCTGATGGTGGAACTGGCCGAACGCGAGGCCGTGAGCGCGGCGGCAATCCGGTACATCAACCGGCTTTCGGACCACCTGTTCGTCGCCGCACGCTTTGCCAACGACAAGGGCCAGGCCGACATCCTGTGGACGCCGGGCGCCAACCGCTAGTCAGTCCACCACGTGGCGGCGGCCGAACAGGAACGCCAGGATCACACCCAGCACCCCCGAGACGCCGAATGCCCACATGTTGAGCACGCTGTAGACCCAGTTCCGCAGCGGGCCCGGCAGCGCCACCTGCACCCAGGCCTTGAAGACCGCCAGCCCGCCCTTGCCGAGAAGCGCCCACACCTGCTCGATGGTGCGCACCGTGATCTCGTTCTTCTCCAGCGAGCTGACAATATCGGCGCCCAACAGCATCAGCGCCACCACGATCAAAATCAGACTGATGAAACGAAACAGCACGGCCATCGCCCACGCCCCCACGGCTCTTTCCGCTTTGCGGTGAGCCAAAACCTATCGGCCGCGCGGCGGCAACACAAGAATAGTCGCAGTGCGTTAACCACGCTGGCGCGCCATCAGCCGCTTGACCCGGAAGGCGACGCTGCCGCCATAGATATCGATCAGCGCATGCGCCCCCATCAACCACCACAGGCTGCCGGTGAAGACGAAGGCGGTGGCGAACAAGAGTCCCACGGCCGAGGTGAGGAGCACCCCGCGCAGGCCCTGATAAATATGCCCCAACCCGAAGATCAGCGACGACAGAACCATCGCGCCGGCCACGCCCGTCAGCGGCGCCAGAAACCAGATCAGGAAGCCGCGATAGAGCAGCTCTTCCCACACGCCCGCGCTGAGCGCGACCAGGATGAAGACCGCCAGCTCCACGCGCGTGCTGGGCGTGATCTTGACGCCGGCAATGGCCTTCCTGGCGCGCTCCGTCTGCTCGGGCGTGAGCGACTTCAGGCGCAGGAACTGAACGGCCGCCACCAGCGCCGCCGCGCCCACCGCGACAAATCCCATCAGGCCGCGAAACCCCACCGGCACATCGAGGCCGAGCTGCGAGAACGGACGGCCCAGCCAGCGCCACGTCAGCAGCACCAGAATCGCCACCAGCCAGCCGCGCGCGATCGTTTGCCAGTAGCGCGGCAGGAGCGAAGCGGTCTTGCGCTTCGCCAGTTGCGCGCCGGCCAGCGCCGAAACCAGCGGCATGAACACCGCTGCCAGGAACAGCAACACCAGATCGAAATCGCTATGGCTTTGCAGCAGACTGGCGAACATGACGATGCAAACTACCTAGCGCTTCGGATAGGGCGTGCCGTCCTTGTGGGTGAAAACATGGTCCTTCGCGTCGATCATGAGATCGATATCCGGATAGAGGCAGACATCGTCTTGCGTACGGCTGCCGATCTCGAGGCACAGGGCATCGGCATTCGACCTGTTGACGAGCTGATGGCCGTTGCTGTCGTTCTTGGGAAAGGCTGCACAGTCGCCCGCACGAAGCGGCTCTTCGCCCTTGTCCGTCACGAGCACGACCTCCCCCGATAGCACATAGACGAATTCGTCTTCAGCCGAATGCCAGTGGCGCTGGCTCGACCAGACGCCGGGCGCCAGCGTCAGCAGGTTGACGCCGAACTGGCTGAGCCCCCCGGCATCACCCAGCGCCTTGCGCACCCGGTTCATGCAGGGCTCGTGGAAGGGCGCCGGATAGCCCGAACCTTTGCGCTCGGGCACGGCGGCGATGTCGATCTTGGGCATGGTCAGGGCTCCTTGAATCCGGCCGCGCCATCATAGGAGCGGCGGGCGACAGCGTGGATAAGGTTCGGCGGGATTTCGCGCGTTTCCCCGCCGGAACAAGGCTTTATTCGTTTTTCGGGTGGTCCCCGCCCCCTCCCCCTGGCCGGACGGGAACGCCTCAAGGGACACAGCAGCTATATCGTTTCCGCCACCACTGAAAACAAGACGCCCGCGAAGATCACTCCCCGCGGGCGCGTATCTGCTATGCGTGAGGCGCTGGCTTATTCGGCCGGCTTGGCTTCGCCCTCGGGCTTGGCCTTCTTGGTCAGATCCTCGCCGGTCGCCTGATCGACGGCCTTCATGGAGAGGCGGACCTTGCCGCGATCGTCGAAGCCCAGCAGCTTCACCTTCACGATCTGGCCTTCGCTGACCACATCGGAGGTCTTGGCCACCCGCGTGGGCGCCAGCTCGGAGATGTGGACGAGGCCGTCCTTCGGGCCGAAGAAGTTCACGAAGGCGCCGAAATCCATCACCTTGACGACCTTGCCTTCGTAGATCTCGCCGATTTCCGGCTCGGCCACGATGCCCTTGATCCATTTGAGCGCGGCCTTGATGGAATCGCCATCGGCCGAGGCGATCTTCACCGTGCCGTCGTCTTCCACGCTGATCTTGGCGCCGGTCTTCTCCACGATCTCGCGGATGACCTTGCCGCCCGAACCGATCACGTCGCGGATCTTGTCGGTCGGGATCTTGATCTGCTCGATGCGCGGGGCGTGCTCGCCCAGCTCGGCGCGGGAGGCGCTGATGGCCTTGGCCATCTCGCCGAGGATGTGGATGCGGCCGTGATGCGCCTGTTCGAGCGCGACGCGCATGATCTCCTCGGTGATGCCGGCGATCTTGATGTCCATCTGCAGCGAGGTGACGCCCTGCTCGGTGCCGGCCACCTTGAAGTCCATGTCGCCGAGATGATCCTCGTCGCCCAGGATGTCTGTGAGCACGGCATAGCGCTCGCCTTCGAGGATCAGGCCCATCGCGATGCCGGCGATGGGCGCCTTGAGCGGCACGCCGGCATCCATCAGCGCCAGCGAGGTGCCGCACACCGTGGCCATCGAGGAGGAGCCGTTGGATTCGGTGATCTCCGACACCACGCGGATGGTGTAGGGGAACTCGTCCTTGCCTGGCAGCATCGGATGCACCGCGCGCCACGCCAGCTTGCCGTGGCCGATCTCGCGGCGGCCCGGCGAGCCCATGCGCCCTGTTTCGCCCACCGAATAGGGCGGGAAGTTGTAGTGCAGCATGAAGTTCTGCTTGTAGGTGCCTTCGAGCGAATCGACGAACTGCTCGTCCTCGCCGGTGCCCAGCGTGGCCACTACCAGCGCCTGCGTCTCGCCGCGGGTGAAGAGGGCCGAGCCGTGCGTGCGCGGCAGCGTGCCGACCTGCGCCACGATCGGACGCACCGTCTTGGTGTTGCGCCCGTCGATGCGGATGCCGGTATCGAGCACGGCGAAGCGCATCACCTCGGCTTCGAGATCATGGAACAGCCCCTTAAACTTGCTGTCCGTCAGCTTGCCTTCGCCTTCGCCAGTGAATTCGGCGGCCGCGCGGGTGCGGATTTCCGCGATCCTGTCGCGGCGCACGAACTTTTCCGGAATCTTGAAGGCCGCGGTGAGGTCCGCGGCCGCGAAAGCCTTGATGGCCTCATACGACGCCTTGCTTTCGTCGACCGGAATATCGCGCGGCTCCTTGGCGGCCTTCTCGGCCAGACGGATGATGGCGTCGATCACGGTCTGCATGGACTTGTGGCCGGCCATCACCGCGCCGAGCATGACGTCTTCGGGCAGCTCCTTGGCTTCGGATTCGACCATCAGCACCGCATCGGCGGTGCCCGCCACCACCAGTTCGAGCGCGCTGAGCGGCATCTCGTCGATCTGCGGATTGATCTTGAACTCGCCGTTGATGTAGCCGACGCGCGCCGCGCCGATCGGCCCCTTGAAGGGAATGCCCGAAAGGGTGAGCGCCGCGGAAGCCGCCACCATCGCCAGCACGTCGGGATCGTTCTCCAGGTCGTGGCTGAGCACGGTGACGATCACCTGCGTTTCGTTGCGATAGCCTTCGGCGAAGAGCGGGCGGATCGGCCGGTCGATCAGCCGCGAGATCAGCGTCTCGCGCTCGGTGGGGCGGCCTTCGCGCTTGAAGTAGCCGCCGGGAATCTTGCCCGCGGCGAAGAACTTCTCCTGGTAGTTCACGGTCAGGGGGAAGAAATCGATGCCGGCCCGGGGTTCCTGCGCACCGACGACGGTGGCCAGCACCACAGTCTCGCCATAGCTGGCCCACACCGCGCCATCGGCCTGGCGCGCCACGCGGCCGGTTTCGAGCACGAGCTTGCGCCCGGCCCAGTCGAGTTCTTCACGAACGATATTGAACATTTTTCTTTCCTTCGTTCCCGGAAGCCGGATTGCATCCGGGGTGTTGGGGGCTCCGCCTCATTGCTGGAGCCGGAAGGCCGGCCTTTCGCACCATTGCGGAAGTACCGGCAGTGGCCTGAGCGGATTGCTCAGAAAATACAAAAGCGGCAAGGCCGTGGGGAACGCATCCCCGCGGCCTCGCGCGAAGCACAGACGGGCAGGAAACGAAGCGCCCTCAGCGCCTCAGACCCAGCCGGCCGATCAGCGATTCATACCGCGTCCGATCGGTGGCCTTCACATAATCGAGCAACCGGCGGCGCTGCGACACCAGCTTGATCAGGCCGCGGCGCGAATGGTTGTCCTTGTTGTGCGTCTTGAAGTGTTCGGTGAGGTTGGCGATGCGCTCGGAGAGCACGGCCACCTGCACTTCCGGCGAGCCGGTATCGCCCGGCTTCGTCGCATAGTCGTTGATGAGCTGCAGTTTGCGTTCGGCAGTGATAGACATGGGTTTCTCTTCGGTCATCCAAAGTTGAACACACGAAACGGCCTCAGCTCCCCTTCCACGAGTTCGGCCAGCGCAACCGGCTCGCCCGCGGCAGTGGAAAGATAGACCGTGAGCCCCTGAAGGTCGTCGTCTTCGCCGGCTTCTTCCATCAGCCGGGTGAACAGGTTCGCCCGGCAGAGGATAGGATTGCCGCTACGGAGGCGAACTACGTCCGGGCCCGTCACGGCCAGCGCCGGGATGCCGTCCAGCGCGGTCGAGAGGGGCTTCAGGTGCTCAAAAGCGGCGGGACTATGCAGTAAACCCTTCAGGGTTTCCAGCCCAATTGCGTCCTCCACCCGAAAACCGCCCACCTGCGTCCGCCGGAGCTGGCAGACATGGCCCACGGTGCCCAGCTTCCGGGCCAGGTCGCGCACCCAGGCGCGGACGTAAGTGCCCTTGCCGCAATGGATTTCGAACTCGGCATGGTCCACATCGGGGAGCGAAACCAGCCGGGCTTCGTAGATTTCCACCGGGCGCGGCTGCAGCTCGACCGCCTCGCCCTCCCGCGCCAGGTCATAGGCCCGCTCGCCCCCGACCTTGATGGCCGAATAAGCGGGAGGCACCTGGCTGATCTCGCCCACCATGCCCGGCAGGGCTGCCTCGATCTCTTCGCGGCTGGGGCGGACCTCCGAGGTGGCGATGACCGCGCCCTCGGTATCGTCGCTGTCGCGGGCCTCGCCCCAGCAGGCGGTGAAGCGGTAGGTCTTCTCCGCATCCATCGCGTAAGGCACGGTTTTGGTCGCCTCGCCCAGCGCCACGGCGAGGACGCCGGTGGCCATCGGGTCCAGCGTGCCGGCATGGCCGGCCTTCTGGGCGTTGAAGACGCGCTTGACCACCCCCACCACCTGGGTGGAGGTGATGCCCTCCGGCTTGTCGATCACGACCCAGCCGTGAACCGGATCGCCCTTCTTTTTTCTGCTCATGCCGCTTTTCGCCCCGCAGCCACGCCGCGGGCACATCTGCTGTTCCGGCCGGGCTTCTGCCAAATGCCCGGCCCGATTGCAAATGTCTGTTGTTCTTTCGCTATTCCGGACGCAAAGCCGCGCTGCACTTTTGCTGGAATTGCTCAGAGGTACTCGTTGCCCAGCACCCATTGCGTGGTGCGCTTGTAGGCGGGCGAGCGGTACGGATGATCGTGGATCTGGGCGGCGAACATGCGGTCGATCCACTGGGTGTTCTTGAAGATGCGGCGCGAGCGCAGGAAGTTGAACGGCGCGATCTTGCGCATCTGGTTTTCGGCGTTGAACTCGCTGACGGCCAGCAATTCGCCGGTGAAGTCGCTGGAGCCGTATTCGGCGATATCGTCCAGATAGACCGGCACCACCGGCAGATAGGCCACCGGCGCGCCGGTGAGGATCGGCAGCGCCGCCTTGGCCGCGGAGTAGTAATCAACATCCACCGCCACGAAGCCCAGTGGCGCCTCGGCGCTCAGGGTTTTGGCGAAGGCCGGCGCGGTTTGCGCCACATCGCCGATGATCAGCTCGGCATTGGCGGGCAGCGCGCGCTTCAGGCCCGCGAAATCGATCATGGGAAAATCGCCTTCCTGAAACAGTTCCGGCAGATCGCGGTAATCGACGGCCGGGGGCATGCCCTTGCCGCCGTCGAAGCCGACGATGCGAAACTCGATGCCGGTGGCCTTGGTGGTGCGCTCGGCGATGCGGCACATGGTGAGCAGGCCCGCGCCCGAAGCCACGCCCAGCTCGACGATGGTGACCTTCTTGTAGCCGTGCTTCCTGGCCTCGTCGGCGGCGAACAGGATGGGAAAGGCATATTGCTGGCGCACGATCAGGTCGAACGCCACCTTCAGGCGGTAGGAGCCGAAGGCCGCCACGAACAGCGAGAGGATGTTGAGATGCAGCGGCTCGGTCAGCCGCTCGACAAAGACCTTCCCGAGTTTCCCTTTCTGGGACAGCCGGCGCAGCACGTAAGCCAGCGAACCCTGCGGGCGGCGGGCCTTTCTGCGCGGAAGCGGGACAGCCTGTTCGATCACGGTCATGG
>JAGWZW010000161.1 GCA_018971835.1 Alphaproteobacteria bacterium
TGCGCAACACCTGGTGGATCGTCGATTACAATCGCCAGAGCCTCGACGGCGTGATCCGCGAAGGGCTGGAAACCAAATTCGAAGCCATGTTCCGTGCGCTGGGCTGGGATGTGGTGGTGCTGAAATACGGCCGCCGCATGGAGCAGGCTTTTGCCAGGCCCGGCGGCGAGGCACTGAAGGACTGGATCGACCAGGCGCCCAACGATCTTTATTCCGCCCTCACCTATCAGGGCGGCGCGGCTTGGCGGGCACGGCTTCATGCCGATCTCGGCCGCAATTCGCCCGTGGGGCGGCTGATCGACGATCTGGACGACGAAGCGCTCTCCGACCTGATGTGCAATCTCGGCGGGCACGATCTCGACCTCTTGCTCCAAACTTTCAACGGCATCGATCACGACCGGCCGATCTGCTTCATCGCCTACACCATCAAGGGCATGGCGACGCCCCTGGCCGGCCACAAGGACAACCACGCCGGCCTGATGACGCCTGCGCAGATGGAGACCTTCCGCGCCCGCATGGCCATCCGCGAAGGCCATGAGTGGGACCGCTTCGAGGGCCTGTCGCATGACGCCGCCGAACTTGAACGCTTCCTGAAGAACGTGCCGTTCAATGCGCAGGGCTCGCGCCGGTTCCACGCCGCGCACCTGGCAGTGCCGGCAGAACTGCCGCTGCCGAGGGCCGAGGAAATCTCCACCCAGGAGGGCTTCGGCCGCATCCTGTTCGATCTGGCGCGCGAGAATACCGAACTGGCGGACCGCATCGTCACCACCTCGCCGGATGTGACGGTCTCCACCAATCTCGGCGGCTGGGTGAACCGCCGCGGCGTCTTCGATCGCGCCACCGCCGAGGACCGCTTCAAGGAAGAGAAGATCGCGTCCACCTATCGCTGGGCGTTGTCGCCGAAGGGCCAGCATATCGAGCTTGGCATCGCCGAGAACAACCTGTTCACGCTCTTGGCGGCGCTCGGGCTGTCGCATTCGCTGTTCGGCGAGCGGCTGATTCCCATCGGCACGCTCTACGATCCCTTCATCGCACGCGGCCTCGATGCCCTGAATTATGCCTGCTACCAGAATGCGCGTTTCATCCTGGTGGCGACGCCTTCCGGCGTCACGCTGGCGCCCGAAGGCGGCGCGCACCAGTCCATTGGCACGCCCCTGATCGGCTTGGCGCAAGACGGGCTGGCGAGCTTCGAGCCCGCCTTCGTGGACGAACTGGCCGCCATCCTCGGCTGGTCATTCGACTACATCCAGCGTGACGGCAAGGGCGAGGAAGAAACCAACTGGCTGCGCGACGAGACCGGCGGCGCGGTTTACCTGCGCCTCTCCACACGGCCGCTGGAGCAGCCCAAGCGCGCGCTCGACACCGCGCAGAAGAGGGACATCATCGACGGCGCCTACTGGCTGCGCCCGCCCGGGCCGAACTGCGAGATCTGCATCGCCTATCAGGGCGTGGTGGCGCCGGAGGCCATCGCCGCCGCCGGCTTCCTGGCCGAGGACCGCCGCGACGTGGCGGTGCTGGCCGTCACCTCTGCCGACCGGCTCAACGCCGGCTGGCAGGCAGCGGGCCGCGCGCGCATGAGGGGGCTGGCGCAGGCGCAAAGCCATGCCGAAAAGCTGCTGGCGATGCTGCCTGCCTTCGCGCGCCTCCTCACGGTGATTGACGGCCATCCCGCCACGCTGTCGTGGCTCGGCGGTGTGCACGGCCATCGCACGGCATCGCTCGGCGTCGAGCACTTCGGGCAGTCCGGCCGCATCGCCGAGCTTTATGCCCACCACGGCATCGACGTGGCGGGCATCCTGCGGGCAGCCGAGGCGCTGGTGGCCGGCAAGCCGGTGCGCTACCTGCGGCTGATTTCCTAATAGCCCATCAGCGTGGCATAGCGGTCGCGATGGAAGGCGGCGCCGCCGAAGGTCGCCTCTGTCGCCCGTGCACGCTTCAGATAAAGCCCGGCGTCGTGCGCGTCGGTCATGCCGATGCCGCCGTGCATCTGCACCATCTCGTTGGAGACCAGATGCGCCAGCTCCGACGCCTTGGCCTTGGCCAGCGAGCAGAGCGCGGGCACGTCCCTGGCGCCTTTGTCGATGGCGACTAGCGCCGCTTCTACGCAGGATCGCGTCATTTCGAGATCGGTGTACATCTTGGCCGCGCGGTGCTGCAGCGCCTGGAACGAGCCAATCAACTGGCCGAACTGCGTGCGTGTTTTCAAATACTCCAGCGTCGCCTCGAAGCTCTGCTC
>JAGWZW010000018.1 GCA_018971835.1 Alphaproteobacteria bacterium
GGTGGTGGACCCCAGGTCGATTCCGACAAAGGTTTTCATGCCGCGCCTCTCTCCAGCGCCGCGCCGCTGCGCTTCTGTTCGATCATCTGGAAATAGCTCTCCAGCCGGTTCTTGATGTTGGCCGCCGAGAAATAGCGCGGATCGACCAGATCGGATTCGATGAAGGCCGCCGGCTTGCCGGTGCGCTTTTCCACTTCGCGCATGATGAGCAGCTGGCCGGCGGAGAAGCTGTTGCAGCTCTTGATCGAATTGATCAGCAGGCCGTCGGCTTGGTATTCCTCGATGTAATTGGCCAGCATGTCGATGCGCATCGGCAGGTTGCGGTTGGTATAGACGCCGAGGCAATACTCGGCCAGCGTCTCCAGCGGCTTGTCGGGATCGTGGCGGAAGCCCAGATCGTACACGCCACCGACCTTGGTATAGCTGGAGGCCACCACCACCGCGCCTTCGTCATAGAACATCTTCCAGAACTGGCGGAAATTGGTGTAGTTTGGCGGACCTTCGACTACCAGGCGGTATTTTTCCTTGCCCATGTCGCCGTCGGGCGTGATCGGCCCCTTGCCGGCCGCGACACGTTCCTCGACTTCGGCGCGCAAGAACCGGTAGTAATCGATGGCGTCGTCGGTGCCGCGGAAGGCCCCGAAGATGGGGCCGATATAGTAGATGCCGCCGAAATAGGCGTCGATCGGCGACGGCTTGTTCTTCGCGCTCTGCAGCACGGCCACCAGATCGTCTTCGGCCTTGGCGGACTTCTTCAGGTATTCACGCAAGCGGTCGATGTCGAACTTGACGCCGGAAATCCGTTCCAGCTTGGGGATGACCTCTTCCTTGAGCTGCTTGACCATGTATTCGATCATGTTCTTGGTGATCTTGCCGTCGCCCATGTAAGGGGTGTGCAACATGATCGTTTCGCACTGGTACTGCTCGCGCAGCAGCTCGAACCACTTCATGAAGGTGAAGCAGCCGGTATAGGACAGCAGCAGCGCGTTGGGATTGGGCAGCTTCTTGCCGTTTGGCCCGATATTGCCCTTGGCCATCATGCCGATGTCGGACTTCACATAGGTGCAGACGTCTTCGGAATGGCCGATCTTCTCGGCTTCCAGAACGTAGGCGCCCGATTGCTTGCGCAGCCCGCTCTGGATAGCGTTGACCTCCGGCAGGTTGTTCACCAGGTCGAAGCACTTTACCAGTTCGTTGAGATTGCCCGGCACGAAGGTGGAAACCACCTTCTCGCCGGTTTCGGGCGCGCTGGTCAGCCGCTCGTAATGCGCGGCCATCATCTGCTTCTGTTTCAGCATCGAGTCGTCTTTTGCGACCTGCTTTGCTGGTGCGCCTCTCGGCGTGACGATTACCGTCATGCTCCGCTCCATAGTTTGATCGAATCGGCAAAGGTGCCCGCCTGCTCGCGGATGGGCTGCATCTGGCCGGAGTTCTCCGCGTATTTGAAGGCGATGTAGGGAATGTTCGCAGCCTTGAGCACACGCTGCAGCATCGGCCGGTCCAGCAGCGCCGGATCGCAGAAGCTCGGGCAGGCGAAGATTACGCCTTCGGCCTTGGTGCGTTGCACCGCGCGCACCAGATGCTGGCCCTTTTCGGCCAGATCCGGTTCGTATTTGGCTGCCGTGGAGGAGGATTGATGCAGAAAGGCCCGCGCCAGGTTCTCCAGCGGATCGCCCTCGGTCGTCACATCGCCCACCAGCCAGCGCGTCACCAGCAGCAGGTCGTCGTCCACCACGTAGCAGCCGGCCAGTTCCAGTGACTTGATGAGGTTGAGCGGCGGCTGCTCGCAGAACACGCCGGTCAGCACGACGCGGCAATTGTCGCGGCGTGGCCGCTCTTCGCTTTTCGCCGCGGCGATGTAGTCGCGCAGCAGCGCCGAATGCTCCTCGACCGGCAACACCAGCCCGGCGCGCATCATCAGATAGGCTTCGGCTGCCGGCACCTGCCAAGGCCGCTCGGCCCTCAGTGCATAGAGTTCGCGCACCAGCGTGCGGTTCTCGTTATAGACGGCAATGGAGGCACGCAGCTCGTCGTCGGTCACCGGTCGCCCGCGCATCTCGCCCAGTGCCTCCAGCAGCTCGCGCAGCTCCTGAATGTAGTAGTTGCCGCCGATCTCGTCCTTGTAGTTCTGCGGCACGTCGAAATAACGGACGTACACCTCTGGGAACATCATCTTCCACATGCCCGAGAGGTTGCGGATGACGTCGCAGATCGATGGGAACAGCATGCCGTCCACGAAATCGAGCCGGCCGGAAACGCCCAGCTCGATGGTGGAGCGCGGGATACGGCAGATATAGCTCTGGTAGAAGGCGTCGCCGTGGATGACTTCGAGCTGGTCGCCGCCGCCGACGACACCAAGCGGTAGCATCCCCGCCGCATGGATCAGCTCGCGCGGCACGTAGATGGGCAGGTAGCCTACCACCTTGCGGCCGGGCGCCGCCTCTTTCCACTTCCGCGCCGCGGTGAAGGACAAGTCATCGAACAGCGCCTGCGCGCGGCTCACGATGTCGGCGAGTTTCGATTCTTTCAGCGATGTTGCCATTGCGCAGCCCTCTTTCCGGTAAAGGCCTCAAGGCCCTCCACGGCGTCGTGTGTCTTCATGAGTTCGTCGAGATAAAGCCGCTCCACCTCGGCCAGCTTGGCGCGCACGCGCGCGGCATAATCGAAGCGCGCCGCGCGCACGGCGAAGCGCAGCGAACTGGCGCTCTTGGCCGCGAGGTGCTCGGTGAAATAGGCAAGCGCCGCCGCTTCGGGGTCGTCGGCCCGGATGGCCAGTCCCATCGCCGCCGCCTCGCCGCCCGTGATGCTGCGGCCCGAGAGCAGCAGGTCGAGCGCGCGCGCCGGACCGACCAGTTCCGGCAACAGGCAGGACGCGGCCGGCGCGAAGACACCGAGCTTCATCTCCGGCTGGCCCAGCGCCGCATCCGGCGCCACGAACATCAGGTGCGCGGCCAGCGCGACCTCCAGGCCGCCACCCAGGCACTGGCCGCGAACGGCGACCAGGATCGGCACCGGGGACTCGACCATCTGCAGGATCAGCGTGTGCAGGCCCTTGAGCATGGCCGCGCACTGGTCCGGCATGTGTTCCTCGACACTGGCGCCGAAGGAAAAGTGCGGGCCCTCGGCATCCAGCAGCACGCCGCCCAGATCGGGCTTGCCCAAATGCTCGCCGAGCGCGGCGGACAGCGCCGCGATCATCGCCGCGTCGATCAAATTGGCCTTGGGCCGGGACAGGCGCAGGCGGAGCAGCCTGCCCTCGGACTCGAACCAGCTTTTGAGCGGCGTGCTCATTATTTCGCCGCTCCGGGCTGGATGGAATTGGTGAGTTCGTCCGTCCACGGCGTATTGGCCGCCAGCGCCCGGCGCAGCTTGACGAAATCGATCTCGCGGCCGGTCTCGCGCGTGCCCTCGTTGAAGGCGCGGAAACCGGCGCGCGCTTCGGTCATCATGTTGAGGCCGAGCCAGTCGCGGGAGTTTTCCTTGTTGCGGTTCCAGGCATCGAGCTTGGGCTTGCGCAGTTCCGCGACCGTCTTGGTGGTACAATCGGGGAAGGTGTAGAGCAGTTTGGTGCACAGCCCTTCCACGGCCTCGTCCAGCAGGCCGAGATCGACGGTGCCGCGCTTCAGCAGCGCTTGGCCATCCTTCAGCGCGTCGCCAGTTTTCGCCTTGCCGAGGCATGGGCGGCCGAACGCATCGACCGTGCGCGCCGTCTCGACCAGCGGATTGGCGACGAAGGCACCATCCACCTTCAGCGCCGGCACGATGCCGGTCAGCATGCCCATCGCATAGGCCTCATGCGCGGAGAACGGCTCGCACAGCACGCAGGCCGCCATCGCGCGCTCCGCACCGATGATCACCGGCAGAAAATCGGTCGAGCCGCCAATCGGGGCCGAACCGTGCTTGGGCCCGGCCTGGCCGAAGCGCGCCAGATCCTGCGCCAGGGAGAAATCGCAGGCCATGCCGATTTCCTGGCCACCGCCCACGCGCATGCCGTTGACGCGGCAGACCACCGGCTTGTCACAGCCCAGGATCGCGGACACCATGTCGTTGAAGAGGCGCATGTAGCTGCGATATTCCTGCGGATTGCCGGCGTAATACTCGGCGTATTCCTTGGTGTTGCCGCCGGTGCAGAAGGCCTTGTCGCCCACGCCGGTGAAAACCACCGCCACCACATCGCGCGACTGGCTGGCCTCGCGGAAGGCGAAGATCACGGCCTTCACCATGTCGGTGGTGTAGGAGTTGAACTGGCTCGGATTGTCGAGCGTGATCCAGGCGTTGTAGAGACCGCCGACCGGCTTGCCGTCGCTACCCAGCACCGGCCGCTTTTCGTAGCGCACGCCCTTGCAGACGTCCTGCCACATCGCCGCCGGAATCAGGGCGTGATCCTTCGGGGCCTGGTTCGCGGAATTGCCTGTCATCTTCGCACTCCTGTGAGTCGTCCGTTCAATGGGCCGGAACGAGAATCGCGCGGCGCTTGAGGGCGCCGTGATGCGCCGCCTCGAACACCTGGTTGATTTCGCTGAGAGGGTGGCGCTCGATGAACGGCTTGATCTTGACCTTGCCGTCCAGCACCAGGTCGAGCGCCTCGGGATAAAGCTCCGGCACGCAGCCCCAGTTGCCCAGCGCGCGCGCGTGAAACGCCATCAGGTTGGAGAGTCGCAGCTCGAGCTTGTCCATCGTGAAGCCGACCACGCAGAGCGTGGCGCCGTGGTTGAGAAGGCCGAAGGCCGTTTCCTGCCCAGCCCGCGTGCCCGAGCATTCGAAGATGATCCATTCGCTCTGGCGCAGGCCGCGCTCCTTGGCGAAGGCGGCGATTGCGCCCTTGATATCGCGCGCACTCTTGCCCTTGGCATTGATGGTCAACGCGGCGCCGTATTGAGAGACGGCAGCGAGTTTCTCGTCGTTCACGTCGATGGCGACCACCGTGCCACCCTTCGCAGCGGCGATCTGCACGGCATAGCCGCCCACCCCGCCCACGCCGTTGACCACCACCAGATCGCGAGGGCCCACGCCTGCCTGCTTGACCGCCTGATAGGGCGTGGTCACCGCGTCGGCGATCACCGACAGGTCCGCCGCTTCCAGTCCGGCGGCGGCAAGGCGCGCCTCGTCCACCACGCAGAGGCCGCGCGACGGCACCACGATGTGAGTCGCAAAGCCGCCCTGGATGTCGTTGCCGGGCATCTTCTGATTGGGGCAGATGGTGCCCTTGCCGCGCTTGCAGGCATCGCATTCGCCGCAGGGAATGACAGCCGGAACGATGACGAGGCGGTCGAGATAGCGTTCCGCGCCGGAACCGGCCGCAATCACGCGGCCGCTGATTTCATGGCCCAGCGCCAGCGGCAGCGCGTGCTTGGTGCGCACGCCGTCATAGTAGTAGCCGAGGTCGGTATGGCAGACGCCGCAGCCGGCGATTTCGATCACGGCCTCGCCGGGCGCAGGGGTCGGCAGCTCGAAGCCTTGCAGCTCCAGCGGCTTGCCGGGCTCCGTCATCATCCAGCGCTGCGGCGTCAAGGCCATGCCGTCCTCCCCCGGATTTCTAATTCGGTAAAGAATTACTGTTTTGCATTGTTCGGAAGGTCGTAGCTGCCCGCTTTGATCTGGATCAAAGATCGTCCAAAAAATCTATTTTAGTAACGTAATACCGATTTAAGAAGGGCGGAGACGATGGAAAAAGCGACCGGGACTGTGCCATCCGGGGTGGCGATCGCCTTTGTGGGGAGCGGTGGTGCCGGGGCGCTGACCACCGGCAATGTCCTGCTCGAAGCAGCCTGCGCAGCGGGCCTGCATGGGCTGCTGACCCGCACTCTGGGTCCGCAAATCCGCGGCGGCGAGGCCGCGGCGCTGCTCCGCCTGGCGAGCCATCCCGTGGAAAGCGCGGCGGACCGGCTCGATCTGCTGATCGGCATCGACTGGGTCAATGCCGAGCGTTTCGGCGCCGAACTCAAGGTTGGCCCCGGCACGCTGGTGATCGGCGATCCGGAAGGCACCGAGCCGCCGCCTTTGGTCACCGCTTCTGGCGCCCGCATCATGGAGTTGCCGCTGACGGAGATGGCCAAGGCCGTGGAAGGCGGCCGCCCCAACATGATCGCCCTTGGGCTGGCCGGACGTTTGATGGGCCTCGGCCTCGATCAGCTCACTGCCGCGATCGGGAAATTTCTCTCGGAGAAAGGCGCTGCCGCCATCGCCGCCAGTTGTGCCGGCATCGAGATCGGCTTCAGCGCCGCCGCCGGCATCGAATTCGGAGCCCGGCTCACCCTGCCCGAGGCCAGCGAATCGCCCCGCTGGCTGCTCTCCGGCAATGAGGCGACCGGCCTTGGTGCGCTGCGCGGCGGCATTCGCTTCGCCGCCGCCTACCCCATCACTCCGGCCACAGAAATCCTCGAATGGATGGCGCCGAATCTAACCAAGGTCGGCGGCCTGTTATTGCAAGCCGAAGACGAGCTGGCGGCAGTCAACATGATCATCGGCGCCTCCTATGGCGGTACGCCGTCGCTAACGGCGACCTCCGGCCCGGGCCTGTCGCTGATGATCGAGGCGCTGGGCCTCGCCACTTCGGCCGAGGTGCCGATCGTCATCGTGGACGTGATGCGCGGCGGCCCCTCCACCGGCATCCCCACCAAATCCGAACAGGCCGATCTCAACATCGCCGTTTACGGCATGCACGGCGACGCGCCGCATCTGGTGCTGGCGCCGCAATCGGTGGGCGATTGCCTGTTCACCACCCAATGGGCGACCTACCTCGCCGAAGCGCTGCAGGCCCCGGCCATCGTGCTGTCCGACCAGTTCATGGGCCAGGCCCGCGCCTCGATCGAGCGCCCGGCGGACATCGCCTTCGTCGGCAAGCGTGCCGTGGCGGCGGCGGGCAGCACACCGTACAAGCGCTATGCGCTGGCGGCCGGCGGCGTCTCCCCGATGGCGATTCCCGGCACGCCCGGCTGCCAGTACACCGCCGACGGCCTCACCCACACCGAAACCGGCACGCCCACCAGCGGCGCCCAGCATCACCTCGCCCAGCTCGACAAGCGGCACGACAAGCTGGACGGCTTCGATTACGGCAACCACTGGGCCACGGTCGAAGGCAGCGGCGAGTTTGCCATCCTGACCTGGGGTTCGCTCACCGGCGCAGCGCGGGAGGCTTGCGAACAGCTGGCGGCGGAGGGCATCGCCGCGCGCGTGATCTCGCCGCGCCTGCTGCTGCCCACGCGGCCCGGGCAGATGGCCAAGGCGCTCGAAGGCGTGACGCGCATTCTGGTCGTCGAGCAGACTCACGGCGCCCAGTTCCATCGCTATCTACGCGCCCATTACGATTTTCCGGTGCGCCTGCAGGCGCTCAACCGGCCCGGACCGCTGCCGATCACGGCCCAGGAAATCTGCCGCGCCCTAAAGGAAGGACAATGACCATGCCGAACGCTGAGCCCCGCCCCGCCGCCAAGGCTTCGGACTACCGCTCGGATGTCAAGCCGATCTGGTGCCCCGGCTGCGGCGATCATCATGTGCTGATGGCCTTCACCCGCGCCTTCGCGCAGCTCGGCCTGCCGCGGGAACAGATTGCCGTGATTTCCGGCATTGGCTGTTCCTCGCGCATCCCGGCTTACACAAACTGCTACGGCTTTCACGGCATTCACGGCCGCTCACTGGCGCTGGCGGCGGGCCTGAAAGTGACGCGGCCGGACCTCACCGTGGTCGTGGCCAGCGGCGACGGCGACGGCTATTCGATCGGCGGCAACCATTTCCTGCACGCCTGCCGCCGCAACATCGACATGACCTACGTGGTGATGGACAACCACATCTACGGCATGACCAAGGGCCAGCCCTCGCCCACCACCGAACCGGAACTGGATACTGCCATGTCGCCAGGCGGCACGGGACTTCGCCCCTTCCATCCGCTGGTGGTGGCGCTGGCCTCCGGTGCCAATTTCGTGGCGCGCTGCTTCTCGGGCAATCCCAACGAGACGGCCAAGGTGCTGGCTGAAGCCATCCAGCATCCGGGCTTCTCGTTCGTCGAGATTCTCAGCCCATGCGTCACCTTCCGGCCGGACGAGCGCAAATGGAAAGACCTGGTGCATCCGGCCCCCGTCGCCGCCACCGACGATCCGGGCCGTGCCGCGCGGCGAATCATGACCGACGATGGCTTCAACATCGGCGTGCTCTATCGCGGCGACCGCATCCCGTTCCGGCCTGCCGGCGGGGCAAGCGTACCGGACCTCAGCGAGCTCTCGGCCGAATTCGAAATCTGATCGCAAGCCGCCGTTCAGCGGCGGCGGCTTGCATTTTTCCGAATCTGCCCCTTTCTTCACAGATGGGACGTTCCCGCCGAAGCCCGTCAGTGAGGAAAGCATGGCGCGTACACAAGCGGCCGACTACGAACAACGCCGGGCAGCCATCCTGGAGCGGGCGGCCGAACTCTATGCGGAGCGCGGCTTTCTGGGCGCCTCAATCGCCGACCTCGCCAAGGCCTGCAACACCTCGAAATCGCTGCTCTATCATTACTACGCGTCGAAGGAAGACATCCTGTTCGACATGATGGAATCGCACGTCCAGGCCCTGCTGCGGGCCGCAGACGAGGTCGTCGCGCAGGCCATGCCGGTGCGCAAGAAGCTTGCTGCGCTCACCCGCGCGCTGATGGCGCTCTATGTCGGCGCGGCAGCCCACCACAAGGTATTGCTCTACGACCTGGTCCACCTGCCACCGCCGCGGCGGCGCAAGATCGTCAACGAGCAGCGGCGCCTCATTGCCATCGTCGAGGAGCTGCTGTGCGAACTGCAGCCGGCACTGGCCAAGCAGCCCGCACTCAAGCGCCCCGCCGCCATGCTTTATTTCGGCATGATCAACTGGACGCCGATCTGGATGGACCCCAAAGGCCCGGTGTCGCCCGAACGCATCGCCGACATGGCCGCCGCGATCGCGCTCGACGGGCTGACAGAAGCAAAGATGCCGTCCTGAAACGCCTCAGAGATCGTAACTGATCACCAGATCGTCGCTGGTCGGCGCGGCCTGACAGGTCAGGATGTAACCGCGCGCCACTTCCTCGGGCGTCAGCGCGTAGTTGGTCTTCATCTCTGCGCTGCCCGAAACGATCCTGGCGCGGCAGGTGGCGCAGACCCCGCCCTTGCAGGCGAACGGCGCCGAAAGCCCCGCAGCGCGCGCGCTTTCCAGAATGCTGCCGGCCTTGGCATCGAAGCTGACCTGGCGGCGGCGGCCGTCCAGTTCCACGGTGAACTTGCGCTGGGCAGCACGGGCGACAAGCGCCTCCGCGGCCTTGACCTGTGCTGCCGATGGCGCGCCGGTGGTGAAACGTTCGATCAGGATGCGCTCGCGCGCCACGCCGCGGCCCTCCAGCACGCCCTCGATGGTTTCCATCATCGGACCCGGACCGCAGATGAAAAACGCATCGATCGCTGCCGGATCGACCAGACGCGAGAAGATCGTGTCGCATTTCTGCGCATCGATCCGGCCGTTGAACAGCTCGATCTCTTCCTCCTCCTCTTCGAGGAAATGGAAGACCTGCAAACGGTCGAGGAAGCGGTCCTTGAGCGCGGCGATCTGCTCCAGAAACATGATGGAAAGGCTGTTGCGGTTGGCATAGAGCAACGTAAAGCGGCTTTTGGGCTCGCTGAGCAGCGCCGTCTTCAGGAGCGAGAGAATCGGCGTGATGCCCGAGCCGCCCGCGAAACCGACATAGCTGCGCGCCTTGCCCGCATCGAAGGCGTAGCTGAAGGTGCCATGCGGCGGCATGACATCGAGCACATCCCCGGCCTTGAGTTCGCCGTTCGCCCAGTTGGAGAACACCCCGCCGGCCGTGCGCTTCACCGCCACGCGCAGCTCGTCGTCGAGCGGCGAGACGCAGAGCGAATAGTTGCGCCGCACCTCTTCGCCCCCGATCTCGCGCCGCAGGGTCAGGTGCTGGCCGGGACGAAAGGCAAACGCATCCCGCAATTCGTTCGGAACGTCAAAGCGGATCGAAACTGCATCCGGCGTTTCCTGCCGCAATTCGGCAATCTTGAGCGAATGAAATCCAGCGGACATCGGCGAACCTCAATGACATTTGAATTGATCGAACGGTTCTGCGCAGCTGCGGCAGCGCCACAGCGCCTTGCACGGCGTGGAACCGAAACGGCTGATTTCCTCGGTCTCCTCCGAGCCGCAATGCGGGCAGACGGCTGGCCTCTCTTCGGTCAGGCGGCCGCGCCCGTCGCCGCGCGGCGGCGGAGCAATGCCGAAGGCGCGCAGCTTCTGGCGGCCCTCGTTGGAAATCCAATCGGTGGACCAGGGCGGCGAAATCGCGGTCGCCACGGCGACATCGGTAAACCCGGCCTGATCGAGCGCATTGCGGATGGCGCGCTCGATGGCCTGCGTCGCCGGGCAGCCGGTGTAGGTCGGCGTGATGGTGACGCGCGGCGGCTCGGCGGTCACGGTGCGCACGATGCCCAGATCGACGATGGAGATCACCGGAATTTCCGGATCGGGCACCTCCGCAAGAACGCCCCAGACAGCGCGCATCATTTCTGCTGGAGCGGTGCCCGCCACGGCGTCACCACACCGCATCGGGATAGGCCCGCTGCAGGAACTGCATCTCGCTCAGGATATGGCCGAGATGTTCGGTGTGGCGGCCCAGCCGCCCGCCTGTGAGCGTGCGGCGTTGCGGCAGGGCTTCAAGCATTGCCTCTTTTAACACGCGCGCGACCTCGGCATCCCAGGCCGGGCGCAAAGCCGCCTTGTCCACGCCGGCGCCGGCGGCCAGCAGTGCGCGGTCCGCTTCTTCCATCTCAAACAGTTCATCGACAAAGCGACTCATCCAGTCCAGCCCCGCGCTCATGCGGCGGTGGCTCTCTTCGGTGCCGTCGCCCAGGCGCACCACCCATTCGGCGGCGAAGCGCGCATGATAGGCCACTTCCTTGACGCACTTGACGGCAGCGGCGGCCAGCGTGTCGTCGGCCGAGTCCGCCAGCGCGTTCAGATAAAGCTGCTGCCACGTGGAATAGAGGAACTGCCGCGCGATGGTCTGCGCGAAATCGCCGTTCGGCTGCTCGACCAGAAGACAATTGGTGAAGTCGACGGCGTCGCGCCGGAAGGCCAGGCGGTCGGCATCGCGGCCCTTGCCCTCCAGCTTGCCGGCATAATCGAGAAACAGCGTGGCCTGGCCGATCAGGTCGAGCGAGAGATTGGTCAGCGCCAGATCGACCTCGATGGTCGGGGCGTGGCCGCACCATTCGCCCAGCCGCTGGCCGAGGATCAGCGCGTCATCGCCGAGCCGCAGGGCAAACGGAACAAGCAGGGATTCGGACGTCGCGGTCATCGTCATCCGTCCTCACATATGCTTCACGGCGTCGGGGATCGCGTAGAAGGTCGGATGGCGGTAGACCTTGTCGGCCGCCGGCTCGAACAGTGCCGCCGCCTCGCCCGGATCGGAGGCCGTGATGGCGGCCGAAGGCACCACCCACAAGCTCACGCCTTCCATGCGCCGCGTATAGGTATCGCGCGCGGCCTCAATCGCCATGCGCGCGTCCGCCGCGTGCACGCTGCCGGCATGGCGATGCGCCAGTCCGCCCTTGGAGCGCACGAACACTTCCCACAGTGGCCAGTCTGCGCCGGTCTTGTCGTTGCTTGAAGAATTGTCGTTCATGGCATTTCCCTCTTCAGGCCGCGGCGCGGCGCTGGCGTTTTTCGGCATGGGCCTGTGCGGCGTCGCGCACCCAGGCGCCCTCGTCCCAGGCGTCGCGCCGCGCCTTCATCCGCTCGAGCGAGGTCATCCCCTCGCCGCGCACCACGGCGTAGAACTCCTCCCAGTCGATCTCGCCGATGTCGTAATGGCCGCGCGCCTCGTTCCATTTCAGCGCCGGATCTGGGACCGTCAGCCCCAGATACTCGGCCTGCGGCACGGTCACGTCGACGAAACGCTGGCGCAACTGGTCGTTGGTCTCGCGCTTGATGCGCCAGCGAATCGACTGCGCCGAGTTCGGCGAGTTGTCGTCACGCGGGCCGAACATCATCAGCGACGGCCACCACCAACGGTTCAGCGCGTCCTGCGCCATGCGCTTCTGCTCGGCGGTGCCGTTGCACATCGCCAGCATCAGTTCGTAACCCTGGCGCTGGTGGAAGCTTTCTTCCTTGCAGATGCGCACCATCGCGCGGGCATAAGGCCCATAGGAGGTCCGCTGCAGCGCCACCTGATTCATGATCGCCGCACCGTCCACCAGCCAGCCGATGGCCCCGATGTCCGCCCAGTTGAGGGTCGGGTAATTGAAGATCGTGGAGTATTTGGCGCGGCCGCTGTGCAGCGCGTCGATCATCTCCTCGCGCGAGGCGCCGAGCGTCTCGGCCGCCGAATAAAGATAGAGCCCGTGGCCGCCCTCGTCCTGCACCTTGGCCAGCAGCACCGCCTTGCGCCGCAGCGTCGGGGCGCGGGTGATCCAGTTGCCCTCCGGCAGCATGCCGACGATCTCGCTATGGGCATGTTGGGAAATCTGACGCACCAGCGTGCGGCGATAGGCTTCCGGCATCCAGTCCTTGGGCTCGATAAACTCGTCCGCCGCCACGCGCGCCTCAAAGGCGGCGAGTTTTACCGGATCTTCGGGGGCGGACGCAGGTATTCCCGCCTTCTGCCCCGGTGCTGACTGCAACTCGGTGGTGTACATAACCACGCCCTCTCTCATTCTTGTTAACACGATAATATAATAGTTCGAACGCCCGGTCAATTAATAATTCTCAGTTGCCGCCGGGCTCCACAACCGGCCGGCCGAGGCTGCGTGACAGGCCCTGCATCTCCGCCACCGTCCGCCCGTCCTCACCGCGCACCACCATGCGGTAAACGCCAGTGCGCCCGACCAGCGACAACTCCTCGGCTTCCGCCGTCAGCCGTTCTCCGGCCTGGCCGGCGTTGAGGAAGGCAATGGACGCATGCTGGGCCACCGTCGCCATGTTGCGCGAATTGCAGGCATAGGCAAAGGCGCTGTCGGCCAGCGCGAAGATCATCGCCCCGTGCGCGATCCGATGGCCGTTCAGCATATCGGACCGCACCACCATCGAGACACGCGCATAGCCTTCGCGCACCTCCTCCAGTTGCAGCGCCCAGGCCGGCCCGGTCCCCTCCTGCGCCAGCAGCGTCTCGGCCACCCGCCGCGCCAGCGCATCTGCCTGCGCGCCCTCCATGTTCTCATCTGCCACGCGCCTTGCTCCCTCATCTGGCTGCGGCCGTACCACGGCCGCATGAATTGACCGACCGCCCGTTCTATTATAAACCATCGCAAATGCCAATGATGTGCAGGTCGATTTTGCGTTCGGCCTGCCCCGGCAACAAGACCGAAAACGGCCAGAGAGGACATGCGCGTGTTGAACCTGACAAGCTATTCGGAAGATCGTTGGACCGCGTTCGCAAGTGCCAGCGGCGAACTGCAATCGGCCGTGACCGGCGACGTGGTGGCGACTGTCGGCGCGCCGGTCGACACCGCGGCGATGCTGCGGCACGCTCGCGAGGTAGGCGGCCCTGCGCTCAGGCGCCTCACCTTCCATGAACGCGCGGCGATGCTGAAGACGCTGGGCGAAGCGATCATGGCGCGCAAGGAGGAGCTTTACGCCCTCTCCTATGACACCGGCGCCACCAAAACCGATAGCTGGGTCGACATCGAAGGCGGCGCCGGCACGCTCTATTCCTACGCCTCCAAGGGCCGCCGCGAACTGCCCAACGACCGCATCCTGATCGACGGCGATATGGAAAGCTTGGGCCGGAAGGGAACCTTCGCGGGCCAGCACGTCTACACCTCGCTGCAAGGCGCGGCGGTGCACATCAACGCTTTCAACTTCCCGGTCTGGGGCATGCTGGAAAAGCTGGCGCCGACGCTGCTGGCGGGCGTGCCGGCCATCGTCAAGCCGGCCAGCGCCACCTGCTACCTGACCGCAGCCGCCTTCCGCATCCTGATAGACGCGAATGTACTGCCCAAAGGCGCAATCCAACTGGTGATCGGGCCGGTGGGCGATCTGTTCGAGCATTTGACCTGCCAGGATGTGGTGTCCTTCACCGGCTCAGCCGATACCGCGATGAAACTGGCCTCGCATCCGGTAATCGCGCGCGAGAGCGTGCGCTTCATTGCCGAGCGCGATTCGCTCAACTGCTCGATCCTCGGACCGGACGCCGCGCCGGGCACGCCGGAATTCGATCTCTTCGTCAAGGAAGTCGTGCGCGAGATGACGGTGAAAGCCGGGCAGAAATGCACCGCCATCCGCCGCGCCTTCGCGCCGGCCGCGCATCTGGATGCGGTGGAGCAGGCACTAAAGGAAAGATTGTCGCGCGTGGTGATCGGCAATCCGCGTGCGGAAGGCGTCAGCATGGGGGCGCTGGCTAGTCTCGCCCAGCGTCAGGACGTGCGCGCGAAAATCCGCGAATTGTCACGCGCCGCAGAGATCGTCTTCGGCGATCCCGCCCATGTGACCGTGAAAGACGCCGATGCCGAGAAAGGCGCGTTCCTCTCGCCCATCCTCCTGCGCACCAACGATCCCTGGCACGCCGATGCGGTGCATGACGTGGAGGCCTTCGGCCCCGTCTCGACACTGATGCCCTATCATGATCTCGGCGACGCCATCGCGCTGGCCAATCGCGGTAAGGGCTCGCTGGTGATGAGCGCCTTCACGCATGATCCGGCGGTGGCGCGCGAAATCGCGCTGAATGCCGGCGCCTTCCACGGCCGCATCCTGTTCGCCGACCGCGATTGCGCGGCGGAATCGACCGGCCACGGCTCGCCCCTGCCCGTGCTGGTGCACGGCGGGCCCGGCCGCGCCGGCGGCGGCGAGGAAATGGGCGGCATCCGCGGCGTGAAGCACTACATGCAGCGCACCGCCCTGCAAGGCTCGCCGCGCCTGTTGTCGGGAACGGTCGGCGTCTTCCTGCCCGGCGCGGAGAAAACGGAGGCGAGCACCCATCCGTTCCGCCTCAAAATGTCCGAATTGCCGATCGGCTACACCCTCACCACGGCGCCGCGCGAGATTTCGCTGGAGGACATCGAGCACTTCGCCCGTTTCACCGGCGACAATTTCTACGCGCATATGGACGAGGAAGCGGCGCGCGCCAATCCGCTGTTCGGCGGCCGGGTGGCGCATGGCTATCTGATCCTGTCCTTCGCCGCCGGGCTGTTCGTCGATCCGGCGCCGGGGCCGGTGCTGGCCAATTACGGGCTGGACAATCTGCGTTTCCTCAAGCCGGTCAAGGCCGGCGACGCTATCCAGGTCGCGCTCACCGTCAAGTCCAAATCCGTGCGCAACGCCACGATGGGCGAAGTGCGCTGGGCGGTTCAAGTCACGAACCGCGATGGCGAGCCGGTCGCAACTTACGATCTTTTGACGATGAACACGCCTTGAGCGCCCGACCCTGCACCTATTGGCTAGATGCGGCGCACAAATTCCGGTTGCCATAAATTGGCCGTCCGGTCATTCTGTCTTTCAACGATACCGACAATAATTTCGGGAGAAGACGCTTGGGTTATCAGACCATCCTGTTCGACATCAGCGACGGGATCGCGCGGCTCACCCTCAACCGTCCCGAACGCCTGAACAGCTTCACCGCCGCGATGCACGAGGAAGTGGCCGGCGCGCTGCGCCAGACCAAGGACAACGCGCGCGCGCTGCTCCTGACCGGCGCGGGCCGCGGCTTCTGCGCCGGGCAGGATCTGGCCGATCGCGCCGTCTCGCCCGGCGGCGACAGTGTCGATCTGGGTGAATCGGTCGAGAAATATTACAACCCGCTGATCCGCACCCTGACCGGGCTCGACCTGCCGGTGATCTGCGCGGTGAACGGCGTGGCCGCGGGCGCCGGCGCCAACATCGCTTTCGCCTGCGATATCGTGATCGCCGCACGCAGCGCCAAGTTCATCCAGTCCTTCGCCAATATCGGGCTGATCCCGGATTCCGGCGGCACCTGGATCCTGCCGCGGCTGGCGGGGCAAGCGCGGGCGCTGGGCCTGGCGCTCACCGGCGAGCCCATCGCCGCCGAGAAGGCGGAAAACTGGGGCCTGATCTGGAAATGCGTGGACGATGAGGCGCTGATGGACGAAGCAAACGCGCTGGCCGCGCGGTTCGCCAACGGCCCGACGCTGGGCCTTGCCGCCACCAAGCATGCGATTCGCGGCTCGCTCTTGAAGACGCTGGACACAGAGCTGGACAACGAGCGCGACTTGATGCGCCGCCTCGGCAAGAGCGCGGACTATCGCGAAGGCGTCAGCGCCTTTCTGGAAAAACGCAAGCCAGTATTCAAGGGGCACTGAATGACCTCGCAGTTTCCGCCTATCAGGGACAGGAAGATGAGCACAACCGGGCTGGATCCCATCGAAACTGCATCTCGCGACGAGATCGCGGCCCTGCAGCTCGAAAGGCTGCGCTGGTCGCTGCAGCACGCCTATGAAGGCAACCCGCAGTACAAGGCCAAGTTCGATGCTGCGGGCATCCATCCTTCCGATCTGCACAGCTTGAGCGATCTGGCGCGCTTTCCGTTCACCACCAAGGCGGACCTGCGCGATGCTTATCCTTTCGGCTTCTTCGCCGTACCGGAAAGCCGGCTGGCGCGCATCCACGCCTCCTCCGGCACCACCGGAAAGCCGACGGTGGTGGGCTATACCAAGCGCGATATCGAGAACTGGAGCCGGCTGGTGGCGCGCTCGATCCATGCCGCCGGCGGCCGGCCGGGCATGAAGGTGCATGTCGCCTACGGCTACGGCCTCTTCACCGGCGGCCTCGGTGCGCATTACGGCGCCGAGGCGCTGGGCTGCACCGTCATTCCCATGTCCGGCGGGCAGACCGAAAAACAGGTTCAGCTCATCCGCGATTTCGGACCGGATATCATCATGGTGACGCCGAGCTACATGCTGGCGATCCTCGACGAGTTCCGGCGCCAGGGCGTCGATGCAAGGCGCTGTTCGCTGCGCGCCGGCATCTTCGGCGCCGAGCCCTGGGGCGAAGCCATGCGCGCGGAGATCGAGAACAGTTTCGCGCTCGACGCCGTCGACATTTATGGTCTCTCGGAAGTCATGGGACCGGGCGTAGCGCAGGAATGCGTGGAAACCAAAGACGGGCCGGTGATTTGGGAAGACCATTTCTATCCCGAGATCATCGATCCGCAGACCGGCGCGGTGCTGCCGGACGGCCAGGAAGGCGAGCTGGTCTTTACTTCATTGACCAAGGAAGCGATGCCCATCATCCGCTATCGCACGCGCGACCTGACGCGGCTGCTACCCGGCACCGCGCGCAGCATGCGCCGCATGGCGCGCATCACCGGCCGCTCGGACGACATGATGATCGTGCGCGGCGTCAACGTCTTCCCCAGCCAGATCGAAGAGATTGCGCTGGCCTGCCCGGCCTTCACGCCGCATTACCAGATCGAACTCAGCCGGCCCGACCGCATGGACCAGGTGGCGGTAATCGTGGAATGTCGCGAGGGCGCCAGCGAAGACGAATGCGCGGACTCCGCCAAATTCCTCACCCACCGGATCAAGACGCTGATCGGCATCAGCGTGGCCGTCAAGGTCCAGCCCGAGGGCTCCATCCCGCGCTCGCAGGGCAAGGCGACCCGCGTGATCGACAAGCGGCCGAAAGGCTAAGCCGCCGCTAGCTGACGGAGCAGCGCCACCTTCTCGTCCACCTTGGCCTGGATATGCGCCGTTTCGGCGGCATTGAGGTGGCGATACTTCCCCAGCATCTCGACATAGGCCTGAACCGGGATCGGCCGGTCCGGCGAGCGGGTGAAGTGCAAGCCCTTTTCGCGCGTATATTCCCACAGCGTGACGAAATTGCTTTCGACGCTCAACCGGCAGGCCTCGATCACCTTGTCGGACGGAATGCGCCAGCCGGTGGGGCACGGCGAATAGATGTGCAAGTAGGAAAAGCCCTCGAACGAAGCGGCGATCGCCTTGTCGAGCTTGGCGTAGAGATCGTCCATGTAGCCGGTCGAGGCCGTGGCGACATAGGCGCATTTGTGCGCCACCATCACCATCGGCAAATCCTTGGCATCCTGGCTCTTGCCGCGCATGTGATCGCCCACCGGCGTGGTCGAGGTCCATGAGCCGAACGGCGTCGTGCTGGAACGCTGCATGCCGGTGTTCATGTAGCCTTCGTTGTCTACGCAGACGTAAAGAATTTTCTCGTTGCGCTCGGCCGCGCCCGACACCGCATGAAAGCCGCAGTCCGAGGTGCCGCCGTCGCCGGCCAGCGCCATCACCACCATGTCCTTGCGGCCCGTGCGGTCGTACTGGCGGCGGATGCCGGCCAGCATCGAGGCGGTGTTGGTCAAGAGCGGATGGAACACCGGCACCTTGCAACCCGTCTTGCCGTTGTAGCCGACCGAGCCCATGCCCGGGATGCAGCCCGGCGGCGTCGCAACCACGGCATTACGACCGATCTTGCGCATGGCGTGGCGGATGATGAGTTCGGAATTGCAACCCTGGCAGGCCGAAAGCCCTGGAACGAACAAATCCTCTTTCTCGCCGTAATCGCGATAGATGTCGCCTGCCGTGACCCATTCCAGTGCGCCGGTCGGGCAAACCTTGACGCAGGCCGGATCGCCATCGCAGGTGTCGCATTTGCTCACGCGCCCGCTCGCGTCGTCCAGCGCAATGCCGGCATAGGCGCAGCCCGCCGTGCAGAGCAGACAATCGATGCAGCGCGTCTCGTCCCAGGCGATCACGCCGGTGTCGCTTTCCTTGAACAGCGCGCCCGCCGGGCAGACCATGACGCATCTGGGATCGCCGCATTGCCGGCACAGCGCCAGCTCGAAGCGGCCATCGCCCGCGCCCGGCACGATGGAGAGCCGGCTGGCGCCGCCCTTGGCCGTGCTGCAGGCCGTCATGCAGGCGCCGCAGCCGTCGCAGCGCTCGGGATGGAAGGCGATGGTATCGAACGCGCCCATCTTCACCTCCAGCCTTCGCTCATCAACCGGCGCCCGGTTTCCAGCGGACGGGCGAGGAAGGACTCGCGGCAGCCGGAAAGATCGACGCGGCGGCGGATCAACTCGCCCATGACGCCGACATCGAAAGGCTCGTCCACGCTCGAAAAGCCGATCAGCCGGCCCTCGGCCAGCACCGCGCGGCGATAGCCTTGCGCCTCGTGCTCGGCGATTTCGGCGCCGCCCTCAGTCGTCTTTCCGATGGAAAGCGCCACGCGGCCGAAGAAGCGGAAGGTGTTGACCGGCACGCCGCCCGCGTACGGCTTGAGGTAGCTGTCCCCCGCCATGCCCATCCCGGCGATGCGGCCCTGCTCCACCGCGGTGGGAATGATGCCGATCAGCGAAGGGCTGCCGGTGTGGAAGTCCCGCGCTTCGGCCACGTCGCCCGCGGCCCAGATATCGGGAAGGTTGGTGCGCAGTGCATCATCCACCAGCACGCCCTTGTTGATGGCGATACCGGAACCGGCCAACCACTCCACCGCCGGCTTCACGCCCACCGCCACCAGCAGCAAATCGGCCTCGATGCCCGTGCCATCGTCCAGCCGCACAGTGCAGCTTTCGCCCGCACCCTCGATGCCGACGGCCTTGCGGCCCAGATGCAACGTCACCCCGTGATCGCGGAAGGCCGCCTCGATGCGCGTGCTGGCCGTTGCATCGAAATAACCGGCAAGGACATGGTCCTGCATTTCGACGACGCTGACAACAAGCCCGGCCTCGGCCAGATTTTCCGCCGCATGCAGGCCGACCAGCCCGGCGCCCAGCACCACCGCGCGGCGCGCACCCTGCATCGAGGCGCGCAAGGCTTGCGCATCCTCGAGCGAGCGCAGCACATGGAAGCGGACGTTTTCGAGGCCCGGAATCGGCGGGATCGCCGGTGCCGCGCCGGTGGCGATCAGCAGCTTCTCGTAATACCAGGTCTCGCCCGAGGCCAGCGCCACCGTCCTGGCGTTGGCGTCCAGCGCCGTCGCCGTCGCGTTCGGTACGAAAGTGCAGCCATTCTCCGCAAAGAATTTCTCGTCGCGCAACAGAACGCGCGAGGCAGGCGAGCGGCCGGAAACGACATAAGGCAGGATGGTCGGCGAATAGGGCAAATGGGCATCGCGCGTCAGCATCGCCATCGCGCCGTCGCCGTCCACCTGCCGGATCGCGCGCAAGGCCTCCAGCGCCGCATGGGAGGAACCAACGATGAGGTATTTCGTCTTCCGCATTGCGCGCCTCAATCGTTCTCGTTGAGCCAGACTGGCTGGGTGGCGAACTCGCCCGCCGCCAGCCGCCGAGTGCGCTCGATGACGCGTGCGAAATGCTCCACGGTGATGTCCGCCCCGGCCAGACCGCCGATGAAACTCATCACCGGCATGCGCGCCGCCGAGCCGTAAAGCGCCGCCAGCACCTCCTGAAACACGGGCCCCGAGTTCCAGCCGAAATTGACCGCGCGATCCACCACGCCCACCGCCTTTACGCCCGCCAATGCTTCAGCGATCCGCGCCGCCGGGAACGGGCGGAAGGTCTTGATCTTGACCAGGCCGACGCGCGCGCCGCTTTCCCGCGCCTCGTCCACCGCGTCCTTGGCCGCGCCGGTCATCGAGCCGATGGTGACGAGCGCGATCTCGGCGTCGTCCATGCGGTAGTTCTCGATCAGCGGCGCCCAATGGCGGCCGGTGCGCCGGCCCCATTCTTCATGCGCCTCCTCGATCACGCTGAGCGCGTTCTGCATGCCGGCGCAAATGCCCTTGCGGTAGCGCACGAACATCGAAGGACCGGCCCCGGTGGCACCGCCGGTGAGCGGATCGACTGCCATCGGCCGCTCGGGATCGAGGCAGGCGTGCCAGTTGACATCCTTCTCACCCAGAAAGGCGTTCACCACTTCCTGGTCCGGCAGGTCCACGCGCGCCACGCCATAGGAAAGGTAATTGCCGTCGTGATTGACATTTACCGGCAGCATCACCTCGGGGTGCTCGGCCACCTTGTAGGCGATGGGAATGGTGTCGCAGATCTCCTGCTGGTTCTCGCAGAACATGTGGATCCAGCCGATATCCTTGACCGACATGGCATCCTGCTGTCCGCCCCAGACGCAGGTGGGCGAAACGCCGTCGCGCGTCACCAGCGACACCACGATGGGCAGGCGCAGGCCCGGCGTGCGGAAATAGGGCTCGAACATGTAGGCCAGGCCCTGCGCGCTGGTGGCCGAATAGGTGCGCGCGCCGGCCAGGCAGGCGCCATGCAGCACCGAGAGCGCCGAGTGCTCGCCTTCCACGTCCATCAGGTCGGCATCCATGCGGCCGTCGGCGATGAACTCCGCCAGATATTCCACCAGCGAGGATTGCGGCGTGATCGGATAGACGGCCACCATGTCCGGCCGCGACAGCGCCGCGCCCCAGGCCGCCGCCTCGTTGCCGTCGATCACCACGGTCTTGCCCATCGTCAGACCTCCGCCTCTTCCACCATCAAGATGGCGTGCTGCGGGCATTCGCGCGCACAGATGCCGCAGCCCTTGCAGGTTTTCAGATCGGCATCGAACCAGGTGGCGTGTTCGCGGATGCACTGCACCGGACAATAGAGCCAGCACACCGCGCATTTGACGCATTTGTCGCGATCGACGACGGGACGCAGCGCCCGCCAGTCGCCGGTCAGCATGTCGGACAAATCGACCGCGACGGCGCAAAGATTATCCGGGATGTTGCGCCCCTTCATGCCGCCGCCGCTCCGTCCAGTTCCAGCACGCGGGTTTCCGCAAAGCCACGCTGCACCGCCTCGATGTTCTGCTTGAGGCCGGCATCGCGGAAATCGGCCTGCTCCAACGCCTTGATCAGCGAGTTCGGCGACACCAGACCCGTGGCCCTCGCGAAGGCGCCCAGCATGATGGTGTTGGTGATCGGGCGCCGGAAGATGTCGAGTGCGATATGCACCGCATCGCACAGCGCCACGCGCGCCAGATGCGCCGGCAGCGCCAGCGCCTCGGCCTCTTTCGCCGTCGCCTGAATCAGCGTCGAGCCCTGGGGCGTTCCGGCGAACACATTGACCGACGCCGACACTGTGGGATCGATCACCAGCACGATCTCGGGCGTGTAGATGTTGGTGACGCGGCGGATCGGCTTGTCGTCGAAGCGCAGGAACGCCACCACCGGCGCGCCGCGCCGCTCGAAGCCGAAGGCCGGGATCGCCATGACGTGCCGGCCCTCTTCCACCAGCGCGCCCGCCAGGATGGCCGAGGCCAGCACCGCGCCCTGCCCGCCGCGCCCGTGTATCCGCACCTCACGCATGGCTTGGGCTCCTCCCGGATCAACGCGGGGCGCGCCCGCTCACGCCCCGGCTCCCGCCGCCTTGGCCGCCTTGGCTTTCAGTCGCGCCTTGGTCTGTTCGACGTTGACGACGAAGCGGTTGTGCACGCCCTTGGCCACGGTATCGACCGCATCGCGCGCCGAGATCGCAAACGACACCGCCCGCCCCTTCACCTCCGCCACGCTGATCGTGATCTCGACCCACATGCCCAGCAGCGTGGCCGCCATGTGATCTAGCTCGACCCGCGTGCCGACCGAATCCTCGCCCGCGTCGCAATGTTCGAGCAGGAAATCGCGGCAGGTCATCTCGATGTCGCGCACCAGTTCGGGCGTGGCATAGACCCGGCCTTCCTCGCCCATGAAATCGATGGTGCGCGCCTTGTCGATCACGATACGGCGCGTGCAGCCGGCGCCTTCAACCAGCGTGTCCTTCATCCCGGGTTTTCCTCCGTCCTGTTATCGGTCGTAATATGTCACATTTTGACATGACCGTCTAATTTTTTGTATCACATTACAGCTCTTAGTCGGGAACGCGGATTATAGACCAGCGCAGAATCCTTGCTTGTTTGGCCGCGTTTCAGCCGCAAACGCTTACAAATGAGAACCAGTATCACCTATGCAAGCTGCACCTGCGACGAGATATCGCTGCATGGGGCAGCCCAATCTTTGCCGATATTGGTTTTTTTACCCGCCACCATGCGGCCCGCAATATATAATTCACTTATCAAGTTGCTAATCTAATTTTTGTATCATATCATATGACAAAATATAGCCATCGGCTGCGCGAAAGGGAGGCCGTGCATTGAACCCGATGCCAGAGAAGACCAGACGCACCGTTCCCAGCTATTGCTACAATTGCGTGGCCGGCCCCGACCTGCTCACCGTCAAGGTCGAGAACAGCGTGGCCACTGAGATCGGCCCCAACTTCGCTGCGGCGGAGATTCATCCGGCGGGCGGGCGCGTTTGCGTGCGCGCCTTCGGCCTGATCCAGAAGACCTATAATCCCCACCGCATCCTCACGCCGATGAAGCGGACCAATCCGCTCAAGGGCCGCGACCAGGATCCGAAATTCGTGCCCATCAGCTGGGACGAAGCGCTGGATACCATCGCCGACCGCCTGTTGAAGATTCGCGACGCCGGCATGATCGACGACAAGGGCCTGCCGCGCGTCGCCGCCAGCTTCGGCCACGGCGGCACGCCGGCCAGCTACATGGGCACCCTGCCCGCGTTTCTTTCGGCCTGGGGACCGATGGATTTCAGCTTCGGCTCCGGCCAGGGCGTGAAGTGCACGCATTCCGAACATCTTTACGGCGAGTTCTGGCATCGCGGCTTCACGGTCTGCGCCGACACCGTACATTGCCGCTACATTCTTTCCTTCGGCGCTAATGTCGAAGTCACCGGCGGGGTCTGTGCCGTGCGCCGCCACGCCGACGCCCGCATCCGCGGCATCAAGCGCGTGCATTTCGAGCCGCATCTGTCGCCCACCGCCGCGGCCTCGGCCGAATGGGTGCCGATCAAGCCGAAGACCGACGGCGCGCTGATGTTTGCGCTGATCCACACGCTGCTGTTCGAGCAGCCGCGCGACCGGCTGGACCTGCCTTTCCTGCGCGACCGCACGGCCTCGCCCTATCTGGTCGGGCCGAACGGCTGGTTCCTGCGCCATCCGCAAAGCAAAAAACCTCTCGTCTGGGACGAGCGCACCAACGGCGCCGTGGAATTCGATACCGAAGGCGCCGTGCCCGCGCTCGAAGGCCGCTTCACGGTGGCCGAAGCCGTCGAAACGGGCGCCGATGACGAGGAATGGCAGCATCGCGAGATCGAAGCGGCCACAGCCTTCACGCGCATGGCCGAAACCATGCGGCCCTATTCGCCGCATTGGGCCGAACAAATCTGCGACGTGCCGGCCCAGCGCATCCGCAACCTCGCCAACGAATATCTCGACAATGCCTGCGTCGGCCAGACCATCGAGATCGACGGGCGCACCCTGCCCTTCCGCCCGGTTGCCGTCACGCTCGGCAAGACGGTGAACAACGGCTGGGGCGCGTTCGATTGCGTGTGGGCGCGTACCGTGCTGGCCTGCCTGGTCGGTGCGCTGGAAGTGCCCGGCGGCACGCTCGGCACCACGGTCCGCCTCAACAAGCCGCACGACAATCGCTTGGCCAGCGTCAAGCCGGGGCCGGATGGCTTCATGGTCAACAATTTCAATCCCACGCGGCGCGGCAAGTGGGAGCAGCGGCCCAGCGGGCGCAACGCCCACAAGACGCTGGTGCCGCTGGTGGGCAATTCGGCCTGGAGCCAGGCGCTCGGCCCCACCCATCTGGCCTGGATGTTCGTGCGCGAGGCGCCGGACAACTGGGTGCGCCCTTCTTATCCCGACCTGTGGTTCCTTTATCGCGCCAATCCGGCGATCTCGTTCTGGAATACCGCCGAGCTGGCGGACACCGTGGCCAAGTTGCCCTTCATCGTCGCCTTCGCCTACACGCACGACGAAACCAACCACATGGCGGACATCCTGCTGCCCGATGCCACCGACCTGGAAAGCATGCAGCTCATCCGCCTGGGCGGCACCAAGTTCATCGAGCAGTATTGGGATCATCAGGGCGTGGCGCTGCGCCAGCCGGCAGTGGCACCGTGTGGCGAATCCCGCGACATGACCTGGATCGCCACCGAACTGGCCCGCCGCACCGGCTTGCTCGAACGCTACAACGCCGCCCTCAATCGCGGCGCCGGTGGCGTGGCGCTGAAGGGCGAAACCTACGACTTCTCGCTCAGCACGGATGAACCGCACACCGTCGAGGAAATCTGGGACGCCGAGTGCAAGGCCGCCACCGCCGAGTTCTCGGACGGCAAGGACGTGAAGGATCTGGCTTGGTTCCGCGAACACGGCTTCTACACCGTGCCCTTCACGCGCCAGGACTGGTACCTCTATCCCACGATGGTCGATCAGGGCCTGCGCTTCGAGCTGCCCTATCAGGAGCGGCTTACCCGCGCCGGTATCGAGCTTGGCCGCCGCCTGCACGAATGCGAGATCCATTGGTGGGACAAGCAGCTCGGCGAATACGAGCCGATCCCGCGCTGGCACGATACGCCGGAAATCTGGACCAACGCCCTGAAGAAGAGCGGCGCCGATCCCGCCGATTTCCCTTTCTGGGGCCTGACCACCAAGACCATGCAGCACTCCACCGGCAACAACGCCGCGATCCAGTTGATGGACGAGGTAGCGGGCAATCTGCGCACGCATGGCCGGGTGGCGATCAACCGCAAGACCGCCGAGAAGCTCGGCATCGGCCGCGACGATTGGGTGGAGGTGCGCTCCATCGTCTCCAGCACGCGCGGCCGCGCAGAGCTGGTGGAAGGCATCAGGCCGGACACCATCCTCATCACCGGCCAGTTCGAACACTGGGCCACGCCTTACGCGAAGGAGCTGAACTACCCCAGCCTCAACACGCTGGTGCCGATGTCGCTCGACCTGACCGACGCCACCGGCTCCGGCTCCGATCTGGTACGCGTGTCGCTGCGCGTTGTCGAAGGACCGGCCGCATGACCCGCTATGTGATGGTGGCGGATTTACGCCGCTGTGTCGGCTGCCAGACCTGCACCGCCGCCTGCAAGCTCGCCAACGGTACGCCGCCCGGCGTGCAATGGCGCCGCGTGGTCGACATGGAAGTGGGCAGTTACCCGGACGTGCAGCGCGTCTTCGTGCCCACCGGCTGCCAGCACTGCGACGAGCCGGCCTGCGCCGCGGCCTGCCCCACCACCGCCACGCACAAGCGCGCCGACGGCATCGTCGATATCGACTACGATCTCTGCATCGGCTGCCTCTATTGCGCGGTCGCCTGCCCCTACGAGGCGCGCACGCTGGTCAACGCCGCCGAGTTCGCCTATGGCGCGGAGCCCACGGCGGCGGAAGCGGCGCGCTTCGATCCGCGCAAGATCGGCGTGGCGCAGAAATGCAATTTCTGTGTCGATAAAATCGACGCCGGAACCGCCGCCGGGTTGACACCCGGCAAGGATCCGGATGCCACCCCGGCCTGCGTCAACGCCTGCATCTCCGGCGCGCTGGCCTTCGGCGATCTCGACGATCCGGACAGCCGCGTTTCCCGCCTCATCCGCGAGAACAAGCATTTCCGTATGCACGAAGATGCCGGCACCGGGCCGGGCTTCTATTACCTGTGGGACAAGGACGCCTTCGCGCTATGAAGAACGACCGCGCGGCCGGCGGCCGGCCGAGACTGCAGCGCTATTGGGATTTGCGCGCCGCCTGCAACTTCATCGGCGGCGGCACGGGGACGGGGCTCGTCATCGCCGCCTCGGTACTGGCGATGTTCGGGAAGCCCTTCGTCGCGCCATTGCTGACGGGCCTGGTCTTCGTCGCCCTCGGACTGACTGCGATCCTGTTCGAGATCGGCCGGCCGTGGCGGGCGCTCAACGTCTTCTTTCATCCGCAGACCTCGTGGATGACACGCGAAGGCGTGATGGCGCTGCCGCTGTTCGGCTTCGGCGCCGTGGCGCTGCTGCTCGCCTGGTTCGGTGGCTATGGCAATGCCGATCGGGCTCTGGCGGTATTCGCCGGGCTGACGGCTTGCGGCTTTCTGTATTGTCAGGCCCGCATCCTGCGCGCCGCCAAGGGCATTCCGGCCTGGCGGGACGCGGCGCTGACGCCCTTCATCCTCCTCACCGGGCTGAGCGAAGGCGCAGGCGTGCTTGCCCTTCTTGCGGCGTTCGGCTTTGCACCGGATGCCGTTTATGCCGCCGCGCTGCTGCTCTGCCTGCTGCGCCTGATTGCGTGGCAGCGTTACCGCGCCGGCCTCGCCCACCGCAATGCGCCCGAGGCCAGCCGCAAGGCGCTCGACGGCATTGGCTTGGCTTTCATTGGCTTAGGTCACGTTCTCGCGGCGCTCTTCCTCATCGCCGCGCTGGTGTGGCCGCCCATCGCCGCGGTCGCCATGATCGGCGGCGTGCTGCTCACGCTCGCCGGCTGGTTCTCCAAGGCCGTGCTTATCACCCGCGCTGCCGCCACGCGCGGGCTGGCGATTCCGCGCACGCCGGTGCGCGGCCGGGGCGCCAGCCGCGCTGTCGCCGGCAACCGATGATCCGCTACAACCCGCCGAAGCGCTCGGCATAGAACGGCGCCGCCACGGGCAGTGGACCTTCCGCCGTCTCCGCGGCGCTCATCAGATAGCGCTCGGCCGGCGCCTGGATCAGCCGGTAGAGATTGCGGCACAGCGCCCGCGCTGCCGCGCCCGGCCAGTCCGCAGGCAGCAATTCATCCGGCAGCACCGGATCGCGCAGCAGCACGCGGCGATAGCCGTGCACCAAAAGGATGCGCGCCAGAAAGCATTGCGCGGGATCGAGAGACTTCGAGGCTTCGAAGGCACGCCATAGCGGGCGGAAGGTTTCCAGAAAATCGTCGTAATCGGCGGCCAGGCGATCGACCTGCCAGCTACCCCGGATCACCTCGCGCAGCACTTCGGGCGACACCCAGGCGGGCGCCGCGCCGCGCATGACCAGTGCCTTCTGCCCCACGCCGGCATCGAGCAGGGTCTGACGCAGCGCCGTTTCATCGGGATCGGGATGGAGCATCACGCCCGCCCCCAGCGGCCCGAAGCCCTGCCAGCCCAGTTCGCGGCGCAGGATTTCGCGCTCCTCGATATCCAGTGCGGTCAGCCCGGTGAACACCATCGTCCACAGCTTGTCCCAGCTGCGGGGCGCCGCGGAATAAAGCCGCTGATTGACGGCGTCGATCTGGTGCCGCCCTGATTCGGTGAGCGCGTAGAAGCTGCGCCGGCCGATCTGGCTGGCCGCCAGCCAATGCTCCTTGGCCAGCCGGAACACGCAGGTGCGCACGATCCGCTCGTTGAGGGCGAACGGTTCGAGCAGCTTGATCAGGCTGCCCAGCCAGACGCTGCCGCCATGCGGATAGATGGCGTCGCCATAGACCGTGACGATCAGCGACTTGGCCTTGGGGCGCAGCCGCTCCAGGGCCTGCGTCGCAAGGTCTTCAATGCGCCGGGGCGTGGACATGGCCCAGATATAGGGCAGTTCGCCTAGGCCGTCTCGCCGAAAAGTTCCCGTCCGATGAGCCAACGCCGGATCTCGGAGGTGCCCGCCCCGATCTCGTAGAGCTTGGCGTCGCGCAACAGCCGGCCGGTGGGATAGTCGTTGATGTAGCCGTTGCCGCCGAGGATCTGGATGGCCTCCAGCGCCAGCCTGGTGCCGTTCTCGGCGGCGTAGAGGATGGCGCCGGCAGCGTCCTTGCGCGTGGTCTTGCCCGCATCGCAGGCCTTCGCCACCGCGTAGACATAGGACCGCGTGGCCGACAGCGTCACATACATGTCCGCCAGCTTGCCCTGCATCAGCTGGAAGGAGCCGATCGGCTCGCCGAACTGCTTGCGCTCGTGAACGTAAGGGATCACCACGTCCATCGCCGCCTGCATGATGCCGACCGAACCGGCCGCCAGCACCGCGCGCTCGTAGTCCAGCCCGCTCATCAGCACGTTCACCCCGCCGCCGACGCGGCCGAGCACGTTCTCCTCCGGCACCTCGCAATCGCTGAACACCAGCTCGCCGGTGTCGGAGCCGCGCATCCCGAGCTTGTCCAGCTTCTGCGCGGTCGAGAACCCCTTGAAGCCCTTCTCGATCAGGAAGGCGGTAATGCCGCGCGGCCCGGCATTCACATCCGTTTTGGCATAGACCACCAGCGTATCGGCCCCCGGCCCGTTGGTGATCCACATCTTGCTGCCGTTGAGGACGTAGCGGTCGCTCTTCTTGTCGGCGCGCAGCTTCATCGACACCACATCGGAACCGGCACCCGGCTCGCTCATCGCCAGCGCGCCCAGATGCTCGCCGGAAATCAGCTTGGGCAGGTAGCGCTTCTTCTGCTCGGCGTTGCCGTTCTTGCGGATCTGGTTGACGCAGAGATTGGAATGCGCGCCGTAAGACAGGCCGACCGAAGCGGAACCGCGGCTGATCTCTTCCATCGCCACGCAATGCTCGAGATAGCCGAGCCCGGCGCCGCCCCATTCCTCCTCCACCGTGATGCCGAGCACGCCGAGCGCGCCCAGCTCCGGCCACAGCTCGCGCGGGAAGGTGTTGGTGCGGTCGATCTCGGCGGCGCGCGGTGCGATCTTGTCGGAGGTGAAGCTGCGCACGCTGTCCCGCAGCATGTCGGCCGTTTCGCCCAGATCGAAATCGAGGCTGGGGTAGGAATTGGGGATCATGTCAGGGCTCCGGGTGGCACGCGGATCAGCATATAAAACGGGACCGGGCCTTCCTCAACCCTGCGCATTGGCCAGCCGCTCGGCCATCGCCTTGCGCATGACGAATTTCTGGATCTTGCCAGTGGCGGTCATCGGAAATTCGTCCACGAACAGGATATAGCGCGGCACCTTGTAGTGGGCGATGCGCTCGCGGCAGAAGGCGCGGAAATCTTCTTCCGTTACGTCATGGCCGCTGCGCAATTTAATCCACGCGCATAGTTCCTCGCCGTATTTTTCGTCCGGCACGCCGAACACCTGCACATCCTCGATGGCCGGATGGCGATAGAGATATTCCTCGACCTCGCGCGGATAGATGTTCTCACCGCCGCGGATCACCATGTCCTTGACGCGGCCGACGATGCGGCAATAGCCCTCGGCGTCGATGTCCGCCAGATCGCCGGTGTGCATCCAGCCCTCGGCATCGACCGCTTCGGCCGTGCGCTCGACGTCCTCCCAATAGCCCTTCATCACCGAATAGCCGCGCACCAGCAACTCGCCCGCCACCCCGCGCGGCACGGTGCCTCCGTCCGCGTCGATCACCTTGGCTTCCAGATGCGGCTGGATGCGGCCGACTGTGCTGACGCGCCGCGCGATGGGATCGTCGGTCGAAGTCTGGAAACTGACGGGGCTGGTTTCCGTCATGCCATAGGCGATGGTGATGTCGCGCATGTTCATGCGCTCCATCACCGCCTTCATCACCTCCACCGGACAAGGCGCGCCCGCCATGATGCCGGTGCGCAGCGTCGCCAGATCGTAGCGCGCAAAATCTGGATGCCCCATCTCCGCAATGAACATGGTGGGCACGCCGTAGAGCCCGGTGCAGCGCTCGGTCGCCACCGTTTCCAGCACCGCCAGCGGCTCGAAGCCCGCGGCCGGATAGATCATCGTCGCACCGTGCACCAGGCAGGCCAGATTGCCCATCACCATGCCGAAGCAATGATAGAGCGGCACCGGGATGCACAGCCGGTCGCCTTCGCGAAGGCCGATGGCGCGACCGACGAAATAGCCGTTGTTGAGCACGTTGCGGTGAGACAGCGTCGCGCCCTTGGGCAGCCCGGTAGTGCCGCTGGTGAACTGGATGTTGATGGCGTCGGTGCAATCGAGGCCCGTGGAAAGCTTTGCCAGCGCCGCCTGCTCGCCCGCGCCGCCCAGCTTCGCCAGCACCTCAAAGTCGAGCCAGCCCGCGCGCGGCCCGCCGCCGATCCTGATGACGGCGGAAAGCTGCGGCAAGCCCTCGGCCTTGAGCGCGCCGGGCTTGCTTTGCGCGATCTCCGGCGCCAGCGCCTCCACCATCTCCAGATAGCGGCTGGTCTTGAAGCTCTCCGCGGCCACCAGCGCCTTCACGCCCACCTTGTTCAGCGTGTATTCGGCCTCCGCGGTGCGATAGGCCGGATTGATGTTGACCAGGATCATGCCGGCGAGCGCCGTGGCGAACTGGGTGATCGCCCATTCGGCATTGTTGGGCGACCAGATGCCGACGCGGTCGCCCGGCTTCAGCCCGAGAGCCAAGAGGCCGCACGCCACCGCCTCCGCGCGATCGCGCAACTGCCGATAGGTCAGCCGCACATTCTGATGCACGGAGACGATAGCCTCGCGCTCGCCCCAGCGCCCGACCGCCGCCTCCAGCGCCCGGCCGATGGTCAGGTCCAGCAACGGCGGGCCATCCGCCCCGCGCACAACGCTAAGCTCGTCGCTCATCGACGGCGTTCCACTTCCCTGGTGCCTCGCAGTCTAGCGCGGCCGCTCCGCCCGCGAAACCGTCCGGCCTTGGCGACGCTTATAGCGCCGCCGTCACCGCCTTGACCTCGGTATAGGCGTGGAACACCTCCTCACCCATCTCGCGGCCCCAGCCCGACTGCTTGAAGCCGCCGAACGGCAGCGCCGCATCGAGCGCGTTGTGGCAGTTGATCCACACCGAGCCGGCGCGGATGCGCGTGGCCAGCTTGTGGGCGATGGAGATGTCGCGCGTCCAGATGCTGGCGGCCAGGCCATAGGGCGTGTTGTTGGCCATCGCGGCGATGCGGTCCAGATCGTCGTCGTCGAAGCGTTCGGCGCACAGCACCGGCCCGAAGATCTCCTCGCGCACCACGGTCATGTCCTTGTGCGTGCCGGCCAGCACCGTGGGCTGCACGAAATAGCCCAGGCCGTTGGGCGCATTGCCGCCGGTGACGACCGCGGCCCCTTCCTTGCGGCCCTTCTCGATATAGCCCATGACGCGAGCGCGCTGTTCCTCCGACACCAGCGGCCCCATCTCGGTCGCCGGGTTGAGGCTGGAACCGAGTTTGATCTTGCTGGCGATTTCGGCCACGCCCTCCACCACCTTGTCGAACACGCTGCGATGCGCATAGAGCCGCGAACCGGCCGAACACACCTCGCCCTGGTTGAAGAAAATCGCGCCCGCCGCGCCCGGCACGACCTGCGCCACGTCCACATCCGGAAAGACCACCATCGGCGACTTGCCGCCCAACTCCAGCGACAGGCGCTTGAGGTTTCCGGCGGCGGCCTTGACGATCAGCTTGCCCACCTCGGTGGAGCCGGTGAAGGCAATCTTGTCGATCCCGTCGTGCGCGCACATCGCCGCGCCGGCCGTCTCGCCGAAGCCGGAGATGATGTTGACCACGCCCGGCGGCAATCCCGCCTCCTGAATCAGTTCGGCCAGACGCAGCGCGGACAACGGCGTCTGCTCCGCCGATTTCAGCACCATCGTGCAGCCCGCCGCCAGCGCCGGCGCCAGTTTCCACGCCGCCAGCAGCAGCGGGAAGTTCCACGGCACGATGTGGCCGACCACGCCCACCGGCTCGCGCAGCGTGTAGGAGAGATAATCGCCCGGCGCCGACAGCGGAATGGTGCGCCCGCCCAGCTTGGTCGCCCAGCCGGACATGTAGCGGAACATCTCGGCGCTGTAGGCCACGTCCACCACGCGCGCGATGGTGACCGGCTTGCCGTTGTCCAGCGCCTCGATCTCCGCCAGTTCCTGCGCGTGTCTGTCGATCAGTTCGCCGATCTTCCAGATCAGCGCCTGGCGCTCGGCCGGTTTCATGCGCGGCCAGGGCCCCGTGTCGAACGCCCTGCGGGCGGCGGCCACGGCCGCATCGACGTCGCGGTGATCGGCTTCGCAGACGCGGGCAAGCGCGTTGCCCGTCGACGGATCGACCACCTCGAACGTCTTGCCCGAAATCGACTCGACGAATTCGCCGCCGATCAGGAACCGCTTCGCGCGGGATAGAAATGCCTGCGCTGCGCCGCCCGGCTTCATCACCGTTGAATCCATCGTAACCTCCAGGAACCCTTGCTAGTTAGAAGTTGTATGTTGCTTCGAAGCCGAACATCCGGCGCTCGCCGAACACGCGCTGCGTGAAGCCGAGACTCGAGACGTCGATCATGTTGTTGTAGTAGTGCTTGTCGAACGCGTTGGTGACGAAGGCGCTGAGCGTCCATTGCCCGCTCGGCAGCGTGTAATCGACGTGAAAGTTCTGCAGCCAGAAGCCGGGCTGGTAGGTCGAAGGCGCGTTCGAAATGTTATAATAAACGCCCGTGCGCCAGTTGAAGTCCGTCTCCAGCGAAACGTTGCCGCCGAACGAGGGCACGAAGTCGTACTTCACCCGGCCGAGGAAGCTGAACTTCGGCGCCTGCGACATGCGGCGGTCCGCAAACGAACCATCCGGCAGCGGCACACTTTTGGCTGTCGCATCGAGGAACGAAGCGCCCAAATCCACCAGCAGCCCGTCGATCGGCAGGATGCTGGCCTGGATTTCACCGCCCGAAATCTTCGCTGGCGTGTTGAAGACGATTTGCGTCAGGCCCTGGAAGTTGAAAGCCTGATAGCCCTGGTAGTTGTAATAGAAGACGTCCGCGTTGAGGCGCGCGCGGTGATTGAAGAACTCCGACTTGATACCGAGTTCGGAGGCCGAGATGCGCTCCTCATTGAACTTGAACTGGCTCGGGTCGATGCCCGGCCCGCCGCCGGGATTGTAGCCGGTAAGCGGCGCGTTGAAGCCGCCCGCCTTGATGCCGCGGTTCCAGGTGATATAGGTCATGACGTTGTCGGTGACGTGCCAGTTCAGGCCCGCACGCGCCGACCAGTCGCCCTTGTGCAGGCGCGCCAGGCCGCCGTAGAGCGCCTGATTGAAGGCGTAGCTTACCAGCGGCGGCGAGGTGAAATCCTCGCTGCCCAGGATGTTCGAGGTGAAATCGTACGTCTTGTCCTCGACGCTCCAGCGTCCGCCCAGGGTGAAGGTCAGGCTCTTCAGGATATCGTATTCGAACTGCGCGAACGGCGCGTAGGACGTCGTTGTGAGATTGTAGGGATCGTCATAGGCCACTGGTCCGCCAAACACCGGCCCGATGGTCACGCCTTCGCGGTAGTGGCCGAGAATGTGCAGGTAGTAGAAGCCCGCCACCCAGCGCAACGAACCGTCCGCCCCGTTATCGAGCCGGATTTCCTGCGATTCCTGGCTGACATTGGTGTGCGTAAAATAATGCACTTCGTCGATTGGCGTCGAGGCGCTGTCCTCGGCATAAGACTTGTTGAACTTCGAATAGTCCGTGATCGAGGTCAGGTTGAGGCCGTCGAAGCTGTATTTGGCAATCAGCGTGGCGCCGCCGGTGGAATCCCTGTTGTGTCCCAGGAAGGCCGCCGAGCCGGTATAGAACGGATCGGTGTTCTTGTAACCGGCCATGTCGCAGCCGGCGCAAGTGCCGAAGACATCGACATTGCCCGGCACCGCCCTGCCCAGCAGGTGGTTGGTGGGATCCTGATACGATGCCAACTCGCTGTAGAAGCCGGAGCGCGAATTCTGCTTGGCGCCGCGCAGGATCACGCGCAGCGAAAAATCCTCCGTCGGCTTATAGAGCGCCTGCAGCCGGGCCGCCTGCGCATTCTCGTTCATCGGATCCTTGCCGTTGGCCAGCGTGTTCTTGAGCCAGGCATTGCCGTAGTTCGCCGCCACCGACAGGCGCATATCCAGATGATCGGCCACCGGTCCGCTGACGGCACCTTCCAGGTGCGTGCGTTCATAGGAGCCGATCCCGACGGTGACGTAACCTTCCAGATCGTCCGTCGGCGGTTTGGAAAAATACTGCACCAGGCCGCCCGTCGCATTGCGGCCGAACAGCGTGCCCTGCGGCCCGCGCAGCACTTCGACGCGCTCGGTATCGAACAACAGGCCGCCGGTGCCCGCAGCCTGGCTCATATAGACTTCGTCGAAATAGACCGCCACCGGGCTTTCCTGATGCTCGGAAAAGTCGTTCTGGCTGACACCACGGATGCTGAAGAAATTGTCCGAATTGGTGTTGGGAGAGATCACCTGTACGCCGGGCGTGAGGTCGGCCACATCCGTCGTGCTGACGATGTGCATCTGCTGAACATCTGCCGCACTCAGCGCATCAGCGGAACCGCCGAAGTCCTGGAGATTCTCAACGCGCTTGTTCGCCGTCACCACGATGGTTTCGACGCTGGTCATGTCCGCGGCGCCTGGCGCGTTGCTGCCTGCTGCCGCCAGCGCGGGTGGCGCTCCAGCCATCATCAGCATGATTGCCAGCACGGTCCGTGACGGAACGATCGTGGGCGGAACGATTTTGCGCGTATGTAATGAAATATTATATGCCATTCGTTTCTCGCCCCTGTTGCGGGGCGCCCCCTCAAAAATCCGCATCGAAAAGCGTGTCAGACGTTGCAGCGCACCTCCGAAACCTGACAAGATCGCCGTATTGCAGAGGGTATGGCCGAAGGCAGAACGGTGACAATCACCAGTAAGTGCAATGCGTTGGGGAACCAGCGGATTTCGTTGCAAGTCGGCCGAAAAATCCGTAACGATTATTGTGCCTTGGCGTCCGCATGAGACGACAGCGGAGGACGATACGTGGCTTGCTTTCTTGTTGCCGATGACCATCCCCTGTTTCGCGAGGCGGTGTGCCTGTTGCTCGGCCAGCTGGAAAAGGGCGCATCGTGTTGCGAAGCAGCAAATCTGCAAGAGGCAACGGCCCTGCTCGAAACCTCAGGACCGTTCGACCTGATCCTGCTCGATCTCAACATGCCCGGTTCCGATGCGCTGAGCGGCCTTCAAGTGCTCCACGGTCTGACGCCCGAAACGCCGATCGCCATCATTTCCCACTCCGAGGATGGCGCGCTGATCGAGCAGGGCATCGCTTGCGGTGCGGTCGGCTATATTCCCAAGTCGCTCTCGCACGATGCGATCCTGCAGGCGCTCAAGACGATTCTGGCCGGCGGCGTCTATCTGCCGCCCGGCGTGGAGCAGCGTATCTGCCTGAAGAGCCCGGGCGATGCTTCGGCGCAGCCGGCCGGGCAATCGCTGATGGAGAGCCTGACGCCGCGCCAGCGCGCCGTACTGGAGTTGCTGGCGCGCGGCCGTGCCAACAAGCAGATCGCCGACGAACTGGCGATCAGCGAATGGACAGTGAAGGCGCACATCTCCGCGATTCTGCGCAAGCTGGGCGCGCAGAGCCGGCTGGAAGCGGTCGTCATCGCGCGCCGCCTGAATCCGGCCGGCGCGCTGGCCTGAAGGCGCCGCTCACGAACCGAAGCACAGTTTCTGGCAGACATCGCGCAGGCGGCCCGCGTCCAGCGGCTTGGTCTGCACCGTCCAGCCTTGCCGGCGCAGCTCCTCGGGCACTCCGGCCACCCGGTCGGCCGTCACGATGATCGCCGGCAGCGGCCGGTCGAACAGCGCCCGGAGGCGCCCCACCACCGCCGTGCCGCGATCGTTCTCCAGATGATAATCGGCGATGACGAGATCGGGCACGATGGCGCCCTGCTCCACGGCTTCCAGCGCGGTGGCGTGCGAGACGGCGATCAGCGTCGAGCAGCCCCAGCCTTCGACCGTGCAGGCCAGCGCTTCGAGCACCGCTTCGTCATTGTCCACGATCAGGATGCGCTTGCCCTGCAGCGACGGCTGCTGCAGCGGCTTGTGCGCGGGACGATCCGCGCTGCCGGCCAGCAGGCTTCTGGGAACCGCCACCGAAAACACTGACCCCCTGCCCGGAACAGAGCGCACGGCAATCTCTGCGCCGATCGCGTCTGCCATCCGCTTGACGATGGCCAAGCCCAGGCCCAGCCCTTTTTCGGCAGTCTCGTGCGGCGCCGGAAGCTGGACAAACTCTTCGAAGATATCGCGCAGCCGGTTCTGCGGAATGCCCAGCCCCTGATCGGCCACCAGAATGCGCACCAGATCGCCGCTGCGCCGGCAGCCGGCAACGACGCCGCCGCGCTGGGTGTAGCGCACGGCGTTACTCAGGAAGTTGCGCAGAATACGTTCCAGAATATGCGCATCGGTGCGCACCCACAGGCGCGAGGGCACCACGCGAAATTCCAGCCCGCGGTCCTCGCAGCGCATCTGGTATTCGCCGTGCAGGCGCAGCAGCAATTCGCCGACAGAGAAGTTGCGGATCGTCGGCGTGATCGGTTTGGCCTCGACGCGCGAATATTCCTGAATGCTGTCCAGCATGGCTTCTGCGGATTGCAGGCAGCGCGCCAGCCGTTCGATCAGCCGCGCTTCGCGGCTTCCCGTTTCACCCTGCGGCAGCGTTCCCAGGAACAGGCGCGCCGCAGTTAGCGGCTGCAGCATGTCGTGGCCCACCGCCGCCACGAAGCGCGACTTGGCCAGATTGGCCTCTTCGGCGGCCAGCTTGGCCACGCGCAGGGCGGCCTCGGCTTCCTCGCGCTGCGCCACCTGCTGCAGCAGGCTGGTGTTCAGGTGGTTCAGATCGGCCGTCCATTGCGCGATCTCGTCGCCCAGCACCACACCGGCTTCCAGAAAGGAGAACTGGCTGTCCAGCGACAGGCGCTGCTCCGCCCGGTCCATCAGGCTATCGCGGATTCTGCGCAACTTTTCGTTTTCGCGCGACAGCGCGTCGATCCGCGCCTCAAGCGCGCTGATGTCCTGTCCGGTGCCGGTATCCTGCATGCGCGAAGCTTAGCGCGGGCAAAAACCGCCGAAAAGGGGAGGTTGACAGGATTGCGCCGGTTCTCTGTACTTGCCCGTTCTGGCAATGGACAGGGTGCACGATGGCCTCGGACCGGCAACCGAACTGCATTCGACAGGGCGTCACCTTCGCGGCCGATGCCGAGACGGCGATCTGCGAGATTCGCGATTCGATTGCCCAGCCGGAGATGACTCTGGCCATTCTGTTCATCGATCCGGCGCTCGGCGCCGAGGCCGTCCAGGCCGCCATGCAGCGGCATTGGCCGGACGTGCCGGCAATCGGCACCACGGCATCGGGGCATATTTCGCTGCTCGGCCTCGGCACGGCGACGATCTCGGCAGTGAGCCTGGCGGCGCCCGATTTCTTCGCGGTCGCCGATCATCTGGACTGCGCCAGCGAGTTCGATACCAGCGGCGTGCGCGCCGCCGTGAAGCGGCTGGTGGCGCGGCTCGACCGCGAAGCCGGCCATTGCGACGAGACGAACACCTTCGCGATGATGTTCATGGCCTACAAGAGCATGTACGAAGAGCGCGCCCTGAACACGATCTACGGCTCGCTCGGCGGCATCAATCTGTTCGGCGGCGCGGCCAGCCGTGTCGATGCGCAGAAAACCTGCTGGGTGCTGCATAACGGATCGGTCCGGCGCGACAGCATCGCGGTGGCGCTGGTGCATACCTCTCGGCCCTTCGCGCTTTTCAGCACGCATCATTTCCAGGGCACCGGCGAGCGCCTGGTCATCACCGGCGCGCGGCCATCCGAGCGGCTGGTCACGGAGATCAACGGCGAGCCGGCGGCGCTCGAATATGCGCGGCTGATCGGCGTGTCGCCGGAGGAATTGCGCGGCCACGTCTATATCGAGCGTCCGGTCGCCGTGAAGATCGGCGATCAGTATTATTTGCGCAGCATCGAGCGGGTGAACGAGGACGGCACGCTGCTGTTCGGCTGCGCATTGGAAATCGGCACCACGTTGCGCGTGGTGACGCCGCAGAGCATGGCCGCGAACCTCGAAACCGAGTTCCGGCGCCTGCGCGGCGTCGTCGGCCAGCCCGACCTGATGATCGCGACGGACTGCGCGCACCGCCGCCTGACCCTGACCTCGGACAACGAACGCAACGCCGTCTCGCGCCTCCTGATCGAGCAGAACGCCGTCGGCTTCGGTTCCTACGGCGAGCAGTTCAACCGCACGCATCTGAACCACACGCTAACCGGCGTGGCGATCGGCGCGCGCAAGCCCTGAGCAAACACGGATGCGGATCATCGTTGCCGGCTCCGGCCCGGCCGGCATTGTCACCGCGGGCGAACTGGCACGGCTCGGACATCAGGTCACCATCCTTGCTGCGCCCCGTTCGAGCGACGGCCTGGAAGGCTTTTCGTTCCGCGTGGTCGAAGGCCTGCGCGCAGCGGGACTGGGCGAAGCGCTCGCCGAACTCGAAGCGCCGGTGCCGCGCCATTCGGCCTGGAACGGCCACGCGCAATCCGCCGGCAGCGAGCAACTGATCGAACGCACTTCGTTCGACGCGGCGTTGCTGGCCGCAGCAAGCCGGTTCGCGGATCTCCGCCCTGCCCGCCTTGCCGCTGCGGCGCGCCGGGGCGAAACCATCGCCGCGCGGATCGTCACCGCCGAGGGTGCGACAACCACGCTGAACGCCGATTTTCTGATCGACGCGCGCGGCCGCGGCGCGCCCGGCGGCGGCCGCAAGCAGAGCGGGCCGGCAACGGTGGCGCTCTGCCGCCGCTATGACATCGGCAACGCCTTGCTGCCTTCGACCTGGCTGGAAACGAGCCCGCGCGGCTGGGCCTGGCTGGCGGTGCCGGAAAACGGCCGCGCCTATCTTCAGATCACCGTGGCGGGCAAGCCCGATGCCCTCTCTGGCCGGCGTCAGCTCGACAGCGTATTCGAAGCCTTGGCGGCGGAATTTCCCGGCATCGCGGCACATCTGGCCAAGGCCACGCCGAAGGCGCCGGTGTTCGCGCGGCTCTCCACCGCCAGCGCTTGCGAAGAAGCCGCCCGCGAGCGCGTGCTGCGCGTCGGCGATGCGGCGCTGGCGCTCGATCCATTGTCAGGGCATGGCGTGTTCGAGGCGATTGCCGGGGCCTTCGCCGCCGCCGCCACGGTCAACACGATGCTGTGCCGGCCGCGGGATCGCGCGCTGGCGCTGCGCTTCTACAATGAGCGGGTACGTTCGACCTTTGCGGCGCGGGTGACGAGCGGCCGCGCCTATTACCAGCAGGAGGAACGCTGGCCCGGGGCGCCGTTCTGGTCCGCGCGCCGCAACTGGCCGCCGGAAGAGGCCGCAGATGTGTCGTCGCCTGCCATCCAGCGGCGGCCGGTGATCGACCACGGCTTTATCGCGGAAGCCGAGGTGATCGTGACGCCGGAGGAGCCGCGCGGCGTCTGGCTGCGCGACGGCGTGCCGGTGGTGGCGCTATGGCGGCTGCTGGAGTCCGGCGCCATCGACGGCCCCGAGACGGCGGCGCAGGCGCTGGGCGTGCCGGTCCCCGCTGCCGCGCGCGCGCTGGCATGGCTGGCGACGATCAAGCTGCGCGGTTAAGTGCGATGCTCGCGGCCGTGATAGGCCGCCATCCCGGTCAAGTAAGCGCGGGCCTGGCCGCTGCGGCCGCGTGCGCGCCACGCCGCCACCAAGCCCGTCACAGATGCCGCCGCGCAACTGGCACCGCGCCGCGGCCCCCAGACATGACAGGCGCCAAACTCCGCTGGCACGCCACCCAGCGCGCTCACCTCGCCCGGCGCACAGCGGGCATCGCCGCACACCGAGATCACGCCCTCGTAAGCCGCCGGATAGACCGGCGCGCCGCGCGCCGCCGCCGAGGCGATGAGATCGACACCGGCGGCAGCGGCCCTGGCGCTGGCCGCGCGCAGTACCGGCTCGTCGCGCCTCAGGCCCAGGCACAGCGCGATCACCTGCGCGCCCTGTTCCACGCACCATTCCAGCCCCGCCGCCACGCGCGCCGGCGAAGTGGCGCCCTCGCCGTCGAACACCTGCGCCAGCACCAGCTCGGCTTCAGGCGCTTGCGCGAGGATGATCCGCGCCATGTCCGAACCGTGGCCGCTCGCATCGGGCCGCACCGGCATCAGCGCCCCCTGCGCCGGAATATGGACTGCGGCGGCCGCGCGGTGTTCGGGCCCGAGCCCGCTGTCCACCAAGCCCACGCGCACGCTCATGCCCGCGCCTCGAGTTCGGCCGGCGACAGGCGCTTCAGCCTTCCACCTTCCAACTCGAACAGCAGATCGACATCGCGTAGCGACGCCAACCGGTGGGTGATGACGATGCGCGTGCGCCCGGCGAACAGCCGGTCGATCTCGCCCAGCACGCGGCGCTCGGCGGCAAGGTCGAGCGCGGCCGTGGCCTCGTCCAGCACCAGCACCAGCGGGTTCTGCAGCAGGGCGCGGGCGATGGCGATGCGCTGGCGCTCGCCGCCCGACAGCGTCAGGCCGCGGAAGCCGGCCACGGTGTCGTAGCCTTCCGGCAGCGCCTCGATGAAGCCACTAGCCTGCGCACGCCCGGCCGCCTCGCGCACCGCCGCCAGGGGCATGGTCATGTCGGGATAGCGGATGTTGTCCGCCATCGACAGCGGCAGCAGCGTCACGTCCTGCAGCACCACGGCCACCCGCCGCCGCAGCAGCGTCAGATCGAGTTCGCGCAGGTCGATACCGTCGAGCGTGATGCGGCCGCGATCGGGATCGAAATGGCGCGTCAGCAGATCGACCAGCGTGCTCTTGCCGACGCCGGAAGCACCAACGATCCCCACCTTGGCGCCGGCCGGAATATGCAGATCCAGGCCCGAGAGAACATCAGTAGACGGAGTATTTCCGGCTGCAGGATGGCGAAACCAGATGCCTTCGACGCGGATTTCGCCGCGCGCCCCGGCCGGCAGCGGCCGGGGATGGCCCGCCGTGCGCACCGCAGGCTGCTCGGCCCACAATTCGGCGATGCGGTCGATGCTCACCTTGGCGCGCTGGCTGGCGACATAGATGCCAAGCAGGCTCTGCGCCGGGCCGGCCGCGCGCGCCAGATAGGCGGCGAAGGCGATCAGCGTGCCCACTGAAAGCCGCCCCTCGGCCACGATGTAGCCGCCGGCGATGAACACCGCCGCCGTGCCCATTGTGCCGGCGAAGGCGGGAATGGCCGAGGTGTTGAAGCCGACCCATTGCTGGCGGATCAGCGCATGCAGGAAGTCGCCGTTGAGCCCCTTGAGCCGCTGCTGCTCATGCTCCGCACCGCCCGCCGACTGAATGAACTTGGTCGCCGTCAGCGTATCGACCAGGAGGCGCGTCACGTCCGTCGTCCGCTCGCGCAAGGCCCGCGTGGCCTGTTCGACACGCGGCCGCGCCCGGCGCAGGTAGAGCACCTGCGCCGGCAGCAGCACCAGCGCGATCAGCGCCAGGGGCCCGCTCAGCCAGAACAGGATGCCCAGCGTACCGGCGAGCCCGAACAACGCGCTGATCGCACCCAGGAGGGAATCGAGGCCGAAGCGCTGGACCTCGGCGATGTCGCCGTCGAGGCGCGCGATTAGCTCGCCGGTGCCGCGGCGGGCATGGAAATCCGGCGACAGGGTCAGAAGGTGCGCGTAGGTGCGCTCGCGCATCGCGAACAGGATGCGCGCCGAAACGACGGTGTAGGCCTTGCGGTTGAACCAGGACAGGACCGTGGACGCCGCCGCCAAGCCGACCATCAGCAGCGCCAGCCGCAGCACGACATCGGGCCGCCGCGCCAGCAGCCCGTTGTCGATCAGGAGCTTGGTGATATAGGGCTGCGCCAGCGCCAGCGCGGTGGCGACCAGCGACAACACGACGATGCCGAAGATCGCCCCCTGATGCGGCCGCAGAAAATCGCGAAGCCAGCCCTTGCTCACATTGCCTGCTTCCCTAGCGGTGAATCACCCGAAGCGACGAGGCCGCCATGTCGGCGCCCCCCGGCAACTTGATATCGCCGAGCTTCTTCATGGTCGAGGCCGAATAGATTTCGAGATCGTTCATGGTGCCGCCGAGGTACAACTCCTTGCCGTCCGACGAGACATTGATCGCGTAATAGGAATGCGGCAGATCGACCCGCTGCGCCAGCCGCCCTTTGGCCAGATCGATCTTGCTCAGCGTATAGAAGGCGCCGAACACCCGGTCGTGATCGGTGGGATCGACCACGGTGGAGAAGATCACGGCCGAGGTGTCCTCGAAATCACGCATCTTCATGACGCCGGTCTTCAGATCGAGGGTGAGGATGCCGGTCTTGGCGAATCCCGGCTTGTCCGGCGCGATATCCGTGCGGGTGTAGAAATAGGCGGTGGAGAACACCTGGCTGCGCTCATAGAGCGGCCAGACATCCAGAATGTCCGGCGGCGAGGCATTCGGCCGGTTCCAATGCAGGATCGGCTTGGTGCTGATGATGTGGCCGTTCTGCGGGTCGAGCGCATACATGTCCCAACCCATCGCGTAGAGGATTTTCCCGTTGGTGGACGGGATCAGCATGATGACCCGGCGCGGGATCTCGAAGGTCCGCGCCGGCTTGGCGTTCAGCCCGGCATCGGTGCGATAGACCGCGACGCGCGCCGGCTCCACCACATATTCGCTGGGCAGCAGCTTGGCCGCGCTTTCCTGAACGAAGATTTCCTTGCCGTCCGGGCTGACAGCAAAGCCGCCGATCGAACGCACCCGTTCCTCGGGCGTAGAAAACTCGGCGCGGAACACCTGCTTGCCGGTATCCAGATCGATGCCGGAAATGGCGTTCATGCTCTCGGTCAGGACATAGGCGATCCTGCCGTCGGGCGAGGTGTCGATGGTGAAGGGCGAGCCTTCGCCGGGAATGGTGTATTGCTGCACCACCTTGCGCGCCGCCGGATCGACCAGGAACAGCTTGTTCGGCTTGGTCCCGACGACGATGTAATCCTTGCCGCCTGCCAGCGTCGTCTGGCCATGATGGCCGCCGAACTGCATCGACACCAGTGCAATCACGATGATGAGGGCGGCGATACCCGCGCCGATATAGGCAATGCTACGATTGTTCATGAAATGGCCCCCGAGCCGAAATCAACCGGATTTCTTCGGAAAGACGGATTGCAACTGGCGCCAGTCCTGCGCGGCGGAGGGCGCCTTGGCGTTCCAGTCCGGATAGGTCACCATCGTGTCGGGCACCTGCGCCGGCCACCAGCACGGATCGGAGCAGCCGTAGAGATCGGCCTCCATCGGCTGGCACAGCGAGCTGAGCCCGCCCGAGGCATCCACCTCCCAGCCCGGATCGAACGTCGTCACGCAGCCGGCGACACCGGCCATCGTCACGACCTCTTCGGCATCGGGTGCCGAACTGGTGGCCTTCTGCCGGGCCCGCGCATTGAGCGGTTTCAAGTGGCGCATGGTTCAGCCTCCCTGGATGTTCGAGATACGCCGGCCGGCGTAACGCGCGAGGAATTGCGGATTGGATTGTTCGAGTTCGGCGAAGATGCGGATGCCCAGATCGACCCAGTCCCGCATCAGTTCGCAATAGTGATAGGCCGGATGCAGCGGGTCGCCGTAGCGCGCATAGCGCTCGTGGTAGCAGCCGCCCGCGCACAGCGTCCGGATACGGCAGGTGGCGCAACCATCGCCTTCGTGATCGGCCGCTTCGCTGAGGAAGGCACCGAGCCGCGGCTTGTCGATGCCGTCCGCGACGCTGCCGAAAGCCGGCAGCGACGATCCGGTGAAGCGGTGGCAAAGGTGCAGGTCGCCCTGGTGATCCACCGCCAGCAGGCCCACGCCCGCGCCGCAGGGCAGCGATTTGCGCCGACCGATCGTGAGGTCGCTCACCAGCTTGTGGATGTTGGTGAAGCCGGTGTAGCGCCCGTCCAGCGCGGCGCTGCGATAGTCCTCCGCCAGGTTGCGGAAGCCCGCAAACACCGCGGCCAGTTCGGCCTCGTTCAGGTTGAACAGGGCATTGTCGCCCGAGGTCACCGGCGCCAAGCCGACCTCGGCAAAGCCCAGCTCGTTCTTCAAATGGGCGAAGATGGTTTCCACCTCCGTCACGCCGGCGGTCAGCGTCACCCGCGCGCCGACCGGGCGCGAGCGGTAGCGCGACAGCAGCAGCTCCACCTTGCGCGCCACCACGTCATAGGTGCCCTTGCCACCGACGGTGACGCGGCGCTTGTCGTGCAGGTGCCTCGGCCCGTCCATGCTGACGGTGAGGCCGAAGCGGTGATCGTCGAGATAGGCGATGATCTCCTCGGTCAGCAGCGTGGCGTTGGTGGTGAGCGAGAAATCGACCTGCAGCCCGCGCGCCCTGCCCCGTTCTTCGGCATAGGCCACCGCCTCCTTGATCAGCGGCAGGTTGCTGAGCGGTTCGCCGCCGAAGAAGACGAGATTGACCTTGCCGTGCTCCCCGCCCTCGTCCATCAGCAGATCGATGCTGCGCCGCGCGGTGTCCGCGCCCATCAGCTTGCCCTGCGCCGGCGCGCTCAGGTCTTCCTTGTAGCAGTAGGTGCAGCTTAAGTTGCAGCCGGTGTTGACGTTGAGCACCAGCGTGTTGACCGGAAACTTCTCGATCCGCAGCGGCGCCACCGGCGCCGCGACGTTAGCGGCCGGCTGGATCACCTCCAGCTCGATCAGCTCCTGCAGCACGCCGGCGATGCGCCCGGCGTCGTAGCGGCCCTCGAACGCCTGCTGCAATTCGTCAGCCGAAACCGCGGGCCGGGCGCGGAAGAAGTCGATCAGCTCGCAGGTCACGGCATCGGCCTCGAACAGCGCCGTGGTCGGCACGTGAAACAGCACGCGCCGGTCCGCCACCTGCACATCGTGAAGGTTGTGCGGTATCAGGCGAAGCGATTCCAGCTGTCCGGTCACCGTGTCAGCTCTCAAAAGATCGGTTGCGTGATCCAGCGCTGCACCGTCACGATCAGGTGCGCGTCGCCGGAAATCGATTGGCCGTGATCGGCAATGCGCCCGGTCACCCGCAAATTGCCGATATTGTCGCCGCCGAAGCGCCGCTTGGGATCGGGGCCGGCGCCGGCCGGCTCGAATTCGCCGCTGGCGGTGATGCGGCCGGCAAAGCGGATATCCTGGCGCGCGGCCGCGGCGGCGCTGTAATTGCTGACCGACCACGCTGCCGGGAACACACCGATGCGCACGGCCTGCTCGCCCTTGCCGGCGCCCGGCAGCAGCAGATAGCCCACCGCCTCGAACTGCGCCGTCACGGCCGGCAGCGGGCCGTCATTGTTACCGACGCGGGCGATGGTATCGCCCGGCACCACCTTCACGAAATCGATGGCGCGATAGACGACGAAGGCATCGTCGGCCTTCGTTGCGCCGACCGATACCGTGCGCGCGCCGGGGACCGCATCGGCAGCCGCACTGGCCAGCACCACGATGCGCTCCGGGCTGTGCGAGACGACACGCTCGACCTGCACGCCCGCGCCGAATACCGGCTCGCCGGAAAGCCCGGTGCCGTCGATCTCGATCTGCGCGGTATCGCCGGCGTGCAGATAGGGCTGCGACACCTGCATGATGCGCGGCTGATGGTCCGTCTCGTGATAGGCCGTCATCGTGCCGCCGCGCTCGGGATGCGTGGCCTCGAACCAGCGCCCGGAGAGGCCGCCATCCGCGCCCACGGCCAGCACCTGATGCACTTCGGCCTTGCCGAGGGTGAAGGTGCCGCGCCACTCATAGCCGGTGTAGATCAGTGCCTGGCCGTGCCCGTCCACTTCGCTGCCGTCGGCATAGGTCAGCGTCAGCGTGGCCCGGTAGTGATCCTTCGTGGTTTCGTCCACGAACATGTGGCCCTGATAATCGCCCTTGCCCGGCGTATGCCCGGTGACGCGCCAGATGCCGGAAAGATCGGGATCGGCGTGCTTCTGCCAAGCCGTCCATTCCGGCGTCTGGAACGGATACATCTTGCCCAGCATCTGCGGCACGGTGGTGGAGGCCAGCTTCCACCATTCGATGCCGCGGCCCTTGTCCGAATATTCGGCTGAGGGATACTGGCCGAGGTGGAAGTTGGCGAGTTTCAGCCATTCGTCGGTATCGCGCCGCTCCAGCCCGATGCGCGCGAAGCTGTGGCAGCGCGCGCACATCGTGCTCAGGAATGGATTGGGCGCCTTGTCCTGCACATAGGGCACCTGTTCCAGAAAGGCGCGATAGGGCGCCGCTTCTTCCGGCGCCAGGCCGAAATGATCGGAGAGATATTTCAGGACGTCCGCCTTGTCCGCCGCGCTCAGTTGCACGCCGTGAACCACGGCCATGCGGTTGAGCGTGATTTCCCAGCCTTCCGGTGTCTTGCGCATCTGCGTGATGCGGGTGTAGCCGCCATTGGGCAGCGGCGCATGACAGGCGGCGCAGGTGTTCTTGAGCACGAGCGCACCGGGATCGGTGGAGGTCTGCGGCGTTAGCGCCTTGACGGCGGGCGGCTTGACCGCGGCCATCTTTGGGCCTGCGGCCTTGGTTGGCGCCGCGATGGCCGCGCTGCCTCCGCCGAGGAGCAGAAGCGACATCGAAACCTGCAGAAAAACGCGCCCAAGCAACGGCATGACGCCCCCATCTTCTTCCCGCCCGCGCCGTCATTCGGCATCGGGCACGCGTTCGACCCTGGCGGCCCCCGTAGTCGGGGCGCGGCAAGTCAGGATAAGGCGCCCCGGCCCCGGTGCAATAGCTCGGAAGAGCAATAACGCCTTTGCCGCGGCCTAATTCGCCATCGTCCTGCCATTTTCCGAGGCGGCACGGGCCTTTTCGATCTCCCTGTTTCGCAGAATGAACCGCTGCACTTTGCCGCTCGGCGTCTTCGGCAGCGACTCGACGAATTCGATCTCGCGCGGATAGGCATGGGCGGACAGACGCGCGCGGACATGGTTGCGCAACTCTTCGGCCAGCATTGGCGACGGCTGCGCGCCGGCGGCCAGCACCACGAAGGCCTTGACGATCTCGGTGCGCTGCGGATCGGGCTTGCCGATTACTGCGGCCTCGATCACGGCGGGATGTTCGATCAGCGCGCTTTCGACGTCGAACGGGCCGATGCGATAGCCCGCGGAGGTTATGACATCGTCCGCCCGCCCGACAAAGGCCACCGTGCCGCCTACCTCCATCGCCATGACGTCGCCGGTGCGGTAATAGCCCCCGCCAATGGCGGGGGTTTGCTGCTGGTGATAGCCGGTGAACCAGTAGAGCGGCGAGTGCGCAATATCGACGGACAACACGCCCGGCTCGCCCGGCCCCAGTTCCTCGCCCGCCTCGTTGAGGACGGCCAGCCGGTATCCGGGCGTCGGCAGCCCCGCCGCGCCCGGACGCATGGCGTGTTTCAGCCCGTGATGGTTGCACGCCACCATGCCGATTTCCGTCTGGCCGTAATGGTCGTGGATCGGCGCCTGAAGATGCTCCGCGAACCAGCGCACCACCTCGGGATTGAGCGGCTCGCCCGCGCTGGAGACCACGCGCAACTGCCCCTTGACCGGCGCCGCCGCCTGCGGCCCCGCGGCGATCAACAGGCGATAGGCCGTCGGCGCGCCCGCCAGATTGGTGATGCCGTGCGTTCTGATAATTCGGTAGGTGCTTTCGACGCTGAACGGCCCGTCATAGAAGGTGGTGGCGCAGCCCAGCAGCAGCGGCCCGGTGACGGCGTAATAAAGCCCATAGGCCCAGCCGGGATCGGCGAAATTCCAGAAACGGTCCGTGGGCTTCAGGCCGATGGCGTCGCGCATATAGATGCCGAAGGCCGGCAGCGCCCTGAGGGGCACCGGCACACCCTTGGCAAGGCCGGTCGAGCCGGAGGTGGACATCATCAGGAACAAATCGTCGCCCCGGCGCAGCACCGGCGCGAAACTTTTGGGCTGGCGCACCAGTTCGGTTCGCATGTCGAAATCGCCCGCGCCCGCGTTCTCGCCGCGCGCGATCATGATGCGGAAGCTGCGATCCTCGATGGCATCGAGCTTGGGGCGGTTGGCCGGATCGGTGACCACCAGCCTGGCGCCGCTCATCTTCACCCGATGCTCGATCGCCTTGGGGCCGAAGGCGGTGAACAGCGGCTGATAGACCGCGCCCGCCCGCCAGGTACCGAGGATCACGGTCAACAGTTCCGGCGTGCGCGGCAGCATCCCGGCCACCACCTCGCCGGGTTTGATGCCGATGCCGGTCAGAAAACCGGCGAACTGCGCCGTGCGTTCCTTGAGTTCGGTAAAGCTCACCTCTTCGCGCGCGCCGCTTTCGCTTTCCCAGTGAAGCGCAACGCGCCCACCTTCGGCATGGCGGTCGCAGCACTCGACGCAGGCGTTCAGCCCCTCGCGCAGGCTGCCGCTCAACAGCGCCTCGGCCTCGCTCAGGCGGAAATCCCGCAGGGCGTCGGCATAATCGCGAACTGGCGGCGTGCGCTCCGGCATGTTTCACCCCCTGTTTTGTAGGGGAGTTTAGGGCCCGGCGCCGGGCCGCGCGATTACCAGTTTGGCCTATATCGCCAACGGAGGCGCTTCGTCACAGCCCGCCCGAACGCCATTGCCAACGCCCTGCCGCTGCGCCGACACTTGCGCAAGGAAACGCCCGCGGACGCAGCATGACAGTCGCGTTGAGTTTGTCGGTCACGAATGCAGCGAACGCCGGGGATTTGCTCGCGCGGCACGACGGTGTCACGCGCCTGCAGTTCGGCAGCGAGTTCTGCGAGAACCTGCTGCCTTCGCCCGCGCAGTTGCGCAAGATGCTGACGCTGGCCGAAGCGCACGGACTGGCTTTCTCGCTGGTCACGCCGATCTGCTCCGACCGTTCGATCAAGCGCCTCTCCAAATTGCTGGCGCTCTTGCCGCCGCGCGCCGAAGTGGTGGCCAACGACTGGGGCACGCTGCGCCTGCTGCACGCCGCGTTCCCGAACCTCACGCCGGTAGCGGGGCGGCTGCTCTGCAAGCAGGTGAAGGATCCGCGCCTGCCCTCGGCGCAATGGACCGCACTTTATCCGCACGGCGTTCATGGCGCGCCGTTCATCGCGCTGCTGACGCGCTTCGGCGTCGGCCGCGTGGAGATGGACGTGGCGCCCTTCGCCAGCGCCGACGAGCTGCACTCGCCGCAGCTTGCCGTCTCGGCCCATGCGCCCTGGGGCTTCGCGGTCAAGGGCCGCGCCTGCCGCATCGGTTCGCTCAATCTG
>JAGWZW010000102.1 GCA_018971835.1 Alphaproteobacteria bacterium
GTCGCCTTCCTGTGGCGGCTGATCCTGACCACCGGCACCGGCTCGATCTTCGGCTTCCTGGTGGCGCGCCAGCCTTACGATGAAGCCATCATGGCGCCGCTGTTCATCGCCATGTCGTTCAGCTTCGGGCTGGCGATCACCCTCTTGGTGCTGATGGCGGCGTGCCAGGGCACCAATCGGCCGCTGGGCGATGCCACGCTGATGCGGCTGAAGAACCTCTTGGGCGTGTTCGCGGCGGGGGTGCTCTACTTCCTGCTGGCCTTCCATATCACCAAGCTCTACGAGGCCAAGTTCGCCGGGGCCGAGGCCTTCCTGCTGTGGAACGGCGGCATCTACACGGCCCTGTTCTGGTGCGGCGCGGTGGGGCTGGGCGGCGTGGTGCCGATGGCGCTGTTCTGGCTGCCGCAGACCAGGCAATCGCGCGGCGCCGTCGTCCTCGGCTCGGCCTCGATCGTCCTGGGCGGGCTGGCGCTCATCTACGACATCATCATCGGCGGGCAGGCCTGGCCGCTCGCCATCTTCCCCGGCATGACGGTCTCCAGTTCCTTCGCCGACGGCGCGATCAATTTCTATGTCCCCAGCCTCTACGAAGCCGCCCTCGGCCTCGGCGGCGTGGCGCTGGCCCTCTTCATCACCCTCTTCGCCATCAAGCTTCTCCCCTTCCTGCCGGAAACACTCGCGGATGAGGAGGTGTGACGATGGAGACGCAGCAGAAGCTGATCTATTTCGACAACGCCTCGACCTCATGGCCGAAGCCGGAGAACGTCTACACTTTCATGACTGATTTCTACCGCTCCACCGGCGTCAGCCCCGGGCGCAGCGGCTATGAACTCGGCATCGAGGCGGCCACGCTGCTGGACAAGCTGCGCCTGCGGCTGACCAAGTTCTTCGGCGGCGACGAGGATGCATCCGAGCGCCTGTGCTTCGGCTACAACGCCACTGATGCGCTCAATCTCATCATTCCGGGCCTGCTCAAGGCCGGCGATCATGTGATCACCACCGAGGTGGAGCACAATTCGGTGATCCGCCCGGTCAACACGCTGGCGCGCGACGGCGGTGTGGAAGCGACCTTCGTGCCCTTCGACGGCGCGGGCTTCGTCGATCCGGACGACATCGCGCGCGCCATCCGGCCGAATACGCGGCTCGTCATCGTCAATCATGGTTCCAACGTCATCGGCACCATCCAGCCGGTGGCCGCGATCGGCCGCATCTGCCGCGCGCACGGCATCCCCTTCGCGCTTGACGTCTCGCAGACCGCGGGCGTGGTGCCGATCGACATGAAGGCAATGAACGTCGATGTGCTGGCCTTCACCGGCCACAAATCGCTGATGGGCGCCACCGGCATCGGCGGGCTCTGCGTACGCAAGCATCTGGAAATTCGCCAGGTGCGGGCCGGCGGCACCGGAGTGAATTCGGAATATCCCTATCAACTCGCCGAATATCCCTGGCGGCTTGAATACGGCACCATCAACATGCTGGGCGTGGCCGCGCTGTGGGCGGGGCAGGAGTGGCTGGCGACGCAAGGCATCGAAACCATCCACGCGCGCGAGATGGCGCTAGCGCGGCGCTTCGTGGATGGCGTGCGCGAGATTCCCGGCGTCCAGCTCTATTGCTGCGACAACCTGGAGAACCACCTCTCTACTATCTCGCTCAATGTCGGTGAACTGGATGCCGGCGATGCGGGGCTGCGGCTCGACGTCAAGCACGACATCGCCACGCGCACGGGGCTGCAATGCGCGCCCCTGGTGCACAAGCGGATCGGTACGGCGGCGCGGCGCGGCACCGTGCGCTTCTCCATCGGCGCGTTCAACACGGACGCGGAAATCGATACCGCCATCGCGGCGGTGTCTGAAGTCGCAAGCTGGGCAGCGTCGCGGTGATGTCAGGCGCGAGCCCATGTCTATTGTGTGATAATGTAATGTGGAGTATGATATAGTAAGACGCAATGAACCCCACGGACGACCATGAACATTCAATCGGTACAACGGGCCACGGACATCATTTCCCTGTTCTGCAAGTCGCCGCGGCGGCTGGGCGTGACGGAAATTGCTTCGGCGCTGAGCCTGAACAAGGGCACGGCCTGGGGGCTGGTGACGACGCTGGAGCAGCAGGGCTTCCTGCAGCAGGATCCGGACAGCCGCAAATACGGCGTGGGCCCTCGGCTGTTCGAGCTGGGCATGGTCTATATCGGCAATCTGGAGATCAACGCCAAGGGCGCGCGGGCGGCGCAGAACCTCGCCGCGCGCACCGGCCTCACGGCCCGCATCGGCATCTTCGACAACGGCTCGGTGCTGATCACTTACCTCGCAGTGCCGCGCTCGGAAGATTATCTCTCCCACCAGATCGGCCCGCGCACGCCGGCCTATTGTTCCGCCATCGGCAAGGCGATGCTGGCCAACATGGAGCCGGCGGAGCTGAACGACTATCTGTGCACCGTCGAGTTCGTCGCGCCGACGCGCGGCACGATCACCAGCCGCGCCCAGCTCAAGGCGGATATCGAGGAGACGCGCGAGCGCGGTTATTCGATCACGCGCGAGGAGATGATTCCCGGCCTGGCGGCGCTAGGCGCGCCGATCTTCGGGCGCAATCGCCAGCTCGAGGGCGCCATCAGCATTTCGGAAACGCCGGAGATCGTTCTGGGCAAGCGGCAGGAGAAGCTCGGTTACGAGCTGATGCGCGCGGCGGCCGATATCTCGCGCGAGATGGGGTACAGCGTCGGCTGAGCTGCAGTCATGCGGGTTTATACAACAAAATGGGAATAAGGAGACGGAGATGAGCGGAACGAAAGGCGACAAGACGGTTTACAGGTCGCTGGGGCTCGGCGGCTTCTACGGCGGCGGTGCCGAAGGCATGATCGACGTCAGGAACGGCAAGGTGCTGCGCGTGCGCCCCTTCCGCTTCGACGAGAAATACGATCGTGACCAGATCCGCACCTGGAAGATCGAAAAGGACGGCAAGGTGCTGGAGCCGCGCTGGAAGTCCATGCCGTCGCCCTATTCGCTGTCCTACAAGAAGCGCGTCTATTCGCCCAACCGCATCAAGTACCCGCTGATCCGCGTGGACTGGGATCCCCACGGCGAGCGCAATCCCCAGAACCGCGGCAAGAGCAAGTTCCGCCGCGCCTCATGGGAGGAAGTCACCACCATCATCGCTAACGAGATTACACGCATCCACGCCAAATACGGCGTCAACGCCATCCTGATGCAGGGCGATGGCCACGGCGAATGCAAGACCATCAACACGCCGCATGGCCAACCGGGCCTGCTGCTCGACCACATGGGCGGCTTCACGCTGCAGGTGCGCAATCCCGACAGCTGGGAAGGCTGGTACTGGGGCGCCAAGCATGTCTGGGGGCAGGGCGTGCAGGGCAACTATTGGCCCGCCGCCAACATCGTGAAGGATTCAACCGAGCACACGCAGATGTGCCTGTTCTGGGGCTGCGATCCGGAGACCACGCCCTGGGGCTTCACCGGCCAGTTCGCCTCGAAGCTGATGTATTTCTGGCGCGATATTGGCATCAAGCAGGTCTATGTCTGCCCGGATTTGAACTACGGCGCCGCCGTGCATGCCGACAAATGGATTCCGGTGCTGCCCAATACCGACGTGGCGATGCAGCTCGCCATCGCCTACACCTGGATCAAGGAAGGCAGCTACGACAAAGACTACGTCGCCACCCATGTCGTCGGCTTCGACAAGTTCTCCGCCTATGTGATGGGCGAGACGGACGGCGTGCCCAAGACCCCGGCCTGGGCCTCGCCCAAATGCGGCGTGCCGGAATGGACCATCAAGGCGCTGGCGCGCGAATGGTCCAGAAAGACCACCTCGATCGCGCACTATTTCGGCGGCGGTTATATCCGCGGCCCGTACTCGCATGAACCGGCGCGCATGGAAGTGTGTCTGCTCGGCATGCAGGGCCTGGGCAAGCCCGGCGTGCATCAGCACCAACTCACCTATTGGGGCATGCCGCGCATGGAAGGCCTGGCCGGCACCTCGTTCTGGAATCCGGAAATCGCCGAGCGTCTCGCCATTCCGCCGCTGTCCTCGATCGCCAACTGGCAGGAATCGGCGCTGCCCAAGACGCTGGTACATACCCATCTGAAGACGGAAGAGCCGTTGAAGTTCATGGGCGCCGGCGCCATCGAAGGGGCGGTGGCCAATCAGTTCATCGAGTACCAGTTCCCCATTGCCACCAAGGACGGCGCGCGCATCCGCATGATGTGGACCGACTGCCCCTGCCGGACCACCTGCTGGAACGGCGGCAACGACACCGAGGAAGCGCTGCAGAGCGAGCAGGTGGAGTGCATCATCGCCCAGCACCCCTGGCTGGAGAACGACTGCCTGTTCTCCGACATCATCCTGCCCGCCAACACCTATATGGAAGTGGACGACATCGTCACCAATGTGCGCCAGGGCGGCCAGTTCGCTGACGTCATGCTCTGCGACAAGGCGATCGAGCCCATCGGCGAATCCAAGAGCGATTACGAGATCGTCTACGAGATCTCCAAGAAGCTCGGCTACGACCAGCAGGTTTCCGAAGGCCTCACCACCGAAGACCTGCAGAGGAAGATTTTCGGTTATATGGGTCTCGAACGGATGATCTCGTGGGAGGAGTTCCGCGAGAAGGGCTATTATCTCTACCAGGTGGCCGAGGACTGGGAGAAAGACCCGCCCGGCTGGCGGAAGTTCGCGGACGATCCGGAGAAACATCCGCTGGGCACGCCGTCGAAGAAGCTGGAGTTCTATTCGGAGCGGCTGGCCAAGCATTTTCCCGACGACAAGGAACGCCCGCCCAGCCCGCAATGGGTGGAGAAGAGCGAGATGCATGACGAGCGGCTGTCCAGCCCGCGCGCCAAGAACTTCCCGCTGCTGTTGATGTCCAACCACGGCCGCTGGCGCGTGCATGCCCAGTGCGACGACATCACCTGGACCCGCGAGGCGCCGACCTGCAAGATCACCGGGCCGGACGGCTACAAATACGAGCCGATCTGGATCCACACCTCCGAAGCGAAGAAGCGCGGCATCCAGCACGGCGACATCATCAAGATCTTCAACGAGCGCGGCATCGTCTTGGGCGGGGCCTATGTCACCGAGCGTCTGCGTCCCGGCGTGGCCTATATCGACCACGGCGCGCGCATCGACCCGATCATCCTGGGCAAGGTGGACCGCGGCGGGGCCATCAACACCATCGCGCCGACGGGGACGACCTCGAAGAACGCAGTGGGCCAGGCGACCAGCGGCTATCTGGTCGAGGTCGCCAAAGTGACGGGCGAGGACTGGGACGAATGGCGCGCCGCCAATCCCGAAGCCTTTGCCAGACCCTATGATCCGGCGGCGGGCCTGCGCTTCGAAGCCTGGGTGGTGCAGGAGGACAACGCACAATGAAGACTTTCGTTCTCGATCTTTCGATCTGCAATGGCTGCTATTGCTGCCAGATCGCCTGCAAGGACGAGCATGTGGGCAATGACTGGATGCCCTATGCCCGGCCGCAGCCGGACACCGGGCAGTTCTGGGTGCGGCTGCACGAAACCACCCGCGGCTCGGTGCCGAAGGTGCGGGTGTCGTATTTCCCGCAGATGTGCATGCACTGCGAGGACGCGCCGTGCATGACGGTGTGCGAGCCGGGGGCGATCTACCGCCGCGCCGACGGGCTCGTCATCGTCGATCCCGAAAAGTGCACCGGCTGCAAGCTGTGCCCGGATTCCTGCCCGCACGATGCGATCTACTTCAACGAGGGCATGAACCTGGCGCAGAAATGCACCGGCTGCGCCCATCTGCTGGACGACGGCTGGGACGTGCCGCGCTGCGTGGATTCCTGCGCCAGCGGCGCGCTGCAGTTCGGCGAGGAGGAAGACCTCAAGGAACTGATCGCCAAGGCCGGCGACCAGCCCAAGGGCTGCAAGGGCCGGGTGATCTATCTGAACGTGCCCAAGACCTTCGTGGCCGGCACGCTCTATGACCCGATCGAGAAAGAGGTCATCATCGGGGCCAACTGCACGCTGACCGACAAGGACAGCAAAGAGAGCTACCAGGTGCAAACCGACGGCTTCGGGGATTTCTGGTTCGAGGGCCTGCCGGACGGGCGCACCTTCTCGCTCACCTTCGAGAAGGACGGCAAGTCCAAGACCATCGACACCATCGATGCCGCCAAGGACGTCAACCTCGGCGACATTGCCATGGGCATGTCTTGAACGCTGTGCGATCATTTGATAACCGGCGGAACCCGCCCCGCCGGTTATCGCTCCACCTTCGGCACCGGTAGACCGGGCCTGGAGCGGCGGAGGAACAGACGATGATGGAGATAGGCCCGACAGCACGCTTGCCATCGTATGGCTTCCAGGCGGAAATGCCGGGCCTCATCGAGGCGCTCGGACGGCCGGATTTTCCGCAGCGCCTGTTCCGGGCGGCGCGCAAATTCACCGACTGCCACCAGATGACGTCGTTCTCCTTCAGCAGCGCGTGTTCACCGCGACTGTTGTTCGCCGAGAACATCGGCGACGAGTCGATCTCGCGTCATATCGCAAAAAGATACATTGCCGATTACTGGCGTTACGATCCGGTCAACAGCGTAGCGGCAGATGCGGCGGGTGACGAATCCTGCCGCACGATGCTGATCGGGGCAGACGACATCGCGCACCAATCCTATCGCGAGCACTGCTACGCCGCCGTCAAGCTGGATAACCGCATGACGATCATCCGTACGGCCGGTGACAATGTCATTCGCGTGAATTTCTATCGGCGGCGCGGCAATAACGCCTTCAACAGCGGCCTCGAAGCCATTGCGGCGGCGGGCGATACGCTGATCGCGCTGCTGATGCGTCACGACGCCTGGGCGGCAACGGCGCTGGGCGGGAACGATTTCGAATATCTGGAACGGCTGCGCTACGCCTGCCCCAGCCTGCCCAAGCGCGAGCTGGAAGTCTGTGCGCTGATCATGCGCGGTTTTTCCTCGGAGGCCATCGCGCTCAAGCTCGGCATTGCGCTCAACACCGTCCTGACTTTCCGGCGCCGCGCCTATGCGCATCTGCGCATTTCCAGCCAGAACGAGCTGCTGCGGCTGGTGCTGTCCTGACCCTTCCGGTCGATCCATAGCCAGGAGTTATATATCGGCTTTTGGAAGTCATTGGACGGCAGAAGGCGGGGCGCACACCATCGGGCCGCATGGTGCCGAGAGGCCGGCGGGAAGAGGAAGCGCATGACGGAATGTATTGAACCGGGAACCGGATTACGGTTCGTCGAACTCAGTCACCGCTGGGGGCATGGCGTGCCCGTATGGCCCGGCGACGCCGAAGTGCTGATCCATCGCGGCGTCAATCACGCCCGCGACGGGGTGATGAGCCAGAAGATCGTCACCAACATGCACGTGGCCACGCATGTGAATGCGCCGATCCACCTCATCCAGGGCGGCACCTTTGTGGGCGACCTTCCGGTCAACCGCTTCTTCGGCAGCGGCGTGATCCTTTCGGTGCCCAAGGGGCGCTGGGAACTGGTGACGGTTGCCGATCTCGAAAAGGCCAGGCCGGCGGTGCAGAAGGGCGACATCGTGCTCGTCGTCACTGGTTGGCACCGGAAGTTCTCCGACAGCCAGGAATATTTCGGCGAGGCGCCGGGCCTTTCCAAGGAAGCAGCCGCATGGCTGGCGGGCAAGGGTGCAGCGCTGGTGGGCATCGATACGCCGGCGGTCGATCATCCGCTGGCCACTTCGCTCGGGCTGCACCGCAACGGCCCGCTGATGAAGCGTTTGCCGAAAAAATACCAGACCGAAACCGGCCGCGATCCCAAGGCGGATTTCCCGGAGTGGAACCCGGCACACCGGCTGCTGCTCGAAGCGGGCATTCCGACCATCGAGAATGTCGGCGGCGATATTGACGAACTCTTGAACACACGCTGCACCATCCATGCCGCGCCCTGGCGCTGGACCGATGGCGATGCCTGCACCGTGCGGCTGATGGCGCTGGCCGATCCCTCCGGCCGCTACCGCATCGAACCCGGCACGAAAGGTTAGGAGGCCGCCATGCCCATCAAAGCCGACAACGGCCTCATCTATTACGACCTGACAAATCCGATCCATCACGGTGCGCCGCAATGGCCTTCCAGCACCAATCTCAACATCCGCACGCTCAAGTACCATGCCCTGGACGGGATGCTGGTGCAGCAATATGAAGGCATCATGCACCGCTCCACGCATATGGATGCACAGATCCATGTGACGGCGAACGGCAAGACGCTGACCGATTACGAGCCCTGGCGTTATTTCGGCACCGGCGTCGCGGTGTCGATCCCGAAGGGCAAATGGGGCGTCATCACGCCGGACGATCTGGAAAAGGCCACGCCGAAAATCCAGCCCGGCGACATTTTGATGATCAACACCGGCAGCCATCACAAGCTGGGCGACAACGACGAATACTACGCCTATTCGCCCGGCCTCTACAAAGAGGCCGCCGAATGGATCGTCGAGCGCGGCGTCAAGATGGTCGGCGTGGACGTGCAGGCACTCGACCATCCGCTCGGCACGAAGATCGTCGATCATGGCCCTGGCCCATCGCACATGTATCTGAACGCCGAATACCGTGCCATGACCGGCCACGACATCATGGAAGATTTCCCCCATTGGGAACCGGCGCACAAGATCATGCTCGGCGCCGGCATTCCGGGCATCGAGAACGTCGGCGGGGAGCTGGATGCGGTCACCGGCAAACGTTGCACCTTCATGGCTTTCCCCTGGCGCTGGCCGGAAGGCGAGGGCTGCGTGGTGCGCGTCATCGCCATTGTCGATCCCGATCAGAAATTCCGCATCGGCGGGGAGGGCTGAACATGCAGGTCACGCGTTTTACCGACGCCAGGCGTTACGACACCAAGGGCCATTTCGAGATGGCCGGGCTGATGCTCCAGGGCGGACAAGCCTCGAAGACCAGCGGCGTGCTGGTTTCGCTCTCCTACTTCCTGCCTGCTGGCGGGGCACACAGCTCCGCTTCGCCGACCGAGAAAATCTATGTCGTGCTCGAAGGCGCCGTGACACTCATCACCGACGAGGGCGAGACTACGCTGGGCCCGATGGATTCCTGCCATCTCGCGCCGGGCGAAGCGCGCGCCATTGAAAACCGCGGGAACACAGTCGCCCACATGATGGTGGTGGTGCTGCCCGCCAAGGAGGCCAAATGAGCAACGAATCCCTGGGCATCACCGAGCCCCTGCGCAACCCGCTTTCGCTGTTCGACGTCGGCGGCAAGTCGGCGCTGATCACCGGCGGCTCGGGCGCCTTCGGCCGCGCCATCGCGCTGGCGCTGGCAGCGCTGGGCGCCAACGTCACCATCGCCGGCTCGTCGAAGGCCGAACTGGACGGGGTGGCTGACGAAATCCGCTCGTTGAAAAAGGGCAAGGTCACTACCATCTATGCCCGCCCCGATTCGCTGGAAGATGCCGAGCGCATGCGCGACACCGCGCTCGACGCCTATGGCAAGATCGACCAGCTCGTCATCGCCTCGGGCTACAACAAGGCCGGGTTCATCCACGAGATGAAATACGAGGACTGGCAGGCCGTGATGGACGCCAATGTGCGCGGCGCCTGGTTCATGGCCAAGGCCGTGGGCAGCTATTTCATCGACAAGCAGGTGAAGGGCAAGGTGCTGTTGATGTCCTCGGTGCGTGGACGCCACGGCAACATCTCTGGCTACACCGCCTATTGCACCTCTAAGGGCGCCACCGACGCGCTGACGCGCGTGCTGGCCACCGAATGGGCGAAGCACGGCATCACCGTGAACGCTATCGCGCCCACCGTGTTCCGCTCCAAGCTCACTGCCTGGATGTTCGGCGACGACGAGCTGGGGCAGGCAACCAAGAAGCGCTCGCTCTCGCGTATCCCGCTGGGGCGGCTGGGCGAGGCGGAAGACCTCGTCGGTATGGCGCTTTATCTGCTGGCGCCGGCTTCAGATTTCTGCACGGGACAGGTGATGTATGTCGATGGCGGATACACGGCCGGCTGATCTCATCGCCGGGCGTCCGGCGCTCGTTGTCGGCGGCGGGCGCATGGGGCTGGCGATCGCGCAGATTCTCTCCGCCGCCGGCATTGCCGTCACGGTGGTGGAGCCGCATGCCGGCACGCGCGAAACCGCGCGCGAGCGGCTCTTGCAAATCTTCCGCGTGCGGGAACAGCCCGTGGAGGGCGCCGAACTGGTCAGGGTCGTGGCCGATCTCGGCGAGGCGCCGGCCGATACGGCCTTCGTCATCGAGGCGGCGCCCGAGAATGTGGAGTTGAAGCAGAGCATCTTCCGCCGCCTGGAACAGGTCTGCCCGGCCGATGCGATCTTCGCCACCAATACTTCCGTCATTCCGGTCAACCGCATCGCTGCGGAGGTACAGAACAAGGCGCGCGTGGTCGGCACGCATTTCTGGAACCCACCCTATATGGTGCGGCTGGTGGAAGTGGTGAAGGCCGAAGGCACCTCGGAAGAGACGATGGACCGCACCATCGCTGTGCTGGCGGCTGTGGGGCAGCAGCCGGTGCGCGTGAACAAGGATATTCCCGGCTTCATCGGCAATCGCCTCCAGCATGCGCTCAAGCGCGAGGCGATCGCGCTGGTGCAGGCGGGTGTCTGCGATGCCGAAACCGTGGACACGGTGGTGAAGGCGAGCTTCGGTTCGCGCCTGGGCATCATGGGGCCGCTGGAACAGTCCGACCTCGTCGGCCTCAACCTGACACTGGCGATCCATGAGGTGATCCTGCCGGACCTGGACAACAGCGCCGCGCCGCAGAAATTGCTGGTCGATCTGGTCGCCGCGGGCCACACCGGCGCCAATGTGGGGCAGGGTTTCAGGAATTGGACGGCCGAGGAGCGCACCGAATTGCAGACGCGGCTTGACCGCGTGCTCGGCGCCAAGAAAAGTACCAAGCCATGAATTCAGTCACGTCTTCGCCCGCAGCCACCTCCGGCTCCTGTGCCTGCGAACCGCAGTCCGGCGCTATGCCGCTCGGCGTCATGGTGTACGAGAACAGCCTGGAAGCCGACGATCTGCTGGCGCAGGTCGCCGCGGTGCTGGCGGCGGAAGGCTATCGCCTCGGCGGCGCCGTGCAGTCGAGCGTGCATCGTCCCGGCCGGCGCAAATGCGACATGTATCTGCGCGATCTGCTGAGCGGCGAGGAAATCCTGATTTCCCTCGACCGCGGCAACGAGGCACGGGGCTGCCGCCTCGATCCCGATGCTTTCGCGCGCGTCAGCCTGTGGGGCGAGCAGGCGTTGTCGGCGGGCGTCGATCTGCTTGTCGTCAACAAGTTCGGCAAGGAAGAAGCGCAAGGCCGCGGCCTGCGCCCGCTGATTGCCGAGGCGCTGATTGCCGGCATTCCGGTGATGCTGGGGGTTTCCACGCTCAACCTGCCGGATTTCGAAGCCTTCGCCGGCGAACTGGCGATGCGCTTGCCACCGCAGCATGAGGCGATCTTATCCTGGTGCCGCCGCGCCGTCCGCCAGCGGGCGGAGTAAATCAGTATCGTCC
>JAGWZW010000103.1 GCA_018971835.1 Alphaproteobacteria bacterium
GTAGCCGTGCGGCTCCAGCACCTTGGCCACCGGGCCGTAATCGAACATGCGCAGCACGAAGGAGGCGATCCACGGCAGGTCGTGCTCGGGCTGGCAGGCGACGATGCGCTCGAAGGTGCGCTCGGTGACGTAGCCCACCACGCCGGTGGAGATGACGAGATCGCATTTGGCCATCGCCCTGGCGGCCTGCGGCGAGGGATCCTGTTCTTCGAGATCCTCGGGAATGGCATCGTCGAGCAGGCCCGCCCAGAAGGCATAGGAGGCCGCGAACTGCGCGCGGTCGAGCCCGATGATCGTCAGGTCGCGGCGGACCTTGTTGCCATTGAAGGCTTCCTGGTCGGCCTTCAGCACGTCGCGCGGCGGGGTGTTGTCCTCGTCGAAGGACAGATAGTGCGTGCGCAGCTCGTCCATCTTGCGGCCGTATTTCAGCACCGCCGCGTTGATGCCGTAGGAGCAACCCAGGTCGATGACGGTGAGCGCGTGCCGGTGGCGCTCGGTGGCATAGGCGTCGAAGATGCGTCGGAACACGGGTGCGGCCCGCTCGGGAATGGCGTAGTCGAGGGCTCCGAGAACGTCGAAATAGGCGCGGGGGTCGAGCCGGTTGTAGATCGATTCGAAATCCGCCTTGCCTGCATTGGCGTCGTCGTAGCTGAACTTGGTCATCATGTCGTGCTCCTGAATGCGCATGAGGACGCTTGCCCGCGTCCAAAGTTTCGCGACGCGGGTTGCCCCGCTTTGCGTCCCGTGTGAGGTTTTCCGTTTGCATGAGTACAATAGAATGTGATCCCCGTGCTGTCACCCCCTAAAAGCCGGGTTGTAGAAAAAGCGCTGAAATCATTGCCTTTTTTGTGCTGCCGCGACATGTTCGCAGGCGAACGAATCGTTTTTCGTGCCGAACCGCGGCAGAGTGTCGAGCGATGACGCAGCAGATCCGTGCCCTTGCCGCGATCCTGTTTTCCACGCTGATCTATCTGATCGGCAACGGCCTGCTGAACACCATCATTCCGGTGCGCGGCGACATCGAGGGCTTCAGCAACCTCGCCATCGGTGCCATCGGTTCGGCCTATTATCTCGGCTTCGTGCTGGGCTGCTACATCGCGCCGCGCATGCTGGCGAGCAGCGGCCATATCCGCACCTTCGCGGTCGGCGCGGCGATTGCGGCGAGCATGACGCTGCTGCAATCGCTGGCCATCGACGAAATCGTGTGGGCCGCGGCGCGCGCTTTCTTCGGCTTCTCGGCGGCCTGCATGTACATGGTGATCGAGAGCTGGCTCAATGACCGCGCCGAGAACGAAACCCGCGGACGCATCTTCGCCGCCTATTTGACGGTGAACTTCGCCGGCATCGTCATCGGCCAGTGGCTCTACGTCACGGCGCCGCCCACCAGCTTCGTGCTCTTCAATCTCTCGGCGATCTTCTATGCGCTGTGCCTGGTGCCGGTGGGGCTGACGCGCCTGCCGCAGCCGCAACCGGCGGCAGCGCCGGTGTTAAGGCCGCTGCATCTGTTCAAGCTGGCGCCGGTGGGTGTGGCGGGCTGTGCCGCAGTGGGCTTCGCCAACGGCGCGGTGTGGACGCTGGCGCCGGTCTATGCGCACAGCCACGGGCTCACCAACGGATTGCTCGCCGCCTTCATGAGCGCCTTCACGCTGATGGGCGCGATCGTGCAGGTGCCGGTGGGCCGGCTCTCCGATCACATGGACCGCCGTTATGTCATCGCCGCGGTTTCGGCGCTGGCGGCCGTGGCAGGGCTGCTGCTGGCATGGCTGGGCGGGCTGAACCGCGCCACCGCCATCGCCATCGTCGCGGTCTACGGCGCGGTGACGCTGCCGGTCTACGGGCTCTCGGTCGCGCACGCCAACGACCGGCTGCCGCGCGATGCCTTTGTCGAAACCTCCGCGACGCTGCTGCTGGTCAACGCGCTGGCCTCGGCGGCGGGGCCGCTGCTGGCCGCGTTCGTCACCACCTGGTTAGGCACCGCGATGCTGTTCGTCTACACCGCGGTGATCCACGGCGCACTGGCCGCCTTCGCGCTGGTGCGCACGCGCATGACGGAGGCGCCGCCCGAAGAATTCCACGAGCCCTTCGCGCCGGTGCTGCCGACGGCATCGCAGGTGGCGCTGGAACTCGATCCGCGCGGCCCCGAAAGCGAACCGCCTGCGGCCTAGATCTCTTCGCCTTCGTCGGGCGCCTCTTCCGCCGCCGGTGCGAGGCTGGCGGTGGTTTCCTCGATCGACTTCAGCGTCTCGCCGGTCTTGCCGGCGCGCTTGATGGCGCGGTCGCGGCGCTGCGCGGCCTTGGAGACGGCGAAGTCCAGTTCGAGCTGCGAGCACAGCCCCAGCGTCACCGGATCGACCGCCTTGAGATTGGCGACGTTCCAGTGCTCGCGGTCGCGGATCTTCTGGATGGTGGATTTGGTCGTGCCCACCAGCTTGACGATGTCGGCGTCCGACAGCTCGGGATGGTTGCGCAGCAGCCAATAGACCGCGTCCGGCTTGTCCTGACGCTTGGAGACGGGGGTGTAGCGCGGCGCCTTCTTCTGCTTGACCGCCGGCATCTTGTGCTTGGGCGGCGCCATCTTGAGGCGCAGCCTGGGATATTTTTCGGCCTCTTCGATCTGCTCGCGGGTGAGCTGGCCGGACGAAACCGGATCCTGCCCCTTGATGCCCTTGGCCACGTCCTCGTCGGCGATGCCCTTCACCTCCAGCGGATGCAGGCCGCAGAAATCGGCGATCTGCTCGAAGGTGAGCGAGGTGTTGTCCACCAGCCAGACGGCAGTGGCCTTGGGCATGAGCGGTTTCTGATCGGCGGCCATGAGATTTTCCTTGAGTTTTTCCTGTTTGGGGCGGGGGTGTCACCCCCATCCCAACTCTCTAGGCGATGCACCTATCGAGGAAGGCCGGTTTTGTAGCCCGGATAGCTGCCCAAGGAAAGCAAAATTGGGGCAGCAAATTTACGCCGTCAGCAGGATCTTGCCGATATGGCCGCTGCCGGTCATGCGCGCATGGGCATCCTGCGCCTGGGAAAGGGGCAGGATACGGTCGATCACCGGCTTGATCCTGCCCGCGCCGATCAGCGGCCACACCGTCTTGGCGAGGGCGTCGCGGATCAGGGCCTTTTCCGCATTGGGCCGGCCGCGCAGGGTGGTGGCCAGGAAGCTGAGCCGTTTCATCAGCATCAGCCCGAAATTGACCTCGGCCTTCATGCCGCCCTGGAAGGCGATGTTGACCAGCCGCCCGCCCACCGCCAGGGCACGGAAATTCTTCTCGATATAATCGCCGCCCACCATGTCGAGGATGACGTTCACGCCCTTGCCGCCGGTAGCGGACTTCACGGCCTCGACGAAATCCTCCTCGCGGTAGTTGATGGCGCGGGCAGCGCCCAGTTCCTCGCAGGCCCTGCATTTCTCCGCGCTGCCCGCAGTGGCGAACACGGTGTGGCCGAGCGCGGCGCAGAGCTGGATCGCCGCCGTGCCGATGCCGCTCGAGCCGCCGTGGATCAGCACGCTCTCGCCCGGCTTGAGGCGCGCGGCATCCATCAGGTTGGTCCAGACCGTGAAATGCACCTCCGGCAGGGCCGCCGCTTCGATCAGCGGGACGCCTTTGGGGATCGGCAGCAGGCATTCGAGCGCCGCCACGCAATATTCCGCGTAGCCGCCGCCGGTGAGCAGGGCGCAGACCTGCTCGCCGATGTGATGGCCGGTGACGCCGTCGCCCAGCGCGGCGATGCTGCCGGCGATTTCGAGGCCCAGTGTCGCGGGGGCGCCGGGCGGCGGGGGATAAACCCCACGCGCCTGGGCAATATCGGCGCGGTTGACGCCCGCGGCGGCCACCTTGATGAGCACCTCGCCGGGGCCCGGCGCCGGCCGCGCCACGGTGGCCGGGAGAAGCCGGTAGTCCGGGCCGGGATTTTCGATGCGGATGGCGGTCATGGTCTCGGGCATGGCAGGCGATCCTTGCACGGGGCGCGGGTTCTGCGGAACACTAGCCCGATCAGATGCGGAGCCCAAACATGGCCATCGATCCGGAAGAACTGCTGCCGCGCAAGAAACTACCCGACATCGTGCTGGGCCAGGATCTTTCCACACTCTCCGAACACGAACTGGCCCACCGCATCGCGGCCCTGGAAGCGGAAATCGCTCGCTGCCGCGAGGCCATCGGCGCACGCCAGGCGACCAAGGCCGCGGCCGACGGTTTCTTCAGGAAGCCGTGACGGCCTTTTTCTCTTAATCCTTAATGGCGCGGGTTGCGGTGTTTGACCGCGTGGCAGGAATGCAACCGCTTGTTTGCTTTACGCCAAAAGATTGGGGGCGCGCATCTTGCGCACCTGCTTCAACTTGCTAGCCTTGATGCAGGAACAGTGAGGGCCGCGCATGCCGCCGCAAACCGCCGAAGACGAAGCGCTCAGCGATTTTGATCCCGTGACGTTCACCGCGTCGGCGCTGTTTGCGCGTACCTTCGATGAAGGCATGTCGCTGGTCGAGGAAACGGCGCGCTATCTCGACGGCAAGGGCCGGGAGGAATCGCGCGAGCTGCCGCGCAAGGCGGCATTGCTCTATGCCGGGGAAAGCATGCGCGTCACCACGCGGCTGATGCAGGCGGCGAGCTGGCTCTTGGTGCAGCGCGCCGTGCAGGAAGGCGACATGAATCCCGAGGACGCGGCGGGCGACCGCTATCGCCTCGGCTCCAAGGAGATCTGCCTGGGCGGCCGCGAGGACGGCCTGGAGATGCTGCCGCCGACGCTGTGCGACCTGCTCGAACGCAGCGACAATCTCTACCGCCGCATCGCGCGGCTGGACGACGTTTTGTTCGACCGGCCGCAGCTGCGCGAGCCCGCCGTCAAGGCACAGTTCGCGCGCCTCAACGAGGCCTTCGGCAGCGAGTAGCGGCCGCTATTTCGTTGCCGGTGCCGGTGCGCTCGCCTTGGCGCGGCGGATATCCATCTTCGGCATCTTCAGCGCGATCGAAGGTCCGCCGAAACCCGCCAGATCGCGGCAGCCTTCCACGGAACAGATGCGCGTCTCGCCGGTGAAGCGGTCCACGATGTAGGCGGCGTGCTGCTGCTGGTCGAGCTGCACGTTCACCCGCCCTGTCACCACGTAGGCGATCAGAATCAGGAAGAAGCCGGCGATCAGCGTCACCCAGACTTCGGTGGTGATGGACTCCACCACCGCCGCCACGCCCAGTACCACCGCACCGAAGATCAGCCAGGGCAGGGCCGAGGCCAGCCGGCCGCCGAACTGGTCCTGCATCTGCCAGGCCGCCAGCGCCCCGGCCAGCAGCGCCACGCCGCCCACCGCCAGGAACAGCCGCACGCCCCAGCCGAGGCGGCCCTGTTCCCGCACCACGTCGATCGTCTTTTCCTGAATGCGCTGGACCTCGTGGCCGTGGCCCGGGTGATCGTGGCCAGAGTGATCGTGGTCCGGGTGATCGTGGTCTGCGTGGTTCTGGCCGCTATGGGCCGGTTCGGCCGCCGGCCCATGTATGGCCGCCCGAAGGCTTGTCTCGTTGTCCGTCATGGTATCCCCCCAATCCGCACGCCAAGGCTAGCCCGCCGGCGCGACGGCAGGATGACGGTATAGCCCAGATTGTGCCGAAATGGGACGGGGATTCCCCCCGGCTTAGCCCTTTACGTAGCCGGCAAAGCGCTTGTTGAAGCGGGACAGACGACCGCCGCGGTCCATCAGCTGCTGCTGGCCGCCGGTCCAGGCCGGGTGCGTCGAGGGGTCGATGTCGAGGGTCAGTTTCTGGCCCTCCTCGCCCCAGGTCGTGCGGGTCTTGTAGGTCGAGCCGTCGTTCAGCACCACTTCCACGAAGTGATAATTGGGGTGAATGCCCTTTTTCATGGCGGAAACCTTCGTCTGACCCGTCTGTAGCCCGTTGGAGGCGGGCCTTATAGGGGATCGGCCCCGGCTGCGCAAGACGCTCCTGGCTGCCCGCGCGGCGAAGGGTCCTGTTCGTCCTGGCTCCGGGCCGGGGTATAGGTGAAAGGGCAAAGATACCGGCTGCTCCTTTGTCGCATTCGGGAGAGGAATTCGCGAACGAGGTCGAACGCCTCGCCGGCCGGCGGGCGCGTAGCCGTAGCTTGCGGCCTTTGCGGCGCCTGTTGCCGTTCCTGACACCCTATGGCGGGCGGATCGCGCTGGCGGGGATCGCGCTGTTCTGTGCCGCCGCCGCAACGCTGACAGTGCCGGCCGCGGTGCGCGGCATGGTCGACCACGGTTTCGTGCAAAGCGCGGCGGGCCATATCGGCCCCTATTTCCTGACCTTGATCGTGGTGGCGGCGGTGCTGGGAGCGGCCACCGGCATCCGCTACTACTTCGTCACCTGGCTGGGCGAGCGCGTGATCGCCGACATCCGCCGCGCCGTGTTCGACCATGTGCTGGAGCTGACGCCCGCCTTCTTCGAGATCACGCGCACCGGCGAGGTGCTGTCGCGCCTGACCGCCGATACCACGCTGATCCAGACGGTGATCGGCTCCTCGGCCTCGGTGGCGCTGCGCAACCTGGTGATGCTGGTGGGCGCGCTGGTGCTGATGTTCGTCACCAGCCTCAAGCTGTCGCTGCTGGTGCTGGGCGGCGTGCCGGTGGTGATGGTGCCGCTCCTGGTGTTCGGCCGCTTCATCCGCAGCCTCAGCCGCAAGAGCCAGGACCGCATCGCCGACACCAGCGCGCGCGCCGCCGAAACGCTCAACGCGGTGCAGACCGTGCAGGCCTTCACCCACGAGCCGATCGACCGGCGCGATTTCGGCGCCGATGTCGAAGCCTCGTTCGACGTGGCGATCAAGCGCACGCGGGCGCGCGCGCTGATGGTGGCGGTGGTGATTTTTGCCGCCTTCGCCTGCGTCATCGGCATGCTCTATTCGGGCACCAACGACGTGGCGAGCGGCAGCCTCTCCAGCGGCACGCTGGTGCAGTTCCTGTTCTATGCGGTGTTCGTGGCCAGCGGCTTCGGCGCGCTCAGCGAAACCTGGGGCGACCTGCAGCGCGCGGCGGGCGCTTCGGAACGGCTGGCGGAGCTGCTCGACGTCGAGCCCGAAGTGAAGACGCCCGACCGCCCGCTGGCGTTGCCGAGCCCCGCGCAAGGCGCGGTGAGGCTGGACGGTATCGTCTTTCATTATCCCTCGCGGCCGGATGCGGCGGCGCTGAACGGCTTCTCGCTGTCTGTGCAGCCCGGCGAGGCGGTGGCGCTGGTCGGCCCCTCGGGCGCGGGAAAATCGACCGTGTTCCAGTTGCTGCTGCGTTTCTACACGCCGCAAGCCGGAACGATCAGCTTCGACGGCGTGGATGTGGCGCGCGCCGATCCGATGGATTTGCGCAAGCGCGTCGCGCTGGTGGCGCAAGACCCGGCGATCTTCTCCGGCACCATCGCGGACAATATCCGCTACGGGCGGCCCGAGGCGGACGAGGCCGCCATCCGCCGCGCCGCCGAAGCCGCCGCGGCATCCGAGTTCATCGAGCGTCTGCCCGAGGGCTATCACGCGCGGCTGGGCGAGCGCGGCGTCACGCTCTCCGGCGGGCAGCGCCAGCGCATCGCCATCGCCCGCGCCATGCTGCGCGACGCGCCGCTGTTGCTGCTCGACGAAGCCACCAGCGCGCTCGATGCGGAGAACGAGCGGCTGGTGCAGCAGGGCCTCGCCAACCTGATGGCCGGGCGCACCACCATCGTGATCGCGCATCGGCTAGCCACCATCCAGCGGCTCGGCCGCATCGTGGTGATGGACCAGGGCCGCATCGTCGGCGAAGGCAGCCACGCCGATCTCATCAAGGGCGGGGGGCTCTATGCCCGCCTCGCCGAACTGCAGTTTGCGAGCGGAATGGCGCTGGCCGGCTAGGCCGCGGGACAATCCGCAAGAGGAGAGAGAATGACTCGAACAGGGCGCATCACGGCGGTGGCCGGCGTCATCCTTGCGGTCGGCCTGGTGGCCTGGGGCTTCCGGGTGGCCAGTACCGCGGGGCTGTTCACCGAGGTGACGCCGGGCTTTGCCGGAACCTGCGCGGCCGTGCGCGGCATCATCGGCGCGGAGGATGTCGCGGTGGACCGCAAGACCGGCCTCGCCTTCCTCTCGGCCACCGACCGGCGCGCGCCCAAGGATCATCCCGATCCGCAGGATGGCGTCTATATTTTCCAGCCCGGCCATCCGGAGCTGGGCGTGACGAAGCTGACGGGCACGCCGAAGGATTTCCACCCCCACGGCATCGGGCTGTGGCGCGGCGCCGACGGCACGCTGACGCTGATGGCGGTCAACCACCGCAGCGACGGCAGTTCCACCGTGGATGTTTTCACGGTGAAGGAAACGCCGAACGCCGACGGCACCATGCGCGCCTCGCTTGGCGAAACCGCCAGCGTGCAGTCGTCGCTGCTGGTGCGGCCCAACGACGTGGCGCCCACCGGGCCGAACAGCTTCTACGTCACCAACAGCCACACCAGCACCACCGCCTTCGGCCGCTTCCTCGAAACCTGGCTGCTCGTGCCGCGCGCCGACGTCGTTTATTACGACGGCCAGATTCCGCGCGTCGCCGCCAACGGCCTGCGCTTTGCCAATGGCGTGGCGCTGTCGCCGGACGGCAGCAAGCTCTACGTCGCCGAGTCGCTGGGCCGCGATATCGTGACCTATGACCGTCAGCCCATCACGGGTGCGCTGTTCGAGAAGTCGCGCTTTGCCATCTCCGCCGGGCTCGACAACATCGATGTCGATGCGCGCGGCAATTTGTGGGTGGCGGGCCATCCCAAGCTGTTCGATTTTCTGGCCTATCAAGGCGACCCGGCGAAGCCGTCGCCGTCCGAGATCTTCAGAGTGGATGTGGCGAGCGGCATTCCGGTGGCAGCGCGCGTGATCTATGCCGATCCGGGCCAACAGATCGGCGCGGCGAGCGTGGGCGTGCGCAGCGATGGGCGCCTGCTGATCGGCTCGGTCTTCGATCCGAAGTTCCTCGACTGCACGATGCGCTGATCACAGCGCCTGGCGGTAGACCAGAAAGCCGGATTTCTCCGCCACCTGATCGTAAAGGCGCATGGCGGTGTGATTGGTCTCGTGCGTCTGCCAGTAAACGCGGGTGGCGCCGGCGCTGCGCGCCGCCTTATACACCGCTTCGATCAGGGCCCGGCCCACGCCGCGGCCCCGCGTCCCGGCTTGCGTGAACAGATCCTGCAGATAGCAGGTGGGCACGATCGAGGTGGTGCTGCGATGATAGAGATAATGCACCAGGCCGATCAGGGTGCCGCCGTCCTCTGCCACCAGCGCGTGCACGGGTTCATAGGCGTCGAAGAAGCGGCTCCAGGTCATCGCCGTGATTGCCGGATCGAGGGCCGTGGGCCCGGAGCGGCCGTAGAAGGCGTTGTAGCCGTCCCACAGGGGCAGCCATTGGGCGTAATCGGTTTTCGCGAGCGGCCGGATCGCGTGCATCATCGGTTTAGCCCAAAGGTTGCGCGCGATCTAAGCACGAAGGGCCTGCAATGAAAAAGAGCGGCCCGAAAGCCGCCCTTTTTGCCTGCCCCCGGTTAAAGCTTGTGGCCTAAGCGGCCACTTCGTCGCCCGCCGGATCGCGCAGCACATAGCCGCGGCCCCAGACGGTTTCGATGTAATTGTCGCCGTCCGTCGCCGCCGCGAGTTTCTTTCTCAGCTTGCAGATGAAGACGTCGATGATCTTGAGTTCCGGCTCGTCCATCCCGCCATAAAGATGGTTGAGGAACATTTCCTTGGTCAGGGTGGTGCCCTTGCGCAGGGAAAGCAGCTCCAACATCTGATATTCCTTGCCGGTCAGATGCACGCGGCTGCCGTCCACTTCCACGGTCTTGGCGTCGAGGTTGACGGTGAGCTTGCCGGTGGTGATGACGGACTGGGAATGGCCCTTGGAGCGGCGGACCACGGCCTGGATGCGGGCGACCAGCTCGTCCTTGTGGAAGGGCTTGGTCATGTAATCGTCGGCGCCGAAGCCGAGGGCCTTGACCTTGGCCTCGACGATGGCATTGCCCGAGAGGATCAGGACCGGCGTTTGCACCTTGGCCAGCCGCAGGGACTTCAGAACCTCGAAGCCGCTCATGTCGGGGAGCTGCAGGTCGAGCACGATGATATCGTAATCATAGAGCTTGCCCAGGTCGACGCCTTCCTCGCCCAGGTCAGTCGTATAGACATTGAACGATTCAGAGCGAAGCATCAGCTCGATGCTGCGCGCCATCGCGCTGTCATCTTCGATCAGGAGCACACGCATGTCCCAAATTCCCCCTTCGCAAGCGAACGGCCCAGCCGGGCATCCTTAATGTCCAGACCAGAAAGGTAAGCGGAAATGGTTAAAATCCGCTTTCGCACTATTGCCCGATTTCACGGCCCGCGAACAGTCCCTAATTGATGGTGTCAAGACCAGAGAGAGCGTGGGGGCGAAATTTGACATCTCCTTGATTCTCTTTGTTAAGTTTACTGCGACTTAAATCATTCCCTTCAAGATGCCTGCAAGCGGGCCGCCAGAACGGCCGCCCGGACGGGATTTTTCGAATGCAGGCGCTGCTCAAAGATATTGAAACTCTCCCCACCGCTCGCCGCTTCGGCCGGGTGGCCCGCATCGAGGGCCTCCTGGTGGAGGTGACCGGCGCTGCCGGGGCCATCAGCCTGGGCGGCCAGGTCCACCTCACCGGCACCAAAAACGGAGAAATTCCGTGTGAAGTCGTGGGCTTTCGGGACGGGCGGGCCCTCGTCATGCCGCTGGGCACGGTGGACGGGGTGAGCCTGGGCGCCCGGGCCGATTTCGACGACCGCCCGGCCCACATCTATCCCTGCCGCGCCTGGCTCGGCCGGGTGCTGGATGCCTTTGCCCGCCCCGCCGATGGCAAGGGTCCGTTGCCGCAGGGGCCGGCAGCCTATCCCATCAAGGCCTCGCCGCCGCCGGCTCATGGCCGGGCGCGCGTCGGGGGCAAGCTCGACCTGGGGGTGCGGGCCCTGAACGCTTTTGCCACCTGCTGCGCCGGCCAGCGCATGGGCATTTTTTCCGGCTCGGGCGTGGGCAAATCCACCCTGATGTCGATGATGGCCCGCAACACCGATGCCGACGCCATCGTCATCGGCCTGGTGGGCGAGCGCGGCCGCGAACTGAAAGAATTCATCGAGGACGATCTGGGCGAGGAGGGCCTGGCCCGTTCCGTGGTGGTGGCCGCCACCTCCGACGAGCCGGCGCTGGTCCGCCGCCAGGCCGCCTACACGGCCATGACCATTGCGGAACAGCTTCGGGACCAAGGCTTGCATGTGCTGCTGCTGATGGACTCGGTGACCCGTTTCGCTATGGCACAGCGCGAGATCGGACTGTCGGCGGGAGAACCGCCCGCGAGCAAGGGCTACACCCCTACGGTGTTTGCCGAGCTGCCGCGCCTGCTCGAACGGGCGGGGCCGGGGCGTGAAGGTTCCAAGGGCTCGATCACCGGGCTCTTCACCGTGCTGGTGGAGGGCGACGATCACAACGAGCCGGTGGCCGACGCCGTGCGCGGCATCCTCGACGGC
>JAGWZW010000104.1 GCA_018971835.1 Alphaproteobacteria bacterium
GCCGCCGCCAGCGGTTCGATCACCGCCAGCGCGCCAGCGGGGTCGCCCAGCGCCAGCCGGGCCGCGCCCTGGATCAGCAGCGCATCGGGATGGCCGGGCACCACCTTGAGGATTTCCGCGGCCTGCTCCGCCGCCGCCGCCGGGTTGGCCGCCATCAGCCGCTGCGCATTGGCAAGGGCGGTGGCAAGGGTTCCGACATGGTCTGGGTTCGACAAGGCAAGGTCCGGGGCAGGGCTGCGGCGCCGATGGTAATGGAGCGATTCGGCCCGCGCCACCGGCAGGCTGGGAATTCCTTTCAGCGATAGGGGGCTTGGCAGGGGCCGGCCGGCGATTATTGTGCGGCTCGTCTTTGCAGCAGGAACCCCATGCCGACGGCCGCCGCCGGAACCGAGCGCTTTCTTGCCGAGGTGCGGGAGTTTCTGGACCGCGCCCTGACCGAGGATTTGCGCGCGGCCGGCCGGGCGACCACCGGCGTGCATTCCGAGATCGGCGCCTGCCGCCTCTGGCATCGCCGGCTTTATGAACAGGGCTGGATTGCGCCCGGCTGGCCGCGCGCCCGCGGCGGCACCGGCTGGAGCGAGGAACAACGCTTCCTGTTCGACCGCGAATGCGCGGCCAACGATGCGCCGATCCTGTTTGCCGCGGGCCTGCGCAGCCTGGGGCCGCTGCTGATGGCGGCGGGCACGGCGGAGCAACAGGCCCGCTACCTGCCGGCCATCCTGACGGGAGACGATCTGTGGGCGCAGGGTTTCTCGGAGCCCGGCGCGGGCTCGGACCTCGCCGCGATCACCACGCGCGCAGTGGCCGCCAAAGATTCCGGGGGCGATCATTATGTGGTGGACGGGCTCAAGCTCTGGACCACCGGCGCCCACATCTGCAACCGCATGTTCATGCTGGCGCGCACCGCGCAGCAGGACCGGCCGCAACACGGCATCACGTTCCTGCTGGTGGATTTGCCGTGCCCCGGTCTTACCATCACCCCCATCCTCAGCCTGGACGGGGCGCATGAATTCAACGAGGTGCGCCTTGAGGGCGTGCGCGTGCCGGTGGAGAACCGCGTCGGCGCGGAGAACGAAGGCTGGGCCGTGGCCAAGCAGCTCATGCGCTTTGCCCGCGCCAACAACACCAATGTCGCCCATCTGCGCCGCACCTGGCGGGCGCTCGATCGCATTGCCGCCCGGATGGGCGCGGAACAAGAGATCAGGGCGCGCCGCGCCGTGCTGGAAACCGAATTGGTCGGCTTCGAGGCGCTGGAACTGCGGCTGAGGATGGCGGGCCGCCTCGACGGCCACGACGAGGCGGCCTCGTCGCTGGTGAAGACCGCCGCCACCGAACTGCACCAGCGCCTGACCGAACTGCTGCTGGAAGCCGCCGGGCCTTACGCAGCGGCAACCGCGCCGCTCACGCCGCATCTTGCCGAGGGCGGCTTCGCTGCGCGAAAGTATCTCGCCACGCGCGCTGCCACGATCTATTCGGGCACCAGCGAAATTCACCGCAGCGTGATGGCGCGCCACCTGATGGCGTGACGCAGGACCGGCGAATAAGCCTGACGGAAGCGAGGACTTCATGGACGCACTGATCGCGCAATTGCAGGCGGCTTTGCCCGCCGGCACGGTGATGGATGGCAAGGCCGCCGCGGAACGGCTGCCGGGTTTCGCCATGGGTTTCGGCAAGCGGATCGGCGTACCGCGCGCGGTGTTGCGCCCGTCCTCGACGGCGGAGGTGTCGCAAATCCTCCGCGCCTGCCACGCGGCGGGCCAGCCGCTGGTGCCGTGGGGCGGCTGCACCGGGCTGGTCGAAGGCACCTATGTCGAAGGCGGGCTGGCGCTCTCGCTCGACCGCATGAACAGGATCGAGGAGATCGACCCGGCCAGCGGCACCATGACGGTTGAGGCCGGCTGCATCCTGCAGACCGTCGGCGAGGCGGCGGAGGAGGCGGGCTATCTGTTTCCGCTCGACCTGGGCGCGCGCGGCACCGCCACCATCGGCGGCAACATCTCCACCAATGCCGGCGGCAACCGCGTCATCCGCTTCGGCATGATGCGCGACATGGTGCTGGGACTGGAAGCCGTGCTGGCGGACGGCACGGTGATGACCTCGCTCAACCATCTCATCAAGAACAATGCAGGCTACGACCTCAAGCACCTGTTCATCGGCAGCGAGGGCACGCTGGGCGTGGTGACGCGCGCGGTGCTGCGCCTCAGGTCCAAGCCCGTCAGCCAGAACATGGCGATGCTGGCGGTGTCGGAATTCGCCAGCCTGCCGAAATTGCTGCGCCGGCTGGAAAAGGCGCTGGGCGGCACGCTCTCGGCCTTCGAGGTGATGTGGGAGGAATTCTACAACCTCGTCACCACGCCGCCGGCGCTGGGCCAGCCGCCGGTGCCGCACGGCTATCCCTATTACGTGATGGTCGAGGCGATGGGCGGCGACCAGGAGGCCGACGACGCTCGCTTCGAGCAGGCGCTCGCCGCGGCGCTGGAAGGCGGCGACATCGCCGATGCGGTGATCGCCAAGTCGCAAGCCGAGCGCAACAAGATGTGGGGCCTGCGCGACGACGTTTTCCAGGTCGTGCGGCTGGGGCCGTTCTTCTCGTTCGACGTCTCGCTGCGCATCCCGCAGATGGAGAGCTTCGTCGCCGAGGTGCGTGCCGGGTTGAAGGCGCGCTGGCCGGACTCGCAGGTGGTGTTCTTCGGCCATCTGGGCGACGGCAACCTGCACGTCATTCCCGGCGTCGGCGACGGCAGCGCCGAGACGCATCATGCCGTTGAGGAGATCATCTACGGCGCCTTGCGCACGCGCGGCGGCTCGGTGTCGGCCGAGCACGGTATCGGCCTGGAAAAGCGGGCTTATCTTTCCTGGTCGCGCAGCGCCGAGGAAATCGCGCTGATGAAGACGCTCAAGCGCACGCTCGACCCGAAGAACATCCTCAACCCGGGCAAGGTGTTCGAGGCGGGATGATCCTTGCATTGTCATGGCCCGCGAATGCGGGCCACCCAGTTGAAACGATGACTGGAGGAGAAGACGTCATCTGGGTCCGCCGCATTTGCGGCGGATGACATCATTGCGCACTTACCCTTCGAACGCGCTGCGATAGGCATAGAGCCCCGGCACGCCGCCGGTCATGACGAAGAGCACGCTCTCGCCGGGCTTGAAATGGCCGCTGCGGATATCGTGCAGCACGCCGGCGAAGGCCTTGCCGCTATAGACCGGATCGAGCAGCAGTCCCTCGCTGCGCGCCATCAGCCGCACCGCCGCCACCATCTCCGCCGTCGGCAGGCCGTAGCCGGCGCCGCGATGGCGGCCGTCCACCTCGATCTCGTCCTGGCCGACGCGCGCCTCGGGCGCGATCAGCGCGAGAGTTTCGATGGTCTTGTGGTAGGTCGTCTCGCGCGTGACTTCTTCGTCCGAATAGACGGCGTAACCGCGCACGAAGCCTGCGCCCTTGCCCAGCGCGGCGAAGCCGGCGGCCAGCCCGGCCTGGGTGCCGCCCGAACCGTTGGCCACCGTGACGCGCGAAAATTCCACGCCCAGCGCGTGCGCCTGCCGTTCGATTTCCGCGGCGCAGGCGGCATAGCCCAGCGCACCCACCGCGCTCGATCCGCCCACCGGGCAGAAATAGACCTTGCGTCTTTCCTCCGCGAGTTTGCCCAGACGTTCGACGATGAAGCTTGCCACATCGGCATCGCCCGGCAGGTCGTGCACCACGGCGCCGAACAGGTCGTTCAGCAGGACGTTGCCGTTCAACAGGTAGTCGTCGTCTTCGCGCGGCACGATGCGCGGCAGCACCAGCTCGCAGGCGAGCCCCGCCCGCGCGCACACCGCCGCGGTCTGCCGCGCGTGGTTGGACTGGCGGGCCCCCACGGTGATGACGGTGTCGGCGCCCTGCGCCAGGGCTTCGCCCAGCAGGAATTCGAGCTTGCGCAGCTTGTTGCCGCCGCCACCGATGCCCGTGAAATCGTCGCGCTTCACATAGAGGCGCACGCCCAGTTCGGCGCTCAGCCGCCTGAGCGGCTCGACCGGCGTGGGGCCGCACAACAGGGCAAGGCGGGGGAAGCGGGCGAAGTCCATGCGCCCAGTTGAGCCGGTTTGCCGCCGCCGCACAAGCCGCTAAGCTGGCCCGCGCCGCATCGGCAAACCGGGCGGCGATAAAGGGGGAGCATGTCCACCACCGCTGCGCCGCGCCGCACCCGCGGCCACCTTCTCAAGATCCTGGGCATCGCTTTCGGCATCGCCATCTCGGTGGGCAACATGATCGGCTCGGGCATCCTGCGCGCGCCGGCCTCCATCGCCAGCACCGTGCCCGATACCGCGCTGATCATGGCGCTGTGGGTGCTGGGCGGACTGCACGTCTTGCTGACGATCAACATCGAGGCCGAGCTGGCCACCGCCGTGCCACAGTCGGGCGGGCATTACCTCTACGCCCATCGCGCCTTCGGCGACGTGGCGGGGCTGGTGGTGGGCTGGTCGGTGTGGATGTCGAAGCTGGCGGGCATCGCCTCGGCCTCGATCGCGGCGGCGGAGTTCCTGCCGCTGCTGTGGCCCGCTGCGGCCGGATACAGGCTGGTCGTCGCGCTGCTGGTGCAACTGCTCATCTACAGCCTGAACGCGCTCGGCCTGCGCGAGGGCCGCGTGATTCAGGAAGGCACCAGCCTCATCAAGACGCTGATGCTGATCGCCTTCGTCGGCGCCGCCTTCGCGGTGGCCGCGCCGGCCGGTGTGGCCGCGCCGGTATCGGCCGGCAGCGCCATCGGCTGGGCGGCGATCATCGGCGCCTACGCCCTCATCAAGGGCGCCTATTCGGGCTTCGATTCGCCGGTCTATTTCACCGAGGAGAACGAGCGGCCTTCCGTCAGCATCCCGTGGTCGCTGGCGATGGGGCTTTTGACCTCGTTCATCCTCTACGTCGCGGTCAACGGCGTGCTGATCTATGCGCTGGGGCTTCCGGGCGTGGCGGCGACGCCCCTGCCGTTCAACACCATCCTGACGCGGGTGGGCGGCGTGCTGCCGGGCCTGCTGTTCGCGGCCGGGGCCATCGTCTCGGTGGCCGGTGTGGTCAATTCCGGGGCAATGAGCGCGCCGCGCATCCTCTTCGCGCTGTCCCGCAACCGGCTGCTGCCGGGCATATTCCAGTCCGTGAATAAAGGCGGCAGCCCCGATATGGCGATGCTGGCGACGGCGGTGGCGTCGCTGGCGCTGGCGGCGACCGGTTCCTTCGCGCTCGTCTTCGGCCTGATCGCGCTGATGGATACGGTGGTGGCGGTGCTGATCGATTCGGCCTTCTTCGTGCTCCGGCGGCGCGAGCCGGAGCTGGTGCGGCCGTTCCGGGCGCGGGGCTATCCGCTCTTGCCGGCGCTGCTGCTGGCCGTGGACCTCGTCCTGCTGGTGCTGTTCGCGGCCTCGGACCATCTGGGCCTCGGCTTCGCGGTGGTGCTGACGCTGGCCTCGATCCTCTTTGCGGCAGCGGCGCGGCGCACGCGCAACATGAACGCCGCGAAGGGTTGACAAGCTCCGCCGGAATCGGACCCTCTGCCGCCGTTGGGGGCATCAAGAGGAACCGGTATCAGGATGCCCTATGGCATAGGAACCATCGTAACCTTGCTGATCGACATCGCGCTGACCGCGCATGTCGTCCGCACGGGCCGTTCCTATCTCTGGATTTTCCCGATCCTGCTGTTTCCGCCCTTGGGCTGGATCGCCTATGGCGTCGTCGTGCTGTTGCCCGAGGCGGTGACCAGCCCGGGCGCCCGCCGTTTTGCCGATGACGTGGTCAACACCGTCGATCCCGGCCGCGCCTATCGCGAGAAACTGCGCGACGTGGAGCGGGTCGGCTCGGTCGACTCCAAGCGCGCGCTGGCCGAGGAGTGCATCAAGCGCGGCCGCTTTCAGGATGCCGTCGAGCTTTATCAGAGCGCGATGGCCGGGCCGCTGGGCGCGCAGGACACCGCGCTGCTGCACGGCCTGGCCCGCGCCAAGCTGCTGGCCGGAGACGGCGCCGGCGCCCAGGCGGGTTTCGAGGCCCTCAAGGCTGCCGACCCGGCGGCCTGCAACACCGATGCCGAACTCGATTACGCCCGCGCGCTGGCCTTGCAAGGCAAGACCGCCGAGGCCCTCGTGCAGTACGAAAAAGTGCTGCCCCGCTACCCCGGCGAGGAGGCGCGCTGCCGCTATGCGCTCCTGCTGCTCAAGCTGGGGCAGGGCGAGCGGGCGCGGCGCGTGTTCCGCGAGATCGTGGATTCGGTGAAAGGCGCGCCCGGCTACTACAAGCGCCGCCAGCGCGAATGGGTCAGCATCGCCCGGCGCAACCTGACGGGGTAACGGTGCTCAGCGCCCGTAGCGGCCGAGCAGGTCGACCAGTTCGTTGAACTTCTGGCGCTGGTCGTCGCGGTCGCCGCTCTCGATGGCGTGGGCGACGCAATGGTCGGCATGGCCCTTGAGGATCTCGGCCTCGACCTTCTTCAGCGCCGCCTTGATCGCCTGGATCTGGTCGAGCACGTCGATGCAGTAGCGTTCTTCCTCGACCATGCGGGCGACGCCGCGCACCTGGCCTTCGATGCGCGACAGGCGGGCGAGCAGCTTGGGGTCTTTTTTGGTCATAATCTTCTTTTACGGCCCGGGCGGGCGGCCGGGCAAGCTCAAGACCAAGGTTAAGCGACAGGGTTAACCAGATGGAAACGGCGGGCGGGGACAATGCCGCGATTGCCCGGCTTGCCAATTGGCTTGCCCGTTCCTGGGGGACACCATGACCAATGCCCTGATCGTCGCCACTTATGGCATGGCCTCGGCGGCCGTGGCCGTGATGCTGACCGCCTTCGGTGCGGTGCCGCTGCCTTCGGCCGTGCTGGTGGCCGCCGTCGCGTTCCTGCTGGCCGCGCAGACGCATGCCAGCTTCCTGCGCCGCCGCGAGAAGAAGGCCGTGGCCCGCGAGCTGCACGGCCTCAAGAAGGCGGGCAAGGAAACCCAGGCCGCGCTCGACGAGACGCGCGCCAAGATGGAGGAGATGAATGCGGCCATCGAGGAACGCACCAGCGCCCAGAGCAGGAAGATCGTCTCCGAACTGAAGATGCTCGAAAGCCTGATGCGCGAATTCGCCGGGCGCATCAGCCAGAAGGCCAAGGCCAAGGCCGAGGCCGAAGAGCCGGTGGAGCAGGAGTTCATCGAGCGCCGCGCCCGCGACACGGCGCGCTCCTATCTCGATTCGCTGGGCCAGTCGGACCTCTTGGAAACCATCCGTGCCAGCCTGGAAGAGAACCGCGTCGATCTCTACCTGCAGCCCATCGTCAGCCTGCCGCAGAGGAAGCTGCGCTTCTACGAGGCGCTGTCGCGGCTGCGGGCCGAGGACGGCACCGTCATCATGCCGGCGCAATACATCAAGGTCGCCGAGCCCGCCGGCCTGATGAGCGTGGTGGACAACCTGCTGCTGTTCCGCTGCGTGCAGATCGTGCGCCGGCTGATCCAGAAGAGCCGCGACATCGGCGTGTTCTGCAACATCTCCGGCGACACGCTGACCGATACCGAATTCTTCCCGCAGTTCCTCGAATACATGCACCACAACCGCGATCTCGCCGGCCAGATCGTGTTCGAATTTGCCCAAGGCGCGGTGATGGCGGCAGGCGCGCGCGGCGAGGAAAATCTCTCCTATCTTTCCAGCCTCGGCTTTGCGCTGTCGATGGACCATGTCGAGGCGCTCGACCTGAATTTCGCGCGGCTGAAGAAGCTGGGCTTCCGGCACTTCAAGGTCCGCGCCGAGATCCTCAATGGCGGCATGCAGGGGGCGCAGGCCGCCGTCGCCGCCGAGGACTTCAAGAAGCTGCTGGAGCGCCACGGCCTCAACCTGATCGCCGAGCGCGTCGAGGACGAGAAGACGGTGGTGCAGCTGCTCGACTACAGCGTCGATTTCGCCCAGGGCTATCTGTTCGGCGAGCCGCGCGCGGTGCGCGACGATTCGCTCAAGAACATGGGCCAGCCCGAGCCGCTGACCGGCGTTATTCCCTTCCGCCGCGCGGGGTGAAAGCGTCCCATTGACCCGGCAGGGCCCCCCGTGCCATCCGCAGGGGCATGGAAACCGTTGCGTCCGTGCCGCCGGCGCTTCTGCCGGGCCTTGCCGCCATCGCCGCGCGCTACGACGCGCTGATCTGCGATGTCTGGGGCGTGCTGCATAACGGCCATCAGGCCCGCGGCCCCGCGGTGGAGGCGCTGCGCCGCTTCCGCGCCGCCCACGGCCCGGTGGTACTGCTCACCAACGCCCCGCGCCCGGTGGAGGAGGTCAAGGCCCAGTTCGTCCATTACGGCGTGCCGGAGGATGCTTACGACGCCATCATGACCTCGGGCGTGGCCGCGCGCGAGGAACTGTCGCGCCGTGCTCAGGATCATCGCCTCGCCATGCTGCATATCGGGCCGGAGCGGGACCGCGGCGTGTTCGCGGGGCTGGCCGTGGATTGCGTGAGCGCGGAAGTGGCCGAGATCGCGCTCTGCACCGGCCTTTATGACGACGACACCGAAACGCCCGAGGATTACCGCGCGCTGCTGGCGGCCATGAAGGCGCGCGACATCCCCATGCTCTGCGCCAATCCCGACATCATGGTGCAGAAGGGCGAGACGCTGATCTACTGCGCGGGCGCCATCGCCCGGGCCTACGAGGCCATCGGCGGCCAGGCGCTCTATTTCGGCAAGCCGCACCGGCCGATCTACGAAGCGGCGATGACGACGCTTGCCGCGATCGCCGGGCGCCCGATCCGCCGCCCGCTGGCGGTGGGCGACGGGCTCGTCACCGACATTGCCGGCGCCAATGCCTTCGGCATCGATGCGCTGTTCATCGCCGACGGCGTGCATGGCGAGGAGATCGGCGATCTGACGGCGGCAAGCCTCGCCCGGCTGTTCGCCAAGGTCGGTGCGCGGGCCGTGGGCGCGCTGCCGGCGCTCACATGGTAGGATTTGGAACCCTGAGGAAGGACGCGCGATGCCCTATTACATCGAAGACCTGAAGCCCGGCATGTCCGACAGCTTCAGCCATACCGTGACCGAGCGCGACATCGAGTTGTTCGGCGAAGTCTCCGGCGACATGAACCCGGCGCATTTCGACGCCGCCTTCGCCGCCACCACGCCCTTCAAGACGCGCATCGCCCACGGCGTGCTCAGCGCCAGCTATATCTCCACCGTGCTCGGCATGAAGATGCCGGGGCCGGGCTCGATCTTCCTCAGCCTGACCACGCGCTTCAAGGCGCCGGTGCGCATCGGCGACACCGTCACCGCCACCTGCACGGTGAAGGAAGTGCTGGCCGAGAAGCGCCGGGTCAGCTTCGATTGCCATTGCAAGGTCGGCGACACCGTGGTGGTGGAAGGCGAGGCGGTGGTGATGCCGCCGCCGCGCCCCAAGGCCTGAACGCGCGCGAAAAGACCGGCTCATGCGCATCTTCCGCCACTACCAGGACATCCCCGCCGAGTGCCGTGGCGCGGTGGTGGCGCTGGGCAATTTCGACGGCGTGCATCGCGGCCACCAGGCGCTGATCGCCGCGGCCGGCCGTCAGGCCAAGGCGCTGGGCGTGCCGCTCGGCGTGGTGGCGTTCGAGCCCCATCCGCAGGAGTTCTTCCGCCCGGAGCAGGCCGCCTTCCGCCTTACGCCCTTCCGCATCAAGGCGCGCCAGCTCGCCGAGCAGGGCGTGGACGTGATGTTCGCGCTCAACTTCGATTCTGCGATGGCGCATATGAGCGCCGAGGAATTCGTGCACACCGTGCTGGTGAACGGCTTGGGCGTCGCGGGCGTGGCGGTGGGCGCCGAGTTCCGCTTCGGCCGCGGCCGGGCGGGCGATGCCGCGATGCTCACCTATCTGGGCGAGCAGGAAGGCTTCAAGGTCATCGCCTACGATCCCGTCGAGGCCAAGAGCGACGGGCTGGGCGAGGGCAAGATCTCCTCCACCCGCATCCGCGAGGCGCTCAAGGCCGGCCATCCCGAGGAGGCCGCGCGCCTGCTCGGCCACTGGTGGAGCATCGAGAGCCATGTCGAGCATGGCGACAAGCGTGGCCGCGTCATCGGCTTTCCCACCATCAACATGCGCTGGGAGGGCTCGCTGGCGCCGGCCTTCGGCATCTATGCCGTGCGCGCCATGCTGCTGGACGGGGATACGCCCACCGGGCACCGCTTCGACGGCGTGGCCAATTTCGGCACCCGCCCGATGTTCCAGATTCCGGCACCGCTGCTGGAAACCTACCTGTTCGATTTTTCCGGCGACCTCTACGGCAAGCACATGGCGGTGGAGCTGGTGGCCTATCTCAGGCCCGAGGCGAAATTCGACGGCCTCGACGCCCTCAAGGCCCAGATCGCCAGGGATATCGCCGCCGCCAAGGCGGCGCTGGCCAGGGCCGGCACCGAGCCCCCGCCGCTGTGACGGCGCGGGCCGGGCGATCCGGCTGGACCCAAGGCCCTGCCGCTGATAGAAGATTTGCCGCTCGAACAAAGGCGTTTCTAATGGAATCCTTGGTTTTCCGGGGACTTGCCCGAATTCGCCGCCCGGCTCCGCAGGCCCGGGCGCCGATGGCCGCCTGAGGCGTTAGCGGAGGCCGGGCATTTGCCGCCCTCCTGACCCCCGAAACTGAGATTTCCTGACGATGTCCGATAAGACCGATCCCGCCGCCCGCGACTACCGATCCACGCTGTTCCTGCCGGCCACCGATTTTCCCATGAAAGCCGGCCTGCCCGAGAGCGAGCCCAAATGGCTCGCCCGCTGGGAGGCGATGGACCTCTATGGCCGCCTGCGCGCCAAATCGAAGGGCCGCGAGCTGTTCGTCCTGCACGACGGGCCGATCTACGCCAATGGCGACATCCATTCCGGCACCGGCCTCAACCACATCCTGAAGGACTTCGTGGTGCGCTCCCAGCAGATGCTGGGCAAGGACGCGCCCTATGTGCCGGGCTGGGACTGCCACGGCCTGCCCATCGAATGGAAGGTGGAAGAAGAATACCGCGCCAAGGGCATCGCCAAGGAGGAGGTGGCCAAGGACGTGCTGCGCCGCGACTGCCGCCAGTTCGCCGCGCACTGGCTGGACGTGCAGCGCGCGCAGATCAAGCGGCTGGGCTGTACCGGCGAATGGGCCACGCCCTACACCACGATGGACTTCCGTGCCGAGGCGGCCATTGCCGGCGAGCTGCACAAGTTCGTGGACAATGGCTTGCTCTATCGCGGCTTCCGCCCGGTGATGTGGTCGCCGGTGGAGAAGACCGCGCTGGCCGAAGCCGAGGTCGAGTATCACGAGAAAACCTCGCCCACGATCTATGTGAA
>JAGWZW010000105.1 GCA_018971835.1 Alphaproteobacteria bacterium
CCGCCCTGGTCGAAGCCGACATAGCCCGGCGGCGCGCCGATCAGGCGGCTGACGGTGTGGCGCTCCATGTATTCGCTCATGTCGAAGCGCAGCAGCTCCACGCCCATGATGGAGGCGAGTTGCTTGGCCACTTCGGTCTTGCCCACGCCGGTAGGGCCGGAGAACAGGTAGCAGCCGATCGGCTTCTCCGGCTGGCGCAGGCCGGCGCGCGCCAGCTTGATCGCCGAGGAGAGCGCATGGATGGCATCGTCCTGCCCGAAGACCACGCGCTTGAGATCGACCTCCAGGTTGCGCAGCAGTTCGGTATCGGATTTGGAGACGGACTTGGGCGGAATGCGCGCCATCTTGGCGACCACCTCTTCCACCTCTTTCACGCCGATGACCTTCTTGCGCTTGCTCTCGGCCAGCAGCATTTGCGCGGCGCCGACCTCGTCGATCACGTCGATGGCCTTGTCGGGCAGCTTGCGGTCGTTGATGTATTTCGCCGCCAGTTCCACCGCGGTCTTGATGGCGTCGGCGGTGTAGCGGACCTTGTGATACTCCTCGAAATAGGGCTTCAGCCCCTTGAGTATCTTCACCGTGTCGGGCACGGACGGCTCGCTGACGTCGATCTTCTGGAAGCGCCGCACCAGCGCGCGGTCCTTCTCGAAATATTGCCGGTATTCCTTGTAGGTGGTCGAGCCCATGCAGCGCAGAGTGCCGGCCTGCAGCGCGGGCTTCAGCAGATTGGAGGCGTCCATCGCCCCGCCGCTGGTGGCGCCCGCACCGATCACGGTATGAATCTCGTCGATGAACAGGATGGCGCCCGGAATGGCCTCCAGTTCCTTCACCACCGATTTCAGCCGCTCCTCGAAATCGCCGCGATAGCGCGTGCCGGCGATCAGCGCGCCCATGTCGAGCGCGTAGATGGTGGAGTTGTTCAGCACTTCGGGCACTTCGTGCTTGATGATCTTGCGGGCCAGGCCTTCGGCGATGGCTGTCTTGCCCACGCCGGGGTCGCCGACGAACAGCGGATTGTTCTTCTGGCGGCGGCAGAGGATCTGGATGGTGCGTTCCACCTCCGCCTCGCGCCCGATCAGCGGATCGATGCGGCCGGAGCGCGCCTTGTCGTTGAGGTTGACGCAGTAGGCCTCGAGCGCCTCGCTGCCCTGCTTGGTGGGCTTTTCGCCTTCCTCTTCCTCCTCGGCGCCGCGCACCGGCTTCTGCTGGGTCATGCCCGGCCGCTTGGCGATGCCGTGACTGATGTAGGAGACGGCGTCCAGCCGCGTCATGTTCTGCTCTTGCAGGAAATAGACGGCGTGGCTCTCACGCTCGGAGAACAGGGCCACCAGCACGTTGGCGCCGGTCACCTCATCGCGCCCGGAATTCTGCACATGCAGCACCGCGCGCTGGATCACGCGCTGGAAGCCTGTGGTGGGCTTGGCGTCCTCGCCGTCCTCGATCACCAGGGTGAGCAGTTCGTCGTCTACATAGCGCTGAAGCGCCAGGCGCAGCGCCTCCGAATCCACGTTGCAGGCCTTCATCACCTGAGCGGCATCGGCGTCATCCAGCAGCGCGAGCAGCAGATGCTCCAGCGTGGCGTATTCGTGATGGCGGTCGGTCGCGAGCTTGATGGCGCGGTGCAACGCTTGTTCCAGGCTGCGCGAGAGTGACGGCAAGGGCCTACTCCTTCTCCATAGTGCATTGTAAAGGATGTTGATGCCGGCGGGCGAATTCAATGACCTGGGCGACTTTTGTTTCGGCCACCTCGTAGGTGAAGACCCCGCAGATGCCCACGCCGTGGCGATGGACATGGAGCATGATCTCGACGGCCTCTTCCCGCCCCTTGTTGAAGAAGCGCTCCAGAATCAGCACCACGAATTCCATCGGCGTGTAATCGTCGTTCAGCAGCAAGACCTTGTAGAGGCTGGGTTTCTTGGTCTTAGGCCGGGTTTTGGTCACGATCCCGGTGCCGGCGCCGCCGCCTTCGCCGCCGTTCGGATTCCCGTTATTGCCGCGCTCGTCCGTCATGCTACCCGGTTACCTTACGCCGCCCATCATGGGCGCAAAACCCTTGCCTTCCGTTAGTGTAGCGGACAGAGGGCCCCCGAATGCAAGATGGAGATTGCGCACTGGGCGCATTTGGCTGGGCGCCTATGGACATGTCGCACTCGGCACATCCGCAAACGAAAGGCCCGGCCTGCGCAGCGGCGCGGACCGGGCCAATCGTGAAAAGTCGTCTATACGCCGGGAATCAGGCGGCGCGGGCGTTCTGTACCACGTCCACCCAAGCCTGCACGCGGCTCTGGAGCGGCTCGATGGCTTCTTTGGTGCTGGTGGCCAGGATTTCTCCCAGCTTGGTGACTTCGCCGACATAAGCGTCGAAAGCGCTCTTGGCAAAATCGGTCTGCAGTTCGAAAGCCTCGTGCACGGATTTCGAGCCCATCAGCGCCTTGGTGGCGGCAATCTGGTCCTCGATGGCCTGCTTGGAGAAGTTGTAAAACTCGTTGTGCAGGGTTTCCACAGCCTTGCCCGCCGCATTGGCAGACTTCACATAGGCTTCGACCGTGTCCTTGCCATAGCTGAAGAACTGATCATACCCCTTGGCGGCCTTCGCGAAGCCGTCTTTCAGGGCCTCGGTGCCGGTCTTCATAGCAGTTTCAATGCTCTCGGTGCCGCTCAGCTTTTCGTCGGCCGCTTTTGCCTTGGTCGCCATTGTCTCGATCCTTCTCGTATCGTAGCTCGCTCGGTGACGCACTGCCTGCACGGTGGCCAGGCGCCGGTCTGCGGAAGCTTCCGAACCGGCCTGTTGCAGCGCAACAAGTCATATATGCGCCGCAACATAGACGTTGTCAAGGCCCTTATTGTGCACCGCACAATGACACTTGCAAGCTTGTCTCACGATTTGCACTGGCCGATCGGCGCGCTGCCGTCAATAAGTCGTTAACCAAACGTAAACGACAGATAATTAAGCTCTATTTGTCGCCAGGGCTTGCGAATGAGGCCACAATTTGGTGTCATTGTGAAACGCTCAGGGCAGTTGCCTAAGTAAGGGGTTGCGTATGTTGGAACGGCCATGCGCCGGTAGCATTTCGCCCAGCGGGAAGGCTTACTGGCGGGCCGGTAAGCAGATCGCCCTTGGCTTCGCTTTGGCCTTGAGCATCGTGCCAATCGCGGCGCCTCAGCCGGCGGCGGCACATCAGCTTCATGCCAGTCGCTACGCCCATGTCCCCGATTCGAGCCTGACCTACCCCGGAAAGGATGCCGCGGTCATCATCGACGGCGAAACCGGAAAGGTGCTCTACGCCCGCAATGCCGACGCCATGCGGTACCCCGCTTCGCTCACGAAGATGATGACGCTCTACCTGCTGTTCGACGCCCTGCAGAAGGGACAGGTGACGTTGCAGACGCCGCTCAAGGTATCGGCGCATGCAGCCGCGCAGGCGCCGATGAAGCTCTACATTGCACCCGGCGATACCATCAGCGTCGAGCAGGCGATCGAGGCCATCGTCGTACGCTCGGCCAACGACGTCGCCGTCACCATCGCAGAGAACCTCGGCAGCAGCGAAAGCCATTTCGCCGAACTGATGACGGCAAAGGCCCGCGCGCTGGGCATGGAACACACGCATTTCGCCAATGCGACCGGCCTGCCCAATCGGAAAAATTACTCCTCAGCGTCCGATCTGGCGCTGCTCGCGCGCCATCTGGCCTACGATTTCCCACAATATTTCCATTTCTTTTCTACGCCTAGCTTCACCTTCCGCGGCCACACCTGGTCGACTTTCGACAACCTGATCGGAAACTATGAAGGTGCGGACGGCATGAAGACCGGCTACACGGCAATGTCCGGCTTCAACCTGACGTCGAGCGTGGTGCGGGACGGCGCCCATGTTATCGGCGTTGTTATGGGCGGGCGCACTGCGAGTCAGCGCGACGCGGAAATGGTCCGCTTGCTGGACGATACCTTCGCCAAGATCAAGGAACATCCAACGCTGGTCGCTCACGCCGAGGTGCCGTGGCTGGCGCTGGCTCAGGGCAAGAAGAGCAGTCCTGTGATCGCCGGATTCGACATTGCCCCGGCGCAGACCGCAACCGGCGGACAGGCCAGAACCGTGGTTGCTTCAACCGCGCCCCAGCTCAAACCAGCTGAAGTTACCGGTACCACCGACGAATACGCCGCCGAATCGCGAGGCGACAGCCGTGGCTCCAATCTCATTAGGGCGCTGATCGCACCCAAGCCGTTGCCGCGCCCGCCGATGACGCTGGCGAGCTATCGCCAGTCGGGCATGATGCAGAACCTGGCCGTCCCCCGGCCCCAGCCGCGCACTATGACTTCGACCGGAAACGGTGTTGCAGCACCTTCGGCGATGGCATCGCTCGGTCTGCAGAAGTGGACCATCCAGATCGGCGCCTATGCCGATCCCGCCGCTGCCCGTGCGCAGCTTGCCGCTTATGCCGAGAAGTCGATGGATATCCTCGGCCAGGCCTCGCGCATCGTGGTACCGTTCCAGGGCGAGGATGGACAGACGCTCTACCGCGCGCGCTTCGGCCCCTTCGTCGAGCGTGAGGCCCGCAAGGTCTGCCAGCGGCTGACCGAACGCGGTCAGACCTGCTTCGCGGCCGTCGCTGCGCGTTGAGGATTCAGCCGAGCAGCACGTCCTTGGCTTCGTTGATCTTGGCCGCGAGATAATCCGAGCCGCCGCGGTCGGGGTGATTCTGCATCATCAGCTTGCGATGAGCGGTGCGGATTTCATCTTCGCTGGCACCTGGCTGCAACCCTAGAACCGCAAAGGCTTCCTCGCGCGACATGCCGCCGTCGCGGCTGCGCCGCCGGCCGCTTTCGCTGCGTGATTGGGATTCGTCCGACGGCTTGCGCCACGCCGCGCCATAAGTGCGGTCCAGATAGGCTTCCAGAAGCCGCGCGGTTTCGGCATCGTCCGCGGCCTCGCGATAGAGCGCGACAGCCGCCGCCTGCGACAGCCGCTCCAGCGCCTGCCCCTTGTAGCGGCCCTTCAGCACGCGCCCGCGCATGGCGCCGGTGCCGTGATCGAGTTCAACCACCAGCCAGTCAGTGCGCACAGCCGTCGTCTGCCCGCCTGCCGGAGGCGGTGTCCATTGGGTACGCCGCCCGCCGTAATAGGGCCAGCCACGCGGCCACAGATGCCCGCCGGTGTAGAGGCCCCAGGCCATGCTGCCGAGAATAGAGCCCAGCCCGACGCGATCCAGCGAGAGCAGCGCCACCGCTGCAAGGCCCAGGAGGGTCGCCCCGGTCACCCGCAGGCCCCGGGCCAGCGCCCTGGGATCGGCGCCCACGAACAGCCGCCCGAGAATCAGGAACGCCGCCAGAACCAGCGCGCCCAGAACGACGTCGATCATCCGCCGCCCCGCATCGCGTGAGCGAGCCGGAGCACGTCGCCGCCCATCCGCTCGCCATATTCGCGCAGCGCCACCTCGCCGCCTGCGGCATAGACAGCTGCCGCCTTGAGCAGGTCGCGCAGCCGCTCCGCGGCGCCTTCGTTGAAGCTGGCATAGACCCCCTTGGTCAGGCGGGCCACCTCGCGGAAGGTATAGGCCGCGCGCGGCTCCTCGCCTTCGTGGAACATGAAAGCCGGTACGCCGCGCAAACAGAGCGCCGCCGCTGCCTTCGCCACTGCTTCATGGCGCTCCTCGAAACAATCGCCGACATAGACCAGCGCTCCGATGCGCGTGGTTCGCGCCTCCTCAGCCGTGTGTTCGAGCACGCGGCGCAACTGCGTGAACCCCGCACGGCAGGAAACGCGCCGCATGCGTTCGCCCAAGGCGGCGGGGGTGACGGTCCACTCACTGGCCTCGAACTCACCGCGGCCGCGGAACCAGACGAGCTGCACGGCCAGCCCCCCGATGGAACCGGCCACGTCGAACATGCCAGACTGGATTTCGGATGCACGGTCCCAGGTCAAGCCGCGACTCATGGTGGCGTCGATGGCGAAAACCAGCCGCCCCTTCACCTGCGTGAAGGAGGGCACGCGCGCCGCCGCGTTCAGGAACGCCTCGATCTCGGATGATGATGACCGCCCGGCAGGCAGCCCGCTACCCTTCGACATGGCCGGCCCTCCTCGCCAGACCTGCGAGGCTAATGTCGGGTCTGGCGCGCCATTTTCCAAGCCCCCAACGACCGAATGGGAACGAAAGCTAGAGAATCCCCGTCTCCTTGCCGATGCCGGGCAGGTTGAGCGTCACGATCAGCTCGCGAACCTCCTGGCGCGCCGCCACATGCGACATGGACAGTGAAATCCCCACGCCCTTCTGCGGCAGATCGAGCATGGTTAGCCCCATCGGAAACAATTCGCGAAAAATGACGCGATCGCCGAAGCCCGGCGCCACGCGGAAGCCGACGCGGCCGGCCAGCGAATCGAGCGCCGAAGAGAGCCGCTTCTTGTTGCGTGCTTCCGATGAGGAAATGCGGTTGCGCATCACCACCCAGTCGAGCGCGGGCTTGCGCGCCAGGAGCCGCTTCTTGCGGCAGTCCCACACAAAGTCGCTGTAGAGGCTGGGGCCCTTGACCTTGAAGCTGGCCGGATCGATGTGGGCCAGCAGATCGAAATCGACGAAACTGTCGTTCATCGGCGTGACCAGCGTATCGGCCTCGGCATGGGCCAGGCGCGACAGCGGCGTGTCCGAACCCGGCGTGTCGATCAGCACGAAATCGAAACGCGGGCCGACATCGGCAAGGATTTCGGCGAAGCGCTCCGCCTCCTCGCGCGCCTTGTCGTCCAGCGTAGCGCCGTGTCCGCGCGGAACCGAAAAGCCCTCCGGCCCCGCCAGCCCGACATCTTCGCGCGCGCACCAGTCGGCGCGGTTCTGCGCATAGCGCATCAGGCTCTGCTGGCGGCTGTCCAGATCGATCAGCGCGATCCGCTTGTCAAGCCGCGCCAGCGCCACCGCGACATGCATCGCCGCTGTGGTCTTGCCCGATCCGCCCTTTTCATTGCCGAAGACGATGACGTGAGCGCGTGGCCCGCTCATGCCCCCTCACCCATACAGATTGTTCAACTCCCGCTCAGCAGCGCCGCATTGCCGCCGGCCGCCGTGGTGTTGACGGTATAGGTGCGTTCGGCCGCAAAGCGAAGCAGATAATGCGGTCCGCCGGCCTTGGGGCCTGTGCCAGAAAGTCCCTCTCCGCCGAACGGCTGCACGCCCACCACCGCGCCGATCTGGTTGCGATTGACATAGACGTTGCCGGCATGGACGCGGGCGCGGATGAACTTTGCGGTCTGGTCGATACGGCTGTGGATACCGAGGGTAAGGCCATAGCCGGTGGCGTTGATGGCCTCGCAGACCTTGTCGAGCTTGTCTGCCTTGTAGCGCACCACATGCAGGATCGGCCCGAAGACTTCGCGCTGGAGTTGCGCAATGGATTCGATTTCGAAAGCATGTGGCGCGAAGAAAGTGCCGTGCTCATGCTCCGCCCCCAGCTTCAGCGCGCGCAGCAGCTTGGCCTCTTTGGTCATGCGTTCGGCATGAGCCTGAAGCGTTTTCTTCGCCTCTTCATCGATCACCGGGCCGATATCGGTGTCGAGCTTCATGGGATCGCCGATCCGGATCTCGTCCATATTGCCAAGAATGAGGCCCAACATCTTGTCCGCCACGTCATCCTGCAGGAACAGCACGCGCAAGGCCGAACAGCGCTGGCCCGCGCTGTCGAAGGCCGAGGCGATGACGTCGCGCGTCACCTGCTCGGGCAGCGCCGTGGAATCCACGATCATGGCGTTGAGCCCGCCCGTCTCCGCGATCAGCGTGGCGATGGGGCCCGTGCGCGCGGCAAGCGCGCGATTGATCGCGGTGGCCGCCTCGGTCGAGCCGGTGAAGGCCACGCCCGCCAGCCGCGCCTCGGCGAACAGGGGATTGCCCAGCTTCGGCCCGTCGCCCGGAAGGAGATGCAGCACCTCGGCTGGAACGCCCGCCTGATGCAGCAGCCGCGTGCCTGCTGCGGCGATCAGCGGGGTCTGCTCGGCCGGCTTGGCCAGCACCGCATTGCCCGCCGCCAGCGCCCCGGCGACCTGGCCGGTGAAGATGGCAAGCGGAAAGTTCCAGGGCGAGATGCAGGCGAAGACGCCGCGGCCGGCCAGGCTCAGCGTGTTATCTTCGCCGGTGGGGCCGGGCAGTTTTATGGGTTCGGCGAATAGCGTCTTCGCCTGCCCCGCGTAATAGCGCAGGAAATCGGCGGCCTCGCGCACTTCGCCAAGCGCCGTGGGCAGCGTCTTGCCGGCCTCACGCACGGCGAGCGCCATCAGGTGATCGCGATTGGCCTCGTAGAGATCGGCCGCGCGTTCGAGGATGGCGCCGCGCGCCGCGCCGCCCAGGCCGTTCCACGCCTCCTGCGCCGCGTGCGCGCGCCCAAGCGCCTCTTTGGCGTCTTCAGCTGTCGCTTCTACCACCGTGCCCACCACGCGGCGGCGATCGGAAGGATCGAGCAGCGATGCCGCCTCGCCCTTTCTTTCCACGCCGCCGATGATCGGCGCGGCTGTCTGCGGCGCCTTCAGCGATTCCACCATCGCTTTCAGCACCGGGCCGGAGGTTTCCGGATCGCTCCAGTAGAAGCCTGCCGAGTTCTTGCGGTCCGGCAGCATGTCCGCGGGTTTCGCGATCTTGGGATTGCGGCGGGGAGAAAGATTCATGAGTTCCTCCACGGGATCGGCGATGAGCGCCTCGATCGGCGCATCCTCATCGGCCAAGCGATTGACGAAAGAGGTGTTGGCGCCGTTTTCGAGCAGGCGCCGCACCAGATAGGCGAGCAGGTCTTCATGGCTGCCAACCGGCGCGTAGATGCGAGTGCCGGCGCCGATGCGATGGGGCGGCTTCACTTCGCGGTAAAGCTCGTAGAGCGCCTCGCCCATGCCATGCAGGCGCTGATATTCGAAGTCGCGCCTGCCTTCAGCGAACACCTGCACGGCCGACAGAGTATGGGCGTTGTGGGTGGCGAATTGCGGATAGATCGATTTCTCCGCCAACATCGCCTTGGCGCAGGCAAGATAGGACGTATCGGTGCCGCATTTGCGCGTGAACACCGGATAATCGGCAAGACCAGATTCCTGCGCGCGCTTGATCTCGGTGTCCCAATAGGCGCCCTTGACGAGGCGCACCGGAATGCGCCGCTGTTGCCGGCGGCCAAGATCGCCCAGCCATGCCACCAGCGGCAGCGCGCGCTTGGCATAGCCCTGGATGGCGAGGCCGAGCCCGTCCCAGCCGGCCAACTCGTCCGCCTCACCCATCGCCTCGAAGACGTCGAGCATAAGGTCGAGCCGCTCGGCCTCTTCGGCATCGACGGTGAGGCCCAGATTGGCTTCGCGCGCTTCAAGCCCCAGCGCCACCAGCCTTGGCAGCAGTTCGCCCATCACCCGCTCGCGCTTGACCCATTCGTAGCGCGGATGCAGCGCCGAAAGTTTGACCGAAATGGAGGGCCTTACGAACACTTCGCTTTCCAGATCGGGATAGGCCTTGGCGATGGCAGCGAGCGCATGTTGATAGGATGCGTAATAGCGCGCCGCATCCTTCGCGGTGTAGGCCGCCTCGCCTAGCATGTCGAAGGAGAAGCGGTAGCCGTGCTCGATCTGCGGGCGTGCGTTCTTCAGTGCCTCCTCGATGGTGCGGCCGAGCACGAACTGCCCGCCCAGGATGCGCATGGCGTAGGTCACGGCCTGACGGATCACCGGCTCGCCGGAGCGCGTCACCAAGCGCCGCCAGATGCGGTCGAAATCCCATTTCGCGGTGTCCTCCAGCGTGATCACGCGGCCGGTGAGCATCAGCGCGAACGTGGAGGCGTTGACGAACATCGAATGGGACTTGTTGACATGCTTGGCCCAGTCGCCCACGCCGATCTTGTCTCGGATCAGCCGGTCGGCGGTCAGTGCGTCCGGCACGCGCAGTAGCGATTCGGCCAGGCACATCAGCACCACGCCCTCCTCGCTGGAGAGCGCATATTCCTGGGTGAAAGCATCGATACCCACGCGCTTGTCGTGGACAGCGCGGATGCGCGTGACCAACTCGCGGGCCAGCGCGTCGGCGGCGGCCTTCTCGCCCTTGCTGGGACGCGCCTTGGCGATGAGGGTTTCGAGCAGCGCGTCTTCGTCCGTCAGATAAGCGTCGAAAATCGCCTTGCGGAGGGATTCTGGAGTCATCGGTGGGTCTCGGAATCGTTGGCGCCATTCTAGCGCGGGCGCGAAGGTGCCGCTAATCTTCAGCCCATGACAACACCCAAGATTTGCCCGACCATCGCCGAACTTCGCGCCGAACTGGCTCCAATGCGCGCCCGGGGCACGCGCATCGGCCTGGTGCCCACGATGGGAGCGCTGCATGAGGGCCACCTCTCGCTGGTGCGCGAGACAAAAAAACGCGCGGGACTGGTGGCGGTCAGCATTTTCGTAAATCCGACCCAGTTCGCCCCGCACGAAGATTTCGACCGCTATCCCCGTACCCTGGAGGCGGATTGCGCCCGGCTGGCGGGCACCGGCTGCGACCTCGTCTTCGCCCCCGCCGCGGGCGAGATGTACCCGCGAGGATTTGCCACAGCCATCCAGATGGGCGGGCCGGCGCTGGGTTTGGAAAGCGACTTCCGGCCTCACTTCTTCGGCGGCGTGGCCATCGTGGTGGCCAAGCTGCTGATTGCCGCCATGCCGGACATCGCCATGTTCGGGGAGAAGGATTACCAGCAACTGCTGGTGATCCGGTGCATGGCGGCGGATCTCGGCCTGCCGATCGAGATTGCCGGCGGCGCCATCGTGCGGGAGGCGGACGGGCTCGCGCTGTCCTCCCGCAACGCCTACCTCTCGAGCGAGGAACGCCAAGTGGCGGGGCAGCTTAATCTCGTTTTGCGCGCGGCTATCGCCCGGCTCCACAAGGGCGATGCGATTGCCGACGTCGAGGTGGCGGGCGCAGCGGCGCTGCTGGAATCCGGATTCAATTCCGTCGATTACGTGGCGGTGCGCGATGCACAGACGCTGGAGAAAATCTCCGACCTCGCTCGCCCGGCGCGCATCCTCGCCGCCGCCAAGATCGGAACCACGCGCCTGATCGACAACATGGCGGTCTAGCGCAACGGGCGGAAAAGTGGGAACCGGTTTTCCGCGGAAAGTTGCGCCAACAGAATTTACAACAACCCCAGCTCCGCCAGTTCCGCGGTGAGTTCGGGCGGCAGGCCCCTGGCGCCCTTGAAACTGCGGGCATCCGGCGGCGTATCCTTGGCCTGCAGATAGCGCCAGCCCTGGAACGGCCCGTGCGGCCGGCGCAACAGCAGCACCAGCTC
>JAGWZW010000106.1 GCA_018971835.1 Alphaproteobacteria bacterium
TCGGTCTCCATCATGACGGCCGCACCAGCCTCGCCCAGGCGCTCAAAACCGTCACCGCCGCACCGGCGCAGGTCCTCGGCCTCGACAGCGGCAAGCTCGCGCCCGGCGCTCCGGCCGACCTGGTCCTGCTCGATCCCGATGCGCCCTATGCGCTCGACCCCGAAGACCTGCATTCGCGCGCCCGCAACACGCCCTTCGAGGGCCACAGGTTCATGGGCTACGCGCTGGCCACCTATGTCGGCGGGCAATGCGTGTATGATCGGGCCAAGGAGCTGCGCTGATGTTCGACTTCGTGCATCCGATCAACTGGGCGGTCGCCGGCCCGCATTACGCGCTGGCGGCGCTGTTCGGCTATCTGCTGGGTTCGATCCCGTTTGGCCTCATCTTCGTCAAGCTCGCCGGCGGCGGCGACGTGCGCCAGATCGGCTCCGGCAATATCGGCGCCACCAACGTTTTGCGCACCGGCAAGAAGGGGATCGCGGCGGCGACCTTTCTCTGCGATGCCGGCAAGGGCGCGGCGGCGGTGCTGGTGCTGCGCGTGCTTTACGGCAACGACATGGCGGTGTTCGGCGCGCTGGGCGCCGTGCTGGGCCATCTGTTTCCGGTCTGGCTGGGTTTTCGCGGCGGCAAGGGCATCTCGACCTTCTTCGGCGTGACGTTCGCGCTGTGCTGGCCGGTGGGATTGATGGCGGGCGCCACTTGGCTGGCGGTCGCGTTCCTGTTCCGCATCTCTTCGCTCTCGGCGCTAGTGACCACCCTGCTTTCGCCGCTCTACATGATTCTGATGGGCCAGCACCTCTACGCCACACTTTACCTCGTGCTGGCGGCGCTCATCTGGCTGATGCATCGTGCCAACATCGCGCGCCTTCTCAAGGGCACCGAACCGAAGATCGGCGCCAAGAAAGCGTAGCACCTACGCCGCCGCGGCGCGCGGATCGTAGTTCAGGATCGGCGACAGCCAGCGTTCGCATTCGTCCATGCTCATGCCCTTGCGCTTGGCGTAATCCACCACCTGATCGCGCTCGATCTTGCCGACGCCGAAATAGCGGCTTTCGGGATGCGAGAAATAAAGCCCCGAAACCGACGAGCCCGGCATCATCGCATAGCTTTCGGTGAGCGCGATTCCGGCGCGCGCCTCTGCCTCCAGCAGGCGGAACAGCGTGCCTTTTTCCGTGTGATCGGGTTGGGCGGGATAGCCGGGCGCCGGGCGGATGCCGCGATAGCTGCCGGCGATCAACTGTTCGTTGGTGAGGTTCTCGTCCGGCGCATAGGCCCAGAACTCGCGGCGCACGCGCTCGTGCAAGCGCTCGGCAAAGGCTTCAGCCAGCCGGTCGGCCAATGCGCGCAGCATGATGGCGGAATAGTCGTCCTTATCGGCTTCGAAGGCCTTGACGCGCGCTTCCTCACCAAAACCGGTGGTGACGGCAAAACCGCCGATGTAATCGGCAAGCCCGCTTTCACGCGGGGCCACGAAATCGCCCAGCGCCAGGTCCGGCCGTGCGCCGTCGCGCGCCATCTGCTGGCGTAGCGTGTGCAGCGTGGCACGCGGGGATTGGCGCGTTTCGTCCTTGAACAGAACGATATCGTCACCCTCGCTCGCCGCCGGCCAGAAACCGATGACGCCCTTGGCCGTCAGCCATTTCTCCGCCACGATCTTTTCCAGCATGGCCTTGGCATCGGCGAACAGCCCGCGTGCCGCCTCGCCCACCTTCGGGTCCTCCAGGATCAGCGGATAGGGGCCGACGAGTTCCCAGGTGCGGAAGAACGGCGTCCAGTCGATATAGCGTGCCAGTTCGCCGAGGTCGTAGGCTTCGAAATTCTTCAGGCCCAGGAAGGCCGGCTTCGGCGGGATGTAATTCTTCCAATCGACTTTGAGCCGGTTGGCGCGCGCCTCATCGAGCGTCAGCCGCCTGGTCGGCGCACGCTGGGCGGCATGGCGCGTAGCGATTCCCTCATATTCATGGCGCAGCGTTTCGGCGTAGTTCTTCCCGCCCTTGCCGAGCAATTGCGACACCACGCCGACGGCGCGTGAGGCATCGGTGACATAGATCGCCTGCCCGCGCCGGTAGTTGGGATCGATCTTGACGGCGGTGTGTACGCGGCTGGTGGTAGCGCCGCCGATCAGGAGCGGCAGGTCGAAGCCCTGGCGTTCCATCTCGGCCGCCACATGGCACATCTCGTCCAGCGAGGGCGTGATGAGGCCGGAAAGCCCGATGATGTTGGCGTTGTTCTGGCGCGCGGCATCGAGGATCTTCTGCGTCGGCGTCATCACGCCCAAGTCGATCACCTCGTAACCGTTGCACTGGAGCACGACGCCGACAATGTTCTTGCCGATGTCGTGCACGTCGCCCTTCACCGTGGCCATCACGATGCGCCCGGCTGGCTCTTTGGTCTTGTTCGCGGCCTGCTCGGCCTCCATGTACGGAAAGAGGTGGGCCACGGCCTTCTTCATGACGCGAGCCGACTTTACCACCTGCGGCAGAAACATCTTGCCCGCACCGAAGAGATCACCCACCACGTTCATGCCGGCCATCAGCGGGCCCTCGATCACGTCGAGCGGCCGCGTGGCGGCCAGGCGCGCTTCTTCGGTATCCTCAGTGATGAAATCCGCGATGCCGTGCACCAGCGCATACTGGATGCGTGCGTTCACGTCCGACTCGCGCCAGGCCAGCGAGGTGGTTTCCTGCGCCCCGCCAGAATCGTTTTTGTAGCGCTGCGCCAAGTCGAGCAGCCGGTCGGTGGCGTCCGTCCGCCGGTTGAACAACACGTCCTCGATGCCGTCCCGCAGGTCGGAGGGAATATCTGCATAGACCGCGAGCTGCCCGGCATTGACGATACCCATGTCCATGCCCGCCTGAATGGCATGATAGAGGAACACGGAGTGCATCGCTTCGCGCACCGGCTCGTTGCCGCGGAAGGAGAAGGAGAAGTTGGACAACCCGCCGGAAACATGCACATGCGGCAGCGCGGCGCGGATGCGGCGCGCCGCGTCGATGAAGGCCGCACCGTAGTTGTTGTGTTCCTCGATGCCGGTGGCCACCGCGAAGATGTTGGGATCGAAGATGATATCTTCCGGCGGAAAGCCGACCCTGTTCACCAGAATATCGTAGGCGCGGGCGCAGATTTCGACCTTGCGGTCCTCGGTATCGGCCTGGCCCTGCTCGTCGAACGCCATCACGATCACGGCGGCGCCGTAGCGCAGCACCTTCCTGGCGTGTTCGATGAAGATCGCTTCGCCTTCCTTCAGGCTGATGGAATTGACCACGCCCTTGCCCTGCACCACCTTGAGGCCGGCCTCGATCACGCTCCATTTGGAGCTGTCGATCATCACCGGCACCTTCGCGATGTCCGGTTCGGCGGCGATCAGCGACAGGAAACGGCTCATCGCCTTCTCGGAATCGATCAAGCCCTCATCCATGTTGACGTCGATGATCTGGGCGCCGTTCTCCACCTGCGCGCGCGCCACGTCGAGCGCCTTTTCGTAGTCGTTCGCGGCGATGAGCTTCCTGAACTTGGCGGAACCCGTGATGTTGGTACGCTCGCCGACATTGACGAAGTTGGTGTCGGGCGTGAGCGTGAAGGGCTCCAGGCCGGAAAGACGCAGATAGTGCGGCTTTTCCGGCACCTGGCGCGGCGCCACGCCCTCAATCGCCTTGGCGAAGGCCCGGATATGCGCCGGCGTGGTGCCGCAGCAGCCGCCCACGATATTGACGATGCCGGCGCGCGCGAATTCGCCGATCACCTCGGCCATCGATTCGGGGCCGTCGTCATAGCCGCCGAACTCGTTGGGCAGGCCCGCATTGGGATGCACGCTGACGAGGGTATCGGCCGCGGCCGAAAGATCGGCCAGATAGGGCCGCAGTTCCTTCGCCCCCAGTGCACAATTCAGGCCCACAGCGAAAGGCCGCGCATGACGCACCGAATGCCAAAAGGCTTCCACCGTCTGGCCCGTCAGCGTGCGGCCGGACAGATCGGTGACGGTGGCCGAAAGCCAGATCGGCAGGCGCTCGCCCAGTTCGTCGAAGGCTTCCTCGACGGCATAGATCGCGGCCTTGGCGTTCAGCGTATCGAACACCGTCTCGATCATGATGAGGTCCGCGCCGCCCTTCATCAGCGCCACCGTGGCTTCGCGATAGGCAGTGCGCAGCGTGTCGAAGTCGATGTTGCGGAAGCCCGGATCGTTGACGTCCGGAGAGAGCGAGGCGGTACGATTGGTGGGGCCGAGGACACCGGCGACGAGGCGCGGATGCTCCGCTGTCTCCGCCGCATCGCAGATTTCGCGCGCCAGCCGCGCACCTTCATAGTTCAGCTCCGCAATCAGATGCTCCATGCCGTAATCGGCCTGGCTGATGGAGGAGGAATTGAAGGTGTTGGTTTCGAGGATATCGGCGCCGGCATCGAGATAGGCGCGGCCGATTTCGCGCAATACCTCGGGCCGTGTCAGCGTCAGCAGATCGTTGTTGCCGCGCAGGTCGCGGGGATGATCGGCGAAGCGCGCACCGCGGAAGTCCTGTTCGGTAAGCTTGTAACCCTGGATCATCACGCCCCAGGCGCCGTCGAGCAGCAGCACGCGCTGCTTCGCCTGTTCCTTGAGCCATTGGATACGGGTCGTGCGATCGAAACTCATGCCACTTCCTTCTGTAGTTCGGGAACTTCGTGCAGACCGAGAATGCGACAGGAGGCATAGGTCAGGTCGGCCTGGTTGAGCGTGTAGAAATGAAAAGCCTCGAAACCCTCGGCGCGCAGTTCCTCCACCTGTTCGGCGAGCACGGCCGCGGCAATCAGCCGGCGGGTTTCCGGATCGTCGTCGAGCCCGGGGTAGAGGCCCATCAGCCAGTCGGGTACGGCGGCGCCGGAGCGCCGCGCCATGCGGGCGATGCCCTTGATGTTGGTGGTGGGGATCAGGCCCGGCACGATGGGGATGTTGATTCCGGCGCGGGCCACGTTGTCGCGAAAGCGCGCCACGGTGTCCGTCGAAAAGCCGAACTGGGTCAGCGCGCGCGTGGCGCCGGCATCCACCTTGCGCTTCAGCAGCTCCAGATCGTGCGCGAAGCTTGGTGAATCGGGATGCTTCTCGGGATAGGCGGAAACGGTGATCTCGAACGGCGCAATCCGGCGGATGCCCTCGATCAGCGCCGGGGTTGAACTGTAGCCTTCCGGGTGCGCCGTGTAGCAGAGATCGCCGTTCGGCATGTCGCCGCGCAGCGCCACGATGTGACGCACGCCCGCCGCCCAGTAATCGCGCACCACCGCCTCGATCTCCGCCTTCGACGCGGCCACGCAGGTCAGATGCGCGGCGGGCGTCAACGTGGTTTCCTCCACGATGCGCCGGACGGTGTGATGCGTGCGGTCACGCGTCGAGCCGCCCGCGCCATAGGTCACCGAGACGAAGGCAGGCGCCAAGGGCTCGAGGCGGCGAATGGCGCGCCAGAGTTGCTGCTCCATCTCCTCGGTCTTGGGCGGAAAGAACTCGAAGGAGACGGACAGCGGCGTCTGCCGGGTGGAAAGGCGCTTCAGGCTCATGCCGCTTTACTCGCTTTCGGGTGTGCGGGTATTGCAGCCTTCACTGCCACCCAGATTTTCACGGTCAGTTTTCCGTCGCCCGGATGGGCCTCGTGACGGTCCGGCGCGATCGCTTCGGTGGCGGCCAGCGTCAGCCCCGCGGCCTTGAACCAACCCTCGACTTCGCGATCGGTGAAACCCAGGCGGCGATGCGCCAGCTCGTCGCGCAGAAATTCCAGCGCGTGCGGCGCGAAATCGGCAATCAGGATGCGCCCGCCTGGCTTGAGCACACGCGCGGCATCCACCACGGCGGCCTGCGGATCGTCGAGATAATGCAGCACCTGATGAAACAGCACAGCGTCCATGCCTTCGTCCGGCGCATCGGCCGAAAACGGCAGGCGAAAGATGTCGGCCAGCCGCACCTGGCAGTGATGGAGATTCGCCCGCTCCAGCCGGTCGCGCGCGATGGCAAGCATCTCCGAACTCACGTCCACGCCGATACCGCGCTTGATATAGGGGGCAAGCAGTTCGAGCATCCGCCCGGTGCCCGTGCCGGCGTCGAGCAGGGTTTCGATCGGCACGCCCTTGAGCAGGCGCACGATGGCGGCTTCCACATCCTTCTCGGGCGCGTGGAGCGAACGCAGGCGCTCCCACTCCGCGGCATTGGCCTTGAAGAAGTCTGCGGCCAGCCGGGCGCGCGCCTCGCGCACCGCGGCAAGGCGGCGCGAATCACCCTCGTCGGGCGTGCCGGTGGCTTCGGCCAGTGCCAGCAGCGCGCCGGCAAAGGCGGCACCGGGGCCCCGGTCGGCGGCGCGGTAAAAGACCCAGCTGCCTTCCTTGAAGCGCTGCAGAAGCCCGGCGTCGCACAGCAGCTTCAGATGCCGGGAGACGCGGGGCTGGCTCTGGCCCAGCACCTGGGTCAGCTCGCTCACCGTCAGCTCCGCTTCACGCAGGACAAGCAGAAGGCGCAGGCGGGTGGCGTCTCCCGCGGCCCGAAGCATAGCCAGCAATAGTTCCATCTTTTTTCAACCGGTTCGGCCAGGCGACCCTTCACAATCATATAAACATATCTTTATATCGTTATGCAATATTACGAACGACGGCCGCCACGGGGCCCGCCATAAAAAATCTCAATGCTGAATGTTGGCGCTGGCCAAGGCCTTTACCAAATGCCGGGAAAGACCCACATTGTATTGCGCGACCGGCCCAAGGCGCCGCAAGCGAACCCCCGGCCAAATTGGAAAATTCCCTTCAGAGAACCGCCACGAACTTGCCATAAGCCCGCTGGAGCATAGTGAGGCAAGCGATGACAGCCGCCAGGAACCACAAGATGATCGATGCAATTCCCGCCCTTCCCCGTCTCGGTCTGGCCCGCGTGATTTCAGCCATGCGGCTGGCGGCGGCCGGCCTCGTCGCCGTGCTGGTGCTCGGGCTGGCGAGCCTGCCGGCACGGGCAGACACTCCGGCCGAAGCCTTCGTGCAGACCAACATCGCGAAGGGCCTGACGATTCTCAATAACCACAAGCTCAACGACACCGAGCGCAGAACCCAGTTCCGCGATTTCCTGCTCACGCTGACCGACGCCCGGCGCACGGCGCTGTTCACGCTGGGTGCGGCCCGGCGCACCGCGAGCCCGGCCGACCTCGACGCCTTTGTGAATGCCTTCCGCGATTACGCCATCTCGGTCTATCAGGCGCGGCTGTCGACATATTCGGGGCAGACGCTGAAGGTCACCGGATCGACCGAGCGCGCCCCGGGCGATTTCGTGGTCACGTCTGTACTGGTCGATCCCAACAACTCATCGGACAAGCAGCCGATCCAGATCGATTTTCGCGTGGACAGCGTCGGCCCCGGAAAATTCGTGGTGCTGGACGTCAGCGTAGTGGGCGTGTGGCTGGCGATCGAAGAGCGCGATCAGTTCGCCTCCTTCCTCAACCAGCACAGCGATTCGGTTCCCGCTCTGACGAAATATCTGCACGATCTGGCGGCGAAGCTGCAGAGCGGCGGTGGTCAGCCCAAGGGCAAGTAACCCTTGGGCTTCAGCCCTCGGTGCGATCGTCGCCCGGCGCGACCCAGGCCGCATAGGCCAGCACCACGGCGAAGATCACCATCGACGCTGCCACCAGTGCCAGATACATCGCGTCTACGTCCGTCATGGCCGGTCACCCCTTTGCACATAGTTCGCAATAGCTGAGGGATCGGCGCCCCTTTTGGCTTTGACAAAAATCAAATCACCCTCAGCCGCAAAGGGCCATATGGCCGTGGCTAGGGGGATGGGGTGTCCGGAGAAGCAATCAGCGATGCGGAACGCCGCGCCTGCCTGAGGCTGGCGCGCACGTCCAATATCGGCCCGGTCACCTTCGCCGGACTGCTCGCCCGCTTCGGCACAGCGATCGCGGCGCTGGAGGCCGTTCCGCTGCTGGCCCGGCGCGGCGGCGCGACCCAACCGCTGAAAATCCCGACCGCCGCCGTCGCGAACCGGGAACTGGACACGCTCGGCAGGTTGGGCGGGCGGCTGCTGACCGTGCTCGATGCCGATTATCCACGCGGCTTGGCCGCGCTCGATGCCCCGCCCCCACTGCTGTCGGTGCTGGGTTCTCCCGGCCTGCTGGCGCGCGACATGGTGGCCGTCGTCGGCGCTCGCAACGCCTCGGCACTCGGCCGCAAGCTGGCGCAAATTCTGGCGACCGATCTTGGCAAGGCTGGCCTGGTGGTGGCGTCCGGCATGGCGCGCGGCATCGATGCGGCCGCCCATGAAGGCGCTCTCGCCACCGGCACCTGCGCGGTGCTGGCGGGCGGCGTGGACAATATTTATCCACCGGAAAATGCCGGCCTCTACGAGCGCCTGAAGGCCGAGGGCGCCATCGTCTCCGAGATGCCGTTGGGCCAGGCGCCGCAGGCCCGCCACTTTCCCCGCCGCAACCGCATCATCTCCGGGCTGGCGCGCGGCGTGGCGATCGTAGAAGCCGCCGAGGGTTCCGGCTCGCTCATCACGGCCAATTATGCCCTCGAACAGGGCCGGGAAATTTTCGCCGTGCCCGGCTCGCCGCTCGACCCGCGCGCCAAGGGCACCAACCGGCTGATCCGCGAGGGCGCCACACTGACCGAAAGCGCCGCCGATATTCTGAATGCGCTGTCGCCGATCATCGGCCGCGCCTTCCGCGAGGACGAACGCCAGCCGTCGTTTGCTTTCGCGCCTGCCGGCGACGGCGGGATCGAACGCGAGGCCGACCGCGTCCGCGCACGCCTTGCCGAGCTGATTGGCCCGGCGCCGGTCGAGGTGGACGAGCTGATCCGCCAGAGCGGCGCCAGCCCGGCCGCGGCGCTTACGGTGCTTCTGGAGCTGGAGCTGGCCGGCCGGCTGGTGCGCCACCCTGGCAACAAGGTGTCGATGGCGTAAGCGAGCAGGTTGCTACCAGCCGCTCCGCTTCCAGCGAGGCCGCTTCGAGCAGCGCTGCCAGGATGAACTGGTGGTGCTGCAAGGCAATCCGCCTCAACGTTTCGAGCAGATCATGGGCGTAATCGGCGCTGTTTGCGCCACTTATTTCGAATAAGTCGAAAGCTTGGTCACCACACATCCCTTCCTCCGCTTCAATATATGAACCGACGGCAAATTCAGGATATTACTGACGTCTAATGTCATGACAATAGGAAATGAAAATAAAAACACTATACTTTTGATATAGTGAAACCTTGGCGTAATACTTGACATGTTACATAGATATCTGTGTAATTATAGATAATATGTCAAAATATCAAACATTTTATATTATTTTTATTTGAATATTAGAATAAAACGCCAATAAATTGGACAAATTATGATATTTGCTAGCATCATAACTTCACTATGATGGAACAAATCCCCGGGGCATCTTGCCTCGATGGGGATAGTTGAGAGTGCCCCCCTCACAATCACGACTGTGCCAGCCGTTCGGCCTCGCGGGCGGCGATTTTCAGCAGGTGCACAAGAACAAGGTGCTCATGCCGGTGGGCCACCCGTGCCAGCGTGCCCAGCACGTCTTTCATATAGCGCGCGCATTCGGCACTGGTGACAACCGGCAAAACGCGCTCGCCCGGATCATCGGAGACAACAGACGGCGACAGATCCATTTGAGGGCCCCCGCAATATCCCTGTTAATCCTATATGGTGCTGTGGTTGATATACAATCTATAGTTTCAATCAAGCGACAATATGCGACAAATACAACTTATAGATGATATGCGATTGCAATCTCACCCGTTGACACCGCTTGGGCGCATCGCCCAGTGTCCGCGCCGTCGCCATTCAACCCTTGGAAAGCGCCCCGGCGGTCCCTGGCAAGCCCAGGCTCCGCAAAAGGCCCTGTCGCAAAGCACGCATGAACGTCCTCGTCGTCGAGTCTCCCGCCAAGGCCAAAACCATCAACAAGTATCTGGGTTCGGGCTATACGGTGCTGGCCAGCTTCGGCCATATCCGCGACCTGCCGCCCAAGGACGGCTCGGTGAAGCCCGACGAGGACTTCGCCATGACCTGGGAAATCGATGCCAAGGCGCAGAAGCGCATCAAGGACATCGCCGATGCCGTGAAGGGCGCCGACAAGCTCATCCTCGCCACTGACCCGGATCGCGAGGGCGAAGCCATCTCCTGGCATGTGCTGGAAGTGCTGCGCCAGAAGAAGGCGCTGGCCAAGGATATCAAGGTCGAGCGTGTCGCCTTCAACGCCATCACCAAGAACGCCATCCAGGAAGCCATCGCCCACCCCCGCGCGATCAACGAGGAACTGGTGGACGCCTATCTCGCCCGCCGCGCGCTCGATTACCTCGTCGGTTTCACGCTCTCGCCGGTGTTGTGGCGCAAGCTGCCGGGCGCCCGCTCGGCCGGGCGCGTGCAGTCCGTGGCGCTGCGGCTGGTCTGCGAGCGCGAGATCGAGATCGAAGCCTTCAGGGAACAGGAATACTGGACCGTCGATGCCGAGTTGAAGGCCTCGGCAGGCAGCTTCACGGCGCATCTGACGCATCTGGACGGCAAGAAGCTCGAAAAACTCTCGCTCAAGAACGAGGCCGAGGCCAAGGCGGCGGTGACCGCCATCGAGGCGCAGCGCTTTTCGGTCGGCAGCGTCGAGAGCAAGCCCGCCAAGCGCCACCCTGCCCCGCCGTTCATTACCTCCACGCTGCAGCAGGAGGCCGCGCGCAAGCTGGGCTTCGCCGCCAAGCGCACCATGCAGCTGGCGCAACAGCTCTACGAGGGCGTGGACATCGGCGGCGAAACCGTCGGCCTCATCACCTATATGCGGACCGACGGCGTGCAGATGGCCGGCGAAGGCATCGCCGAAGCCCGACACATGATCGAGGACCGTTTCGGCGGCCGCTACCTGCCCAAATCCCCGCGGATGTATTCGTCCAAGGCCAAGAATGCGCAGGAAGCGCACGAGGCCATCCGCCCCACGTCGTTCCAGCGGTTGCCGGAGAAGGTGTCGCGCCATCTCGATGCCGATCAGGCGAAACTCTACGAACTGATCTGGAAGCGCGCCGTGGCCAGCCAGATGGAATCCGCCGAACTGGAGCGCACCACCGTCGAGGCCATCTCCACTGACGGCAAGATTACCTTGCGCGCCACCGGCTCAGTCACGCTGTTCGACGGCTTCCTCACGCTCTACCAGGAAGGCCG
>JAGWZW010000162.1 GCA_018971835.1 Alphaproteobacteria bacterium
GGTCTATGGCGACACGCAGTACGGCTTTGGCCTGCTGCTGCCGCCGCCGGTGAAGGGGCAGCGCAGCGTTCTGCACTACGGCGCGATCGACGGGTTCGGCGCCTGCTTGGAGACCTATCCCGATCGCGCGATGACTCTGGCGGTCCTGTGCAATGCCGACATGAACCCGGTGCTTCCCATCCGGGCCCTCCGTCATGTCGTGATCGACCAGCTGCTGTGAGCGCTCCCAGCGCGTGGCGGATTTCGAGTTCCGGCAGCCCGCCCTCAAGGCGGCGGAGTGAAGCTCACTTCGCCGCCAGCGGGCGCACGTCCTCGACCAGGTGCACCAGCACGCGGCCGGGCTCCTCGATCTGCATCATGTGGGCGGAGTTCTCGAACCAGACGAATTTCTTGACCGGCGCATGGACGCGCGCGAACCACGCCGCCGCCACGCTTGACGGCGTCGTCTCGTCGTGCCGGCCCTCGAACAGGATGATGGGGCAGCGGAACTCCGTCACGTTCGAGAAATCGGTCTTGGCGAAATCCGGCAGCAGGCTGGAGAGCGACAGGTCCGAGCCCTTGCCGATGGCCTTCAAATCGGCGTCGCTGTAATCGGGCGACAGCTCCGAGGCGTTGAAATAATAGTCGTAGCTGTCGCGGCGATAGGTCAGCCCGCCCAAGATCACCGACCATTTGCGCTCGGTGTTGATCTTGTCGAGCTGCAGCGTGCCGTCGGGCTCGGGATAGGGCGCGATGGCCTTCAGCTCGGCGACGGCCTTGGCGTTGTGTACCGCCTCGGCGGCCTTCAGCGTGGCGAGATAGCCGACATGCTCGGCCCGCAGCGTGTCGATCACCTGGCCCATGCCGATATAGGCGTAAAGCCATTCGGGATGCTTTTCCGCCAGCGTCAGGCCCAGCACCGTGCCCCAGGAATGGCCCATCACGAAAATCTTCTGCCGGTGATAGGTGGCGCGCAGGTACTGGACCACGGCCTCGCTGTCCGCAACCATCTGCGGCAGCGTCATGGTCGGGCGGATTTTCGCCGGATCGTTAGCGTTGTAGGTCTTGCCGGAGCCGCGCTGGTCCCACTGCACCACGGTGAAATAGTCCTCCCACGGATTCTGGAAGGTCCAGCTCGTCGGCATTTCCGGCGCGCCCGGCCCGCCGTGGATGAACAGCAGGATCGGGTTGTTCAAGTCGCGCCCGCGGATGGTGATCCATTGCTCGGTGCCGTTGATGGGAATTTCCATTTGCTCGTCGATGCCGCCCGGCGAGACGATCTTCTGCACGGCCGCAATCAGGTCGCGCGCCTTCTGCTGCGTGAAGGCCGGATGGGCCTCGCCCGCTAGGGCCGGCAGCGGCAACAGCGCGGGCAGCGGCGACAGGATCAGCAACGCGGCGAGCAGGCGGCGGAACATGGCGTATCTCCCTCTGGCGCCCTCGGGTCACGGCGCCCCGGGGGATGTGGTGCGACCGCGTCCCGAATGCAAGCAACCGACGGCGACGCCCGGCCGATAATTGTACACGAGCGCGTGAGGCACCCCGCCACGGCGACGCGGCGCGCGCGTGCGCGCCTTGCCGCTCACCCCGAAAGCAGTTCGGCCCCCCAATCCTACCCGCTGCGCCGGTCGGCGCGGTATGCTGCGCAGCGGTTACACTTTTTTGGAAGAGGGCACCGGATGGGCATGAGCTTCGAGCTGATGGCTTTGGCAGCCGCAAGTTTTTGGGGCTTTCTTCAGCTTGTTGCGGCCGCGCAGGCCGCGAACGCGCAATACGGCCTGCGATGGGCGGCGAGCCCGCGCGATAGCGAGATGCCCCCGCTCAACCCCATCGCCGGGCGCCTCAACCGCAACTTCCGCAACTACATGGAGACGTTTCCGTTCTTTGCCGTGGCCGTCCTTGTTGCCCAGGCGGCCGGGGTTCACAATGCGCTGACCCATTGGGGAGCGCTTGCCTATATCGGCGGGCGCATCGCTTACACCGCGCTTTATGTATCGGGAATACCGCTCATCCGCTCGCTGTTCTGGAACGTCGCTGCCTTTGGCATGCTCGCGGTTCTGGCGGCACCTTTCTTGCCATACTGAAGCGAGG
>JAGWZW010000019.1 GCA_018971835.1 Alphaproteobacteria bacterium
GGGATTTCGTTCTCGCCCATGCTTTCCAGGCGGCGGACGATGCCGGTGATCATGCGGTCGGTGCGTTCCTGCTCCACCGGGCGCTTGCGCAAGGCGTGCATGATGGAGCGCTCCAGCTTGTCGCGCTCGAAGGGCTCGCGCCGGCCGTTCTTCTTCACCACGATCAGCTCGCGCAGCTGCACGCGCTCGAAGGTGGTGAAGCGGCCGCCGCAGGCCGGGCAATGGCGGCGGCGGCGGATGGCCGAGTTGTCTTCGCTCGGCCGGCTGTCCTTCACCTGGCTGTCTTCATGTCCGCAGAACGGGCAGCGCATGGGCGCCTATCTCCTATTGATAGATCGGGAAACGCCGGCAGAGCTCGCCGACGCGCGCGCGCACCGAGGCCTCGACCTCCGCATCGCCTTCGCTGTTCTTGCCGACGGCATCCACCACTTCGACGATCAGCTTGCCGATCTGGCGGAACTCGTCCGCGCCGAAGCCGCGCGTGGTGCCCGCGGGCGAACCCAGCCGGATGCCGGAGGTGATGGCCGGCTTCTCGGTATCGAAGGGAATGGCGTTCTTGTTGGTGGTGATGGCGGCACGGTCGAGCGCGTGCTCCACATCGCGGCCGGTGGCGCCCTTGGGCCGCAGATCCACCAGCATCAGATGAGTGTCCGTGCCGCCGGAGACGATATCGAGGCCGGAGGCCGCCAGCGTCTCGGCCAGCACCCGGGCGTTCTCCACCACCTGCTTCGCATAGGCCTTGAACTCGGGGCGCAGCGCCTCCCCGAAGGCCACGGCCTTGGCCGCGATCACGTGCATCAGCGGCCCGCCCTGGATGCCCGGGAAGATGGCCGAGTTGATCTTCTTGGCCAGCGTCTCGTCATTGGTCAGGATCATGCCGCCGCGGGGGCCGCGCAGCGTCTTGTGCGTGGTGGTGGTGGCGATCTGCGCGTAGTCGAGCGGATTGGGATGGACCCCGCCCGCCACCAGCCCGGCAAAATGCGCCATGTCCACCATGAAGACGGCGCCCGCCTCGTCGGCTATCTCGCGGAAGCGCTTGAAATCGATGAAGCGCGGATAGGCCGAGCCGCCCGCCACGATCACCTTGGGCCGGTGTTCCTTCGCCAGGGCCGCCACCTCGTCCATGTCGATGCGCTGGTCCTGCCGCCTCACGCCGTAGGACACCGGCTTGAACCACTTGCCGGACTGGTTAACCGGCGAGCCGTGGGTCAGGTGCCCGCCCGCCGCCAGCGACAGGCCCATGAAGGTGTCCCCCGGCTGCATCAGCGACATGAAAACCGCCTGATTGGCCTGGGAGCCGGAATGGGGCTGGACATTGGCAAACTGGCAGCCGAACAGCGCCTTGGCCCGCTCGATCGCCAGATTCTCGACCACGTCCACATATTCGCAGCCGCCGTAATAGCGCCGGCCCGGATAGCCTTCGGCGTATTTGTTGGTCAGGACCGAGCCTTGGGCCTCCAGCACCGCCCTGGACACGATGTTTTCCGAGGCGATCAGCTCGATCTTGTCCTGCTGGCGGGCGAGTTCGTTATGAATGGCGCGCGCCACATCCGGGTCGGCCTCCGCCAGATTGCGGGTGAAAAAAGCTGATTTTTGCGGCTTTGCCGCGTCCGATACCGCCGACATCTTCAACGCCCCACACATCTCGGTTTCCGCTGCCGGCCACCGGACCGGACCCGGCGGCGCCACCGTGCAGCGATCGCGTTACTACGCCTACAGGGTTACCAAATCTAGGGCCGGACCACGACCCGCAGCATAAATTTGCCCGCTCCAAGGCATCCCTCGCGGCTGAGCAATGATGGAAGCGATTGCCCCCTTATACAAAAATCCACGAAAGGCATTGAGGATATGCAACCGCAGAAATATCATTAGAAAATTCCAATGTTCTTTCTTATGCACTCTACTTGGATTGATGACGTGCTCAAAATAGCCATAAGATGAACATGGGACGCGGCAATTAATTCTCTGACATGTCTTTTTGGGGATAAAATGCAATCTCATCCTTTCTCCCGGGTTAGATTGCCTTGATTCCGCCGCCAACCTGCGCAATACCATGCAGGTTGAAAGAGTTGTCGAGGCGTCCCGAGGAAGCTGTACATGAGCAATATGAGCGACACCCACCTTTTGAAGACTGACGATTTGCTCAAGCTCGCAAGTGATATTGTTGCGGCTTATGTGAGCAACAATCCTATCCCGGTTACCGAAGTTCCGGGCATGATCAAAAGTGTTCATGCCACATTGGGCGGGCTGACTGGCACCGTCTCTGCCGAGGCGACTACTGCACAGAAACCGGCCGTCCCGGTGAAGAAATCCGTTACCGCTGAATATATCGTCTGCCTGGAAGACGGAAAAAAGCTGAAAATGCTGAAGCGCTATCTGCGCTCGCGTTACAACCTGACACCCGACGAATACCGGACCAAATGGGGCTTGCCAGCGGATTATCCAATGGTGGCGCCGAACTATGCCGCCCAGCGTTCCGAATTCGCCAAGAAGATCGGCTTGGGCAAGAGCGCTCCCGCCCCCAAGAGCCGCCGCCGGGGCGGATGATCTGAGCCAAATCTTGCCGGGGACTTCCGCCGGTCACCGGACACAAACAAGGCCCCAAATCGTTTCGGGGCCTTGTTTTTTCGTTTATTTGATATGTCGTCCGCTTTATTGCGCAACTACCACTAGGCGGCCCGGCTCAGCCGATGAGCCGTCCACACCTGGTCGAGCGCGCGCACCAGATCCTTCATCATCGCGTCGGTGTGGAAGGGCGTCGGCGTGAAGCGCAGCCGCTCCTTGCCGCGCGGCACGGTCGGGAAGTTGATCGGCTGCACATAGACACCGTGCTGGTACAGCAATTCGTCGGATACCGCCTTGCACAGCGCCGCATCGCCCACGAACACCGGCACCACATGGCTGGGCGACGGCATCACCGGCAGGCCGGCTTCGCTCAAGAGGCGCTTCAGGCGCGCTGCGCGCTCCTGCAACTTCTCGCGCTCGACGTTGCTTTCCTTGAGATGGCGCACACTCGCCAGCACGCCAGCGGCGATGGTCGGCGACAGCGACGTGGTGAAGATGAAGCCTGGCGCGAAGGAGCGGATGCTGTCCACAATCTCGGAGGAAGCAGCGATATAGCCCCCCATCACACCGAAGGCCTTTGCCAGCGTGCCCTCCACGATGTCGATGCGGTGCATGGCATTGTCGCGCGCCGCCACGCCCGCCCCGCGCGGACCGTACAGCCCCACGCCGTGCACCTCGTCGATGTAGGTCATGGCGCCGTATTTCTCGGCCAAATCGCAGATTTCGTTGCAGGGACCGAAATCGCCGTCCATCGAATAGACGGATTCGAAGGCGATCAGCTTTGGCGTCTCCAGCGGCGCCGCCTTGAGCTGCGCCTCCAGGTCTTCCATGTCGTTGTGCTTGAAAATGCGCTTTTCGAGCCCGCTGTGGCGGATGCCTTCGATCATGGAGGCGTGGTTGAGCGCGTCGGAAAAGATGATCAGCCCGGGCAGCAGCTTGGCCAGCGTGGCCAGCGTCGTGTCGTTGGAGACATAGCCGGAGGTGAAGAGCAGCGCGGCGTCCTTGCCGTGCAGGTCGGCCAACTCGGCCTCCAGCTCGACGTGGTAGTGGGTGTTGCCGGAGATGTTGCGCGTGCCGCCGGCGCCGGCGCCGGCCGTATCGATCGCCTCGTGCATGGCCTGGACGACCTTGGGGTGCTGGCCCATGCCGAGATAGTCGTTGCTGCACCACACCACGATGGGCCGCGTGGCCCCCTGGGTGTGGAACTCCGCATGCGGATAATTGCCCCGCGCGCGGACGATATCGGTGAAAACGCGGTAGCGGCCCTCGCCTTTCAGCCCAGACAGCGCTTCGCGGAACTTCGACGCATAAGGATAAACCATGATTTCAAGCCTCTGCGCTGCAGCACCCCGGTTGGCACTGCAACTCGGTCACGAGCCAGACGTGAGGATAACGCACAGATCCCCTTTAGCCCCAAGCAATTTGTCACATCCAGCGTCCCGTTGGAGATACCCCTAATGGATTGAACCCGGTCCGACCTTGACCTATCGCAACCAAAATCCTCCGCGGGATAAGGGAAATCCCCGATGGGGCCAGATCCCGGCCGTCAGGAGGCGACGGCCACCACGGCATTCACCGCCATCGCGATAATGGCCGTGTTGAAGAAGAACGAAACCACCGAGTGGCCGAGCGTGGCCCGCCGGATTTTCCGGGAGATAACCTGGACATCCGAAACCTGGGCCGTCATGCCCACCACGAAGGCATAGTAAAGGAAATCCCAGATATCCGGCTGTTCCGTCCCTGGAAACTGCAGCCCGCCGGCGTGCCGTCCGGCGCCCTGCCGGCGGTCCGGAGCATAGAACAGGTTGGCATAGTGGAAGGCGGCAACTGTGTGCAGCGTCAGCCAGCCCAGCGGCGCCGCGGCCACTGCCAGCGTCAGCGAAAAGGTCGAGGGTACCTGCCGCTGGTTCAGTACCGCGACCACCGCTATGCAGCAGAATGCAACGACCGTCAGCACGATCAGCACCACGAGGACGATGCCCTCGTCCTCACTGGCCGCGCGGGCCCTGAGGGCACCTTCGCGCTGCCGGAAGGTCATGATGGACATGGCGGACAGATAGACGGCAAAAAACAGATCGCCCGCCGCAATCGGGCGGATGAGTTCGGGCATCGAGGGCGTCAGTAGGTAAAAGGCGAGCCCGATCAGGGCTGCGCCGTAGAACCTGAGATGATGGCGCAGATGCGCCCCGACCCACCCTGAAGCCACGGCCCATTACCCCGCGCGCATAGCACTTGCTCAGACACTATAAGTGCCACGAGTCGCTGGGCCGGGTCAGGCCGGGATCAGAGCCGGAAGCGGACCTGATCGATCCAGAACCGCTCCAACCGGCGCAGGCAGGTGCTCAGCGACGCAAGATCGCCTGAGCCGACATTGCCCACCGCCTCCAGCGAGTCCAGATGGCGCTCGAAGAGATGGCGCAGCATGTCGCGCACCACCTCGCCCTTCCGCGTCAGCCGGACCAGGACCGAACGGCGGTCCGCCTCGGAGCGCTCATGGTGGATATAGCCGCCTTCGACCAGCTTCTTCAGGTTGTAGGAAACGTTGGAGCCCAGATAGTGGCCGCGGGTGCGCAGTTCACCCGCCGTCAGTTCCTGATCGCCAACGTTGAACAGCAGGAGCGCCTGAACGGAGTTGATCTCGCGTTCGTCGCGACGGTCCAGTTCGTCCTTGATGACATCCAGAAGCTGCCGGTGCAGCCGCTCGATCAGGTTGAGTGCTTCCAGATAGTGCTTGCCAAGTGCCGGTGCTTCATCGAGCACCGCCGCGGCCTGCGGATTTGCGAACGCCGTCATTACCCATCACCCCGCTTTGTGCGAGCCCATATGTTCTGTTGGGGCCAGTCTATCCCTGGGGGTCTTAAGACAGCGTAAATACGCCGAGATTGATTCGCAGGCTCCGGCGGCGGTGAAAACCCTGTAATGGCAACGGGCTGGCAACCTGCCGGGCGGCCCGGAGCCTGGCCATATTCCTTACCGCAATGCTACACGTACTGCGCCAATTTCGCCGGGCCCCTCTCTTGGGATACCCCCATTCCGCGCCGGTCTGCCGCCTTGCAACGGAAGGCCAGAACTGGGTAATACCTGACTTCCTTCGGGAACCGGCTTTTCGCGATTTTCTGTGAAAGTGGGGACATGGCCCCTTCTGCTTCTTTTCCTGCCCTGCGGATGCGCCGTCTCCGGCGCCACGACTGGACGCGCCGTCTGGTGGCCGAAAACACGCTCACGCCGGCCGATTTCATCTGGCCGCTCTTCGTGATCGACGGCGAGGAGAAGCGCGAACCGGTCGGCTCCATGCCGGGGGTGGAGCGGCTCTCCGTCGATCTCATTGCCGAGGCTGCCGTGGAAGCACAGGGCCTGGGCATCCCGGTGATTGCCCTCTTCCCGCACACCGATCCCAGATTGAAGACACCGGACGGCCGCGAAGCTACCAACCCGGACAACCTCGTCTGCCGGGCCGTCCGCGCCATCAAGGCCGCGGCACCCAATATCGGCGTGCTGTGTGACGTGGCGCTCGACCCCTATACCGACCACGGCCACGATGGCGTGATTGTCGACGGCTACGTCGCCAATGACGAGAGCGTGGAAATCCTGGTGCGCCAGTCTATCGTCCAGGCCGAAGCCGGCTGCGATATCATTGCGCCCTCCGACATGATGGACGGGCGGATCGGCGCCATCCGGCAAGCGTTGGAAGGCGCCGGCCACAAGGATGTGGCGATCATGGCCTACTCGGCCAAGTACGCCTCGGCCTTCTATGGCCCCTTCCGCGAAGCCGTGGGCTCTGGCAAGGCGCTGATTGGCGACAAGCGCACCTATCAGATGGACTCCGCCAACGACGACGAAGCGCTGCGCGAAGTGGCGCTCGATCTCGCCGAAGGCGCAGACATGGTGATGGTGAAGCCGGGCATGCCCTATCTCGACATCCTGCGCCGGGTGAAGGACGCGTTCGGCGTGCCCACCTTCGTCTATCAAGTCTCCGGCGAGTATTCGATGCTGGCCGGGGCGATCGAACGCGGCTGGTTCGACCGCGACCGCGTGATCCTGGAAAGCCTGATGGCGTTCAAGCGCGCGGGTGCCAGCGGCATCCTCACCTATTTCGCCCGCGACGCAGCAAAGCTGCTCGCCTCCCCTTAACTTTTTGCTGAATCGGATTCCGCCGTGGTCCGCCGTCGCCTTAACGCGTCCCGCCACTACCGCATCTTGCGCTTTACCAACCGCCACTGGCGCGCGCGCCTGGTGTTCTGGGGCGGCGCACTGACCGTTGGCCTGGTTGGCATTGTCTTCGCCAGGCTGGCGACGATGGCCGATGCCTTCTTCCACCGCATGTTGATCCATCCCTGGGTTGCGTTGATCGTGACGCCGCTGGGCTTTGTCCTCTCGGTGCTCATGGCACGCGCGGTATTTCCCGGTTCCGAAGGCAGCGGCATCCCGCAGGCTATCGCCGCGCGGCGCTTCCGCAACCCCGAAACCCGCAACAAGCTGCTCTCGCTCCGGCTCACTTTCGGCAAGATCCTGCTGACGCTGTTCGGGCTCGCCTGTGGCGCCTCCATCGGCCGCGAAGGCCCCACTGTGCAGGTCGGCGCCGCCATCATGCTTTCCACTGCAAGAGCCGGCGGCATGGGGCTTGAGCAGGGCCTGATCCTCGCCGGTTCCGCCGCAGGCGTAGCAGCGGCCTTCAATACGCCGCTGGCCGGTGTGGTCTTTGCCATCGAGGAGATGAGCCGCGCCTTCGAGCAACGCACCAGCGGCATGGTGCTGATCGCGGTGATCTTCGCAGGCTTGGCCTCGCTGGGTGTGCTTGGCAACTACACCTATTTCGGCACGACTTCGGCAACGCTGCACACCTGGATCGGCTGGGTTTCGGTGCTGGTCTGCGGCGTGGTCGGCGGCCTTGGCGGCGGCGCCTTCGCCAAGATCGTGGTCTGGGGTACGGACCGCTTCCGCGCATTCATTGCGCCCGCGCCAATGAAGCGCGCGCTGATCTTCGCCGGCGCCTGCGGGCTGACTGTGGCGATCTGCGGCGTCCTGAGCGGCGGCAATACCTATGGCACCGGCTATGACGCCGCGCGCCATGCCGTCGAGGGGCATTACCTGCCCTGGACGTTTGCCCCGCTGAAGTTCCTGGCCACCGTGGCCTCGACTTTATCAGGCATCCCCGGCGGGCTGTTCGCGCCTTCGCTGTCGGTCGGCGCGGGGCTTGGCAGCATCGTCGGCAAGTTGCTGGGCGTGCCGTCTGTGGGCGCAGTGGTGGTCGTCGGCATGGCGGGTTATTTCGCCGCCGCGACCCAGGCTCCGATCACCTCGGCCGTGATCATCGGCGAGATGACCAACGCCAGCGAGATGGTGATCCCGCTGATGCTGGCATCCTTCATCGGCTACGGCATCTCGCAAATGATCCAGCGCGAGTCTCTCTATCATGCGCTGGCGCACGGCTTTATCCAGAATATGGTACAGACCCACCGGGTGGACTGAGCGCGCGCCTGCTGATGGCGCCGGACGGCGGGTCACGGATTCGTGACACCTGCTCACGCGACCGTGCCGGCGCCGCATCTTGCCAACGCCGGAAATAGGCTCACACTTTCCTGGTTACAAAGCTGAGGGCTTCGACATGCGTATAACCGTCATTGCCATGTCCTGTTGCTTCGGTCTTACCGTTGCGTTCTGCGCAGCTGCCGCAGAAACCCCAAAAGCCCAGGACAAACAACTACCGGACAGTCAGAAGATCGAGTGCCGGGTCGGGTACCATGAAGGCATGGTCGTCCGCACCCGACACATGTGCCAGACCAAAGCCTATTGGGAGGCACGGCGTTATCAAACACAGCGCGACATCAACGACATACAGATACGCGCGCTGACGACAAACCCGCGCTAATTGCCGACACGCCCGTCCGCGCCCAGCGAGAACATGCTGCGCAGCAAAATCTCGGCGCGCGAAGGCAGGACTTCGCGGCCGGATTGCCGCTGGCCGAGGTCGATAACGTTTTCGAGCACGAGCATGGCGAGCCCGTGCACCGCGCCCCAGGCTGCCATGCCCAGCACCGCGTCGCTCAACGCCTTGCCAATCTCTGCGCCCAACGTATCGGCCGCCTCGGTCAACGCGGGAAATTCGGTACGGTTGGGTAACTGCGCGCCGAACATCAGCCGCGTCAGCGCCGGCTTCTGCGCCGCAAAGCGCATATAGGCCGCACCGATGGCCGCGACCCTGTCGCTTTGCGTGCCGTGGCCGGCACCAGCTTCGGCGATGCGCGTGCGCAGTTCGGAAAATCCGTCCACCGCAAGCTCCGCCAGCAGCGACTCGTGATTGGGAAAATGCCGGTAGGGCGCGGCATGGCTGACACCGGCGCGCCGCGCCACCGCGCGCAAGGACAGCGCGGACAACCCTTCCTCTTCCAGTATGGCGCTGGCGGACAGGCGCAGCGCATTGTGCAAATCGCCGTGATGATAGGAACCGTTGTTTCGTACACTCATTGCCCGCTCCTCAACTTTTCCATGCGGGCAAAGAGGCTCGAGGTATCCCAGCGTGCCCCACCCATTGCTTCAACCTCGGCGTAGAACTGATCGACCAACGCAGTCAACGGCAGCGAAGCGCCATTTTCCCGCGCTTCGGCCAGGCAGATACCCAAATCCTTGCGCATCCATTCGACCGCAAAGCCGTGATCGTAATGGTTCGCGAGCATGGTACGGTGGCGGTTCTCCATCTGCCAGGATTGCGCCGCGCCTTTGGAGATCACCTCGATCACGGCGGCGGCATCGAGCCCGGCGGCACGCGCAAAACTCAGCGCTTCGGACAGGCCCTGCACCGCGCCGGCGATGCAGATCTGGTTGACCATCTTGGCGAGCTGGCCCGAGCCAGGAGGCCCGAGCAGGCGGCATTGGCGCGCATAGGCGGCCATGATTGGTTCAGCCTTGGCGTAATTGGCTTCTGTGCCGCCGCACATGATGGTCAACTGGCCGTTCTTCGCGCCCTGCTCGCCGCCCGACACCGGGGCATCGACGAACCCGAAACCCGCCGCCGCCGCATCCGTAGCCAGCCGGCGCGCAAGACCGGCCGACGCCGTGGTGTGATCGACGAAGACCGCACCCTTCGTCATTCCCGCAAAAGCGCCGCCGGGCCCCAGCGTCACCGCCTCGACATCGCTGTCGCGCCCGACGCACGCCATGACCACCGTGCAGCCGCGCGCCGCCGCTTCAGGCGTAGGTGCGGCACGACCGCCGTGCGCCGCGACCCATTGCGCCGCTTTTTCGCTGTTGCGGTTGTAGACTGTCACATCATGCCCTTGAGCGGCGAGATGCCCAGCCATCGGATAACCCATGACACCAAGTCCGATGAATGCGACGCGCATGGCCGTTTCCTTTCTTGCCGTCTATTCGACCATCATCTCCAGTTCCGCCGACTCCTTTGCGCCGGTGGGCACCATCTTCGGCGGTGCGCGCATCAGCGCGATGATCGCCAGGACCGGCAGACAGGTGACGAACATGAACAAGTAATCGTTTGAATAGGCGATTATCTGGGCATTACGTTCGATGACGCCATTGATACTCTGAAGGCCGAACGGGATTTGCGGATTCCAGAGCATGCTCTGTGCGTTAAGTGTAAGCGCGCGATTGAAAGTGGATACATGAGCGGCCATGCTCGCGTGCGATACCTGAATGCAATCCGCAAGGATCGTGGTTGTCACCGACACGCCAATGGCGCTACCGACATTGCGGATCAGGTTGAGGAAAGCAGCCGCATCGGTACGCAAGCTGCCCGTCAGCGTCGCAAAGGCGACAAGATTGGCAGGGATGAAAGTGAACCCCAACCCCAGGCCCTGAATAATCATTGTGACAAGAAAGCTATTAATGCTGATATCCGGCGTCCAATGCGCCATGCGCCACATCGACCACAAAACCAGCGCCGAGCCGAAGGTCAGCAATATGCGTGCATCGACGCGGTTTGCGACCTTGCCCACCAGCATCATGGCGAACATGGTTGCAATACCGCGCGGCGCCATCAGCAAACCGGTATCGGTTACCGAATAGCCGGCAAGATCCTGCAGATAAGGCGGCAGCAGCGCCGAGCTGGCCAGGATCACGATGCCGATCATGAACATCAGCACCAAGGCCGAGGCGTAATTGATATCCTTGAACATGGCCTTCGGAATGAACGGCTTTTCGGTCGTGAGCATGTGCACCGAAAACAGGTAAAGACCGAGTCCGGCCAGAACCGCTTCCGAAACGATCTCACCGGAACCGAACCAGTCCTTGGTTTCGCCGCGGTCGAGCATGAGCTGCAGCGCACCGATGCCGAGGCTGAGCACACCAAAACCTGTCCAGTCGAACCGCAGTTGGCGATCGCGTGGCGTATCGCGCAAATAGAGCCATATGCCGGTCACTGCGGCGACGCCGAATGGGACATTCACATAAAATACCCAGCGCCAGCTGTAATGATCGGTGAGGTAGCCGCCCAGCGTCGGGCCCAGAATGGGCCCCACCATGATGCCCATGCCCCAGATGGCCATCGCCTGCCCGCGCTTTTCCAGCGGATAAAGGTCCAGCATGATCGCCTGGGACAGGGGCGCCAACGCCGCCCCGAAGATGCCCTGCAAAAGGCGGAAGAGCACAATCTCGTCTAGCGACCGCGCCATGCCGCAGAGCATCGAGGCCACCGTAAAGCCGGCCAGGCTGATGACGGCGATATTTTTTCTTCCGAAACGCGCGGCAAACCAGCCTACCGGCGCCGTCATGATGGCCGCCGCGACGATGTAGGAGGTGAGCACCCAGGTGATCTGGTCGCGCGAAGCCTGCAGCCCACCCTGCATATAGGGCAGCGAGACGTTGGCGATGGTGGTATCCAGCGCCTGCATCAGCGTGCCGGACATCGCGCACATCAGGACCACGACCAGTTCGAAGCGGTCCTTGTACGCACCCGCCGACTGTTCGAGCGCGTCTTTCATGACATCTGCCTCGCTGGCATCAACCGCCGAACAGCATCCGGTACCAGCGGCGATGCCCGGTATCGATATCGACGATGGTGCTCATGCCCGCGCGCAGCGTGGGATCGCCGGGCTTGCGATCGATCGCGACCTTGACCGGAATGCGCTGCACCACCTTCACCCAGTTGCCGCTGGCGTTCTCTGCGGGCAGCACGGAGAACGCCGAACCGGTCCCGGCGCTGATCGCCTGGACATGCCCCTGCCAGGTGCGGCCCGGATAGGTGTCAATCGTATACGAAACCGGATCGCCGACCTTCACATGGGTGAGATCGGTTTCCTTCATATGGGCTTCGATCCACTCATTGTCGGTGGCGACGAGGCCGACCGCGCTGGTGGTCGAAAAAGCGCTCATCGCCGAAATCACCAGCGTGCCCGGCTGAAGCGAATCGACCTCGGCGACCACGCCGTTGAACGGCGCGCGTATCACCGAGTGATTGAGCTGCCGCTGCGCTTCGTCCACCTGGGCCTGTGCCTGGAGATATTGCGGCAGTTGACGGGTGGGAATATCGATGTTGCCGCCGAGCTTTGCGAGTTGGGTGGCGGCGGCATCCTTGAGCGCCTGGAACTGATCGCGGGCAGCGGCGAGAGTGGCACGCGCGGTGTCATAGTCCGACTGCGACACCGCGCCAGCCTTAAGGAGGCGCACATCGCGATCGTAATTCCTCTGCGCCAGATCGACCTGTGCCTTCTGCGCGCTGATGTCGGACAACATGCGCTTGTAGTCCTGCTTCATCGAGTCGACGGTGAGCGCAGTCTGGTCGCGCGTGGCGACGGCATTGGCCAGCGCAATGCGGAACGGCTTGGGATCGAGGCGGAAGAGTATCTGCCCCTTCTTCACCACCTGGCCTTCCTTGACGTCCACATCCTGAACGAGGCCGGAGACGTCGGTCGAAACCATCAGTTTGGCGGCTTGCACATAGGCATCGTCGGTGGAGACGTAACGCCCACCCATGAGCCACGACACCAGCGCGCCGAGCGCCACCGCCACCACGCCGGCGATCATCAGAACGCGCCGGAGTTGCGCCCGGTCAGCAGCCAGCCGGCGGACGAGATCCCGCCCCTGCGCAATCACGCCCTGCCCGGGCTGACGAAATGAATTGGCACTGGTATCGCCCTGTAATGCTGACATGTTCATCTATCCTGTGGCCGCTTGTGCTTTGAGGCAGCCCGCCCCGTCGGCCGTTAGATTGTTCTTGATATGCAGGAGTGCATCGATCAGCCGGGCCTGCTCGTCCGGCTTCAAACCCTCAGCCAGTTCCCGGTTCAGCGTGGCGCGGTAGGCGGAAATAGTTTCAACCATCGGGCGCGCCGCCGGCAGCAGATGCAGGCGCCGGATGCGCCGGTCTGCCGGGTCGGGCCGGCGCTCAACCAGGCCGCGGGCTTCCAGCCGGTCCACCAGCCGGCCGACGGTGATCGGCTCGACTTCGCAGATGGTAGCCATCTCGTTCTGCGACAAACCCGGCTGCCGGGCCAGCCGGGCCAGAATGACCCACTGGGCCCGCGTCATGCCGTATTCGCGTGCCGCCCGGTCGACGCGCGTACGCACCGCCCGCGCCACGTCATGCACCAGGATCATCAGGTCGCGCTCGAAGACTTCTTGCACCGCAGCATTCCTTAAGCAGTGCGAATATAAGCAGCGTTATTATATGCACAAGCAGATTTTTTGGGAGTTACGAACCTTATTCTTAGAAAAATGCAGTAAATTCAACAGTCTTACGTATTACGGAGCGGCCATGCGCCGGTTGCATAGCGCCAGCCCCCAAACCGATGCGGTATCTCCCAAAGAGTCGGGGCGGAGGAAGCCCCCCGCCCCGTTTCCTCTGTCCAGAGACAGCGAACTCAGAAAACCGACCGAGCTGCCGCCCGGTCAGTGCGTACTTACCACTGGAAGTTGCCGAAGAGGCCGATTTCGTCATAGGCGCCCTGGGCGTTGCCGTAAGGCCCGGTGATGCCGCCGATCGTACCGTTCGAAGTGCTGATCTCGCCGCCCTTCGCATCGTCGTGCTTATAGACGAGCGAGAAGTCGACCATCTTGTACGGCTCGTACTGGATGCCGACGTTGTAGTAATTGTCCTTCACGGACGAGCTGCCGGACTTCGGATTGACGTAATCGTAACGGCCGAACAGGCTCCACTGCGGCACGAACTCATACGCTCCGAAGAACGAATAGCCGTCGGCCTTGTCGGTCGTGGTCTTGGTCACGCTCTTCCAGTCGTTGGCATTGAAGTATTCCACACCAACATGGGCGCCGTTGCCGACATAGGCCAGGATGGCGTCGAAGCGCGTGGCGTCATGATGCGTGGTCACGCCATGCGTAACGCCGAGCTTGCCGTCATAGCCGCCGATCGCCGCAACGAAACCGTTATATTTGAGGCTGATACGGCCTTCGAAATCCACGCTGTCGGCGCGAGAGGGATTCTTGTAGCCATTGCCGTTGACGACCGCGAACTCGTAGGAAAGCAGCTTGCCGGCCAGATCGCCCTGCAGATAGGCGCCCCAGTCAGCCGACGTGCCGTATTTGGTACGGTCGATCAGCGTATTTTCCACATAACGATAGCCGTAGACGCCTTCGGCGAAGGGAATCCAGGGCATGTCAGACGAACCCAGGCGGACGATGAAGGCCGGGTCGAACTTGGCCTGCAGGTACGCCTTTTTGATGTAAATCTGGGTCGCCTTCGAACCGCTGTCGTAGAGGAAGTCCGTGGTGACGTTGGCCGAGAAGACGTCGTTGAACGTGTGATCGATGCCAATATAGAAGCGCTTGATATCGAAGCCAGTGCCGTAGGTGTTGGTGCCGGCCGCCGGTCCGTTGAACTTCGGATTACCGACAGTGCTGCTGTCATGATAATCTTGGCTGATATTGGTCAGGTCGTAATACATGCGGCCGCTGATCTTGGTGTTCTCCCACCAGGCTTCCGCAGAGGCCGGCGCGGCAGTCATCGCCACCATCGCGGCGGCGGCGCTCGCCAAAAGGATAATCTTCCCCTTCATATCGATCACTCTCCGTTGAGTGAGGTGCCGACACCGGACATTCCCTGCCGCGCGCCAATCGCGCAGCTGCGAGCGAAACCGCGGCCCTCTTGCGGCGCCATCGATGCCAATGGGGGATGACGGATGGGTGACCGTTGTACGAAGGTTCCGTGACACTGCCTGCCGAAACGCCGTTCCTCACCCAGGCGTGGCAGGGCGGCAACAGTCGCCGTCCCGGTCGGGCGGCGCTACGGCCCCGCCGCTTTCGACAGGGCCCCGTATGCGCCCCGGTAAAACACCAGCGGTGCCCCAGGGCCGTGGCGATGAAAGCGAAGGACGCGGCCAACCAGAATCGCATGATCCCCGCCGTCGTGACAGGCGTGGGCAGCGCATTCGAACACCGCCAGCGCATCGGCAAGCGCCGGGGGCCCCAGCTCCGTCTGGCACAGCCCGATGCCCTCCAGGCTGTGGGAGCCCGGCTGCGCCAACCGCGCTGAAACTTCTTCGTGTTCGGTGCCCAGGATGTTGATGACGTAACCCTCGGCGGCGGAGAAGGCGGCAAAGCGCTTCGATCTGCGGTCCATGCACCACAGCACCAGTGGCGGCTCCAGTGACACTGATGTGAACGAGTTCACGGTGATGCCCATTGGCTTGCGGTCCGCCGGCAGGGCTGTGACCACGGCCACTCCGGTCGGATAGGTACCAAGCGCCTGGCGGAAGGCACGTTTGTCGGTCATCGGAACTTCCTCATGCCAGCCGATCCCACGAATGGCCCAGGACGGCCGCTTCAACGCTTGGTTAAGGCGGCCAGGGCATTCTGTTCCTTCAGATTATTAGGCGAAGGCCGCCAATGGCGAAAGCCTGACCGGCGGCCCGGCCGGAGTGGTCGGAGGGACGGTCATGGCGAGCGACGCGCCGATCATCATCAAGCGCGTGAAGAAAGGCGATCACGGCGGCCATCACGGCGGCGCCTGGAAGGTCGCCTATGCCGACTTCGTCACCGCAATGATGGCCTTCTTCCTGCTGATGTGGCTGATCAACACCACGACGCCGGAGCAGAAACGCGGCATCGCCGATTATTTTGCGGCCCAGAGCATTTCGCAGACCTTCAGCGGCTCGGGCGGCGTGCTCTCCGGCGCAGTGCTCGGCAAGAACGGCGCGCGCGCCGCCGGCACAGTTTCGGCCCAGGACAAGAATTCTCCCCCTGCCACCTCGGCCGGCGGCAAGATGCAAAGCAAAGCCGACGGGGCAGCCAGCGCCGACGAGGACCGGAACTCCACCGAAGACGCCCAGTTCAAGAGTGCGGCAGAAGCCATTCACCAGGCTATGCAAAACATGCCCGACATCGCCGATCTGTCGCGCCAGGTCATGGTCGACCAGACGCCGCAGGGCCTGCGCATCCAGCTCGTCGATCAGGACGGGCGGCCCATGTTCCAGCCCGGCACCGCCGAACTCATGCCCTACACGCGTAAACTGCTCGAAGCCTTGGCCAAGATCATCGGTCAGCTGCCGAATCGAGTCTCGATCAGCGGTCACACGGACGGCCAGCCCTTTGAAGGCGGCAACGGCATGACCAACTGGGAGTTGTCCGCCGGCCGGGCCAACGCGGCGCGCGCGGTGCTGACGGCCGCCGGGGTCGATTCTGACCATATCTATGAAGTTGCGGGCAAGGCCGGTTCGGAGCCGCTCCTGCCCGAAGACCCCGACGCCCCGGCCAACAGGCGCATCTCCATTGTGTTGCTGCGCGAAGCGCCGCCGGTACCGCTGCACCCCGGCCTCTGACCGTTTCATGGAAGCGCACGACAATCCGGCCCGACACCTGGCTGCCCACTGGCGCAACCCTGCAAGGTCTTGCCATACTGTGCCGGAACAGACCTCCGTGGGCCAGTTGCCTTGAACGACCAGCGTAACACCCGTCTGCCGCAGTTTTTCCTGACCCCCGGGGGCCCCTGCCCCTATCTGCCCGGCCGGGTGGAACGCAAGGTGTTTGCCCGGCTTTCCGGTTTGCTGGCCCGGCCGCTCAACGACGCCCTCACCCAGTCCGGCTTCCGGCGCAGCCAGATGGTGGCCTACCGGCCGGCCTGCGAGGGCTGCAATGCCTGCGTCTCGGTACGCATCGTGGTGGCGGATTTCGCCGCCACCAGGAACCAGCGCCGTATCCTCAAACGTAACGGCGATCTGCTGCGCCGCGAGATGCCTGCTGAGGCCACTCGCGAGCAGTTCGCGCTTCTGCGGACCTATCTCGATGCGCGCCACGCCGGCGGCGGCATGTCGGACATGGGCCTGTTCGATTACGTGGCGATGGTGGAGGAAACACCGGTCGATACCCACATCGTCGAATACCGCAAGGCCACCCGCGACGGCACGCCCGGCCCGCTGATGGCCTGCGCGCTTTCGGACGTGCTGCGCGACGGGCTTTCGATGGTCTACAGCTTCTATCACCCGGGCGAGGAGGCCCGCAGCCTGGGCACGCAGATGATCCTCGATCACGTCGCCTCGGCGCGGACCCGCGGGCTGCCATACGTTTATCTGGGCTACTGGATCGATGGCAGCGAGAAGATGGACTACAAGTCCCGCTTCCGGCCGCTCGAAGCCCTCGGCCCCGATGGCTGGGTTCGGCTGAAGGCTTAATCCTCTCCGCCGAAGCGCGCCTTCCACTCTGCAATCTGCTCGTCGGTGATCTTGGCGAACAGCACCGGCGGCACGGCAATCGGTTGGTCCGCGTCAAGCTGATCCAGAAAATCCACCATCGCCCCGTCCGGCCACGGAATGATCTCCGGCGCGGGCTGGATCGCCTGATGGATGAGGCGCGCAGCGTGCGGGATCACCGGCCAGGCCAAATGTCCGAAGAGGTGCACGAGGTTGAGACCCATGCGCACGCCGACCGCCGCCCTGGCGCGGTCGGTCTTGATGTGGGTCCACGGCCCGGCCTTCGTGAGATATTCATTGCCCGCCACCCAGATGGCGCGCAGTTCCGACAGCGCCTTGCGGAACTCCATCGCTTCCATAAAATCCGTGTACTGAGCAATTCTCAGGCCCAGCTCCGTGATCAGCACCTCTTCGTCTTCGCCATACTCCCCCTCGCCCGGCACCTTGCCGTCGAAGCGCGCAGCGCAGAACTTGGTGACGCGGTTGACGAAATTGCCCAGCACGTCGGCCAAGTCCTTGTTCACCACGGAGGCGAAATGCTCCCAGGTGAAATTGGTGTCCGCGCCCTCGGGCGCATTGGCCATCAGGTAATAGCGCCAGTAATCAGCCGGCAGGATTTCCAGCGCCGCGTCCATGAAGACGCCGCGCTTGCCGCTGGTGGAGAACTTGCCGCCGTAATAGTTGAGCCAGTTGAAGCCCTTGATCTGATCGACGACCTTCCACTTCTGCCCTTCCGGCAAACTCTCGTTGGCGCCGAACAGCGTGCAGGGAAAGCCGACTGTGTGAAACGGCACGTTGTCCTTGCCCATGAATTCGACATAGCGCACGTATTTCGGAGCGGTCGTTTCGCGCTCGGTCCACCAGTCGCGCCAGAGATCGCCCGTGCCGTTCTGGTCCGACCATTCCTTGGTGGCGCCGATATATTCGATGGGCGCATCGAACCAGACGTAGAACACCTTGCCCTTGAGCTTTCCGCCCGCGATGTCGTCCGGCACCGGTACGCCCCATTCCAGGTCGCGGGTGATGCCGCGGTCCTGCAAGCCTTCATCGAGCCATTTGCGCGCGATGGAGGTGACAAGCGGCGACCAGCCGGCCGCATGGCCGTCGATCCATTCGCGCAAACGGGGCACGAAGGTGGATTGCTTCAAGAACAGGTGCGCGCTGTCGCGGATTTCGATATCGCTGGAACCGGACAGCGCCGAGCGCGCGTTCTTCAGATCGGTGGGATCGAGCACCCGCGTGCAGTTCTCGCACTGGTCGCCCCGTGCCCGCTCATAGCCGCAATAGGGACAGGTGCCGATGACATAGCGGTCCGGCAGAAAGCGCTTCTCCGCATTGGAATAGACCTGCCGCGTCACGCGCACCTCGAGATGCCCGTTCTGCCACAGCGCCCGCGCCAGCCCCTGCGTGATCTCGCGGTTCTGCTGGCTGGAAGAGCGGCCGAAATGATCCCAGGAGAAATCGAAGCCCGCGCCGAGTCTCTTCTGGATCTCGTGCTGCTCGGCGCAATAGGTAGCGACGTCCTGCCCGGCTTCGAGGGCCGCCAGTTCCGCCGGGGTGCCGTGCTCGTCCGTGGCGCAGATATAGAGCGTTTCATGTCCGCGCGCCCGCATGAAACGGGCATAGACGTCCGCCGGCAGCATCGAGCCGACCAGATTGCCCAGATGCTTGACGCCGTTGATATAGGGAAGTGCGCTGGTGATGAGAACTCTGGTCATGATCTGCCGCTTGCTGAACCGTGGGAGGCCGGGAGATTATCGTGTCACACGAATCCGTCCAGCCTGAGAGGGCCAGATGTCGCCCGACGCGCCACCAAAACGCCACTTCCACGCCCATTTCCAGAAGAATCTGCTGGCGGGGCTGCTAGCCATCACGCCGCTGGTGGCCGTCTGGGTGGTGTTCGACTTCTTCCTTGGCCTGCTGTCCCAGGCCGGGCGGCCGCTGGCCAATGCCCTGACCGACTTCCTCGACCAGCATTTTCCCGCCCTTAGCCCGTGGCTGGTAGACGAGCGCGTGCGCGGCGTCCTGGCCGCCCTGGTGGCGCTGCTGGCGCTCTACCTGATCGGGGCAGTGGCCTCGCGTGTGGTGGGAGCGCAGATCATCGGATATTTCGAGGGCCTGATCGAGCGCATCCCCTTCGTGCAGACCGTCTATTCGGCCACCAAGAAGCTGGTGACCGTGCTCCAGCAGAAGCCCGACGGCAGCGCGCGGGTGGTGCTCATCGATTTTCCCCACGCCGGGATGAAAGCCGTGGGGCTGGTGATGAAAGTGACCAAGGACACCACCACCGGCGAGGACATCGCCGCGGTCTATGTGCCCACCACCCCCAACCCGACCTCGGGCTATCTCGAGATCGTGCCGGTGAAGAGCCTGGTGCCGACCGACATGACGATGGATCAGGCCATGACCATGATCGTTTCGGGCGGGGCGATCGCGCCATCGCGGCTGTCGCTGCACCCTCAGCCGGGAACCAGTGCGCCGCCTGCGGCCTGACAGTTGCGCCGGGACGCTGGCCATCGTATCTCCAAGTCCGCGCCGGGTTAGCTCAGCTGGTAGAGCACCTGATTTGTAATCAGGGGGCCGCGGGTTCGATCCCTGCACCCGGCACCATACCCCGCCCCGGTTCCTGCGACATCGGTGAGCTTGCCGCGCTGAGGCATGCTCCCTAACCCTCAATCCATGAGGGGATCCGCTTTCCGAAACGCCAGACTGACGGCGTTCCAGTTCGCGCTGGTCGCGATGCTGATGCGCGCGTTGATTCCGGCCGGCTGGATGCCCGGTCCGGCCGGCACCGGCGGGCACAGCTCTCTCATCATCTGCACCGGACAGGGCCTGACGGCGATTACCATCAACCCGGACGGCACGCCGGCCAAGCAGGCGCCCGACGGTCATCACCGTAGCCAACACGACCACGACGTCTGCCCCTTTGCCGCCGCCGCTCATCTGGCGCCCCCGGCATTTGACACGGCGCTGACCGGGCTGCCCTCCGCCGTTGTTGGCGTCTCTGCGCTGGCGAAAGACGGCATTCTTCGCGCCGCCGTCCTCGCCCGCAGCCATCCGCCGCGCGCCCCGCCAAACCTCGCCTGAACCAGCAACCTGATCGCGCGCGTGCGGCGCATGCCGCGCGCGCCTTCCTGCTTGTTCCCATGTGAGGCATCATGTCCATTCGCAAACATGCGCGCCGTGTCGCGCACCTTTCTGCCCTGCTGCTGGCGAGTACCGCGCCCGGTGCCATCGCCCAAACTGCAACGGTCCTTCCGCCCGTCACCATTGCCAATCCGGTATTCCGCGATCCCATAGACGCGCCGCTGACGGCCACGACGCTGAGCGACAGCGAACTGTCCTCCGCGCGGGTAATGACCAGCGACAGCGCGGCGCTGTTTGGCGGCGTGGCCGGGGTTTCGGCCTACGCGGCCGGTGGCGTCTCCAGCGTGCCGGCGATCCACGGCCTCAGCGCCGACCGCGTCAACCTGCTGGTGGATGGCATGACGGTCGGCATCGCCTGCCCCAACGAGATGAATTCGCCGCTCTCCTATGCCGACCCTGCCCAGGTGGATCGCGCCACGGTGATGGCGGGGATCACGCCGGTGAGCGACGGCGGCGACAGCATCGCGGGCACCATCGAAGTCGAGTCTCCGCCGCCGGTGTTTTCGAAAATCGACGCAGTTGAGATGAGCGGACGGGCTTCGGCCTTCTACCGCAGCAACGCGGACAGCGTGGGCGGCTCGCTCACCGTCACTGTTGCGGGAGAGAATCTCAGTCTCGCCTATAACGGCACCGCGGTGGCGGCCGGCGACTATGCGGGCGGCGGACATGACGGCAAAGTGCGCTCCAGCGAATATGAAGCCGCCAACCATGCGCTGACGCTGGCCTGGCGCGCCGGCACCAACCTCTTCGTGCTGGCAGCGGGACAGCAATACATCCCGCGCGAAGGCTATCCCAACCAGCCGATGGACCTGCTCTTCAATCGCTCGCACTTCGTGAACGGCCGCTATGAAGGCGCCTTCCGCTGGGGCACATTCGAAGCTCGTGCCTATTGGCAAGGTGTGCGCCACTATATGAATTTTCTGGCCGACAAGGGCGGTACGGCGGCGGGCGGCATGCCGATGGATACCAAGTCTGAAAACTTTGGCTATGCGTTCAAGGCGACAGTGTTTCTCGGCGCAGCCGATACGCTGAAGATTGGCAACGCCTTTGTCCGCTTCACACTCGACGATTGGTGGCCGCCCGTGCCCATGAACGTGATGATGGGCCCGAACGCCTATTGGAACATCGACAGCGGCAGGCGAGCGCGGCTGGGCACCTATGCTGAATGGCAGCGCAAATGGACCGGCAATTGGACCACGCTGCTCGGCGTGCGCAGCGACGTGGTGTGGGCGGACACCGGCGACGTCCAGCCCTATTCATGGACAGGCATGATGAACATGGCCGATGCGGCGGCCGCCGGCGCATTCAATGCTCTGCCGCATGGCAAGACTGACAGCGACTTCGACCTGACGGCGCTGGCGCGCTACGCGCCCGACGCCGATGCCACTTACGAGTTCGGCTATGCCCGCAAGATGCGCGCACCGACGCTCTATGAACGCTATGCCTGGGGACGCGGAGCCATGTCGAGCCGCATGGTCGGCTGGTTCGGCGATGGCAACGGTTATGTCGGCAATCTGGCGCTCAAGCCCGAAACCGCGCACACCCTAAGCGCCACGGCGGACTGGACCGGCGGCGGCACCGTGCCGTGGGAAGTGAGGTTCTCACCCTACTACACCCGCATCGAGAATTACATAGGCGTGAACTATCTGAAGACGCTGTCGGCCACTTCGGTGCAGCTCCAGTTCGACAACCATGAAGCCGAGCTTTACGGTGCCGATCTCAATGCCGCACTCAGGCTGTGGGATGGCTCCAACATGGGCACAGGCACGGTCAGACTGACCGCAAGTTGGGTGAAAAGCCGCGAGCTGACCACGCGCGACAATCTTTATCACGAAATGCCGTTCAACACGCGCCTCACCTTTGAAGAAAAGCAGGGGGCCTGGTCCGGCGCGGCTGAGCTTGTCGCCGTGGCCGGCAAGACCGCCGTTAGCACCATGCAAAACGAACCAAAAACCGGAAGCTACGCCCTGCTCAATCTGCAAGGCAGCTACACCTGGAACGCCCTGCGCTTCGATGCCGGGATCGGCAATGTGTTCGATACGGCCTACGCGCTGCCCCTCGGCGGCGTTTCGCTCGGCGACTATCAGGCGACGGGCGTGCTCCGGCCGGTGCCGGGCATGGGCCGAAGCGTCAACATCGCGATCACGGCCAGCCTGTGATACGTGCGGCGCGGGATGGCGGGCCAAGCCACGCGCCATCCTGGCCGGCTCTTGCGGCGGCGCTGGCACTTCATGCCGCATTCGTTATGGCCCTGCTCGACACGGACCGGGCCCTTCCGCTCGCGGGCGAACACGAAGGGCTCATCACGATCCAGCTTTTCGCGCCGCCGCGCCAAGCACTTGCGGTAAGGCCCGCACCGCAAAGACCGCACAAACGGCGGCAGATACAAGCCCCATCGCGCAAGTCCACGCCAGCGCCGCCAGCGGCCAATGCAGCGCAACTGGCGCCGGCTGTCGCTCTGGCCGCGCCGCAAACCGTGCCGTCTGCCGGAACGCATGATCAAATCAAGCGCCACTATGCAGCGCTTATCTGGCAGCACATTGCCGCACGCAAGCGCCCCGTCGCGCACGCGCCGGCAAATGTCACAATCACCTTTTCGCTATCCCAAAGCGGTGCGCTGCTTTCGCTGGCCGTCACCCAATCAAGTGGCGATGTCATGGTTGACGCGATGGCACTGGCGACGGTCAGAGCCGCCTCACCCTTGCCGCCGGCGCCAGCAGAGCTGACAGCGCGCGATCTTGTTTTCGTAATTCCCTTCGAGTTTGGACGCTGATCAGCGCGGTGGCGTCAGCATAGCCACCGCCGTCACGGTTGGCGCGATGTTGGCCACGACCTTCGGCGTCGCCGGCACAAAGGCCGCGGCGGCCTTCTGGGCCGCCTCTACGTCAGACGGCGCAAGCTGGCTGGCCAATGTGTCGAGTCTCTCCTTCGAGATCGCATCGCCCCGGGCCGCCGCGATTGCATACCAGGTGAATGCGTGGCTGAAGCTTTGCACTACGCCATCGCCGCGTTCGTAAAGTACGGCGAGATTGTATTCGGCATCGACAACACCGAGTTTTGCCGCCGCGTCGAACCATTCCCCGCCCTCGGCATAATCGGGCTCGCCATTCCATCCTTCGGCATAACCGACACCAAGGCGGTACATCGCCTTGGTATTTCCGGCCTCGGCGGCCTTTTCATACCAACGCATGGCCAACGCACGGTCTTTCGGAACGCCCAGACCACGCTCGTAGAGCGTCGCCAGCCAGTATTCCGCGACCGGCTCATGCCCATTCGCTGCCACACCCAACCAATAGGCGGCAGACGGCAGATCGCTCGCCACGCCGTCGCCGTTGAGGAACTTCAGGCCGACGATCAACGCGGCCTTGGGATTGTGCGCCCTGGCGAGCGCCACCACGCGCGCATCCGGCGACAGCAGCAACGCCTGCGGCCTTACGGCGGCAACAGCCGGCTCCTGTCCCTTCAGCATGACGCCGGCCGCAAACAACAACACCACCAGCCCGAGGAGGCTCGTAATCATGCGCATCGTGCGCCGCGAGAGCGACAACACCACCTGCCTGGGGAAGCGGATTACGATCGGTCGGCGGCGCTTTGGTTTTGCCGCGGCGGCCGCAGCACAGTTTGCCGCACGGCGTGCCGCGTCGAGATAACTTTCTGGACCATGCAAAGCAGGGGGCGGAACATCCGCAACCTCTGCGCTCTCACTCGGAGCCTGTGGGTTATCGCCATCCTGACCTTCAATTTCCGGCATGACTGGTATGGCGATCGCCGGGCGTTCACTCGCGAAGTTTTCGCGGCGGACCTCGACCCGGGAAAGGCGGCCGGAAAGGTCGTTTACATAAAGCTGAAGTTCATCCTGATGCCGCTCGTTTTCCTCGACTCGCGTATCGGTGGACTTGACCGCCGCTTCGACCCGCTCCTCCAGTGTCTTGAAACTATCGTTGGCGGCGGAATGCGCAGCGGTGCTGTCGTACTCCAGCTTTTCCATGCGCGCTTCGATATCGGCGAGCGTGCGCTCGAACACGCGCAGGCGTCGCTCCAGCCAGGCGTCCACCGGCCGCGCTTCCAGCCGCGCCATGCCCCGTTCGAGTTCGGCAATGCTCGCCGCGACGGATTGGTTGTCCTGAACGTTCTGCGGGAGGTATTCAGGGGCATCGCACTCGGACAATTTCAAGCGGCCTGGCCGTGCGGTCGCCGGCTCCGCGACGGCATCTTCGGGAAAAGCATCCGGCACGTCGTCGGTGTCGGCCGCGAAATCCTGGCCCAAATCCTCGAGCCCGCCCCCCAGCACTACGCCGATGGCCTGCTCGATCTCTTTGAGCGAAATCCCGGCTGGCGCAACGGCCTCGTCGTTTTGCTCCACATTGCCGTCACCGACTGCCGCCCTCTTCATGAGTGCAGCCAGTTCCGCCAGACCGTCGGCTACTACGGCCAGTTGCAGTTCGCCGGTGTCCGCAAAATCGGCGCGTACAGTGTCCGACGTGCAGCCGGCCTCTTCAGCGACGGCGTCCGGCGTCAGGGCATCGGCGCCTGCCCGCTCCGCGACACGCCGCGCCGCCGCAACAATAGCCTTGCGCACCGAATTCGCCTCCAGGTTGAGGCCGATGCTTTCCACTGCCATCTCCACGCCCGCCTTAGTTGTGTCGTGCATCGCAAACACCCTTGCCCACCGCCTTGCGACGATAGGGAGAGTATGGATTTCAACGGCTTAAGTCGGCGTTAGAGCAATCGATAGGGTTTGAAATGAGTTGGTTTCAATCGCCTTAGCGAAGCAACGAGGCACCAAACGCACAGCTCCACGACAGCGCCAGGCACGTCGCCGCGGTGGCCGCCCCCGTGCGAGCGGGCGGCACCGGGCGCAGTCCCAATGCCGCCACCATTATCGGTGCCGCCGTGGACATCAACGTCGCAGGCGCCCGCACTACGGACAGACACGCGGCCAGCGCGACTGCGGCGATCACCGCCAGCGCTACAGCGGCAACGGCGCGCATGGCCGCATCTTCACGCAACCGGGAACGCCAAACTCGGTTGGCCCAAATCGGGACGGCGAGAACCGCGGCAAGAGAGAGGGCGGGCATCAGCCGCCATCCCAGCCCTGGTGGCAAGCGCGTGAGGCCGGCCGCGTTCTGTTGTCCGAGCAACAGGGCGGGAGCGGGGTGATGAGTTAGCGCCAAATACAGCAGCAGCCCTGCCGTAATCAACGGCAGAAACATCAAAATCACATAGAGCCCGGCTTGCCGCTGCCGGTCCTCGTGTCCGCCGCCGATCATGAGCGTTGCGGGCAGAAGACTCGCCGCCAAAAATCCACCCAGCGGATCAATGAGCTGGATTGCCGCCAGCGAACCGCCGAAAACCATGATGCGGCGCGGATCGGCCCGTTCTGCAAAGGCCACGGCACTGCACGCCACGGCCAGCACGCCGGCCGCCAACCACAGAGACTGCTCATTCGCCACGGCAAGAATCGGACCGGCCTGCAGAAGTGCCGCAGCTACGAGCAAGGCCGATACATTCGTCGTGTACCCAGCACGCCACAGCCAGAAAAGGGCGCCTATCGCCAAAAATCCGCCCGGCAGCACTTCGGCAACCAGCATCCGCATCACATATTTCCCCCAGACACAGAAAAGCCCGCGCTTGCCGGAGCCGGTGCCAGGCGCGTCATGCCGTGGCGCGTTTTGTCCCAGTACATGGGCTGGAGCAGCAGATGCCAAAGACCGCGATAGCAAGCGGCAGAAACCAATCCCCAGTAGACCGGTGCAGCCAGCCCGTAGGGTGCCAGTTCAAGCCAGCCTCGCCGGCAGGATCCCACCATCGCAAGGTAGGCGAACAAGGTATTGCCAAAGACAAGCGCCAAGACCGAAACATCGCTGATGGACGACCAGGCGGCTCCGAAACCGGCATCGATATCGAATGCCCAACTCATGAGGCACAACAGCCACAGCAGCGGATTGGCGAGGCCGGTGACGAACGTTCCCCCAATAAACAGCTGAAATCCCAGAAAGCCGCCTAGCCCGGCATGCCGCAAGAGATCGCGAGGGCGGCGCATATGCACCAGCCACGTCTGCATGTAGCCTTTCATCCAGCGCGACCGCTGGTAGAACCAGTTGCCGAGTGTGACAGCGGCCTCCTCGAAGGTAGTGGAATCGAGTGTGGCCACAGAAAGCCCCGCCCGCGCCAAACGGATGCCGAGATCGGCATCCTCGGTCACGTTACAAGGATCCCAACCGGCAATGGCGCGCAGCGCTTCCGTGCGAAAATGATTGGAAGTCCCGCCCAACGGCATCGGAATGCCGAAACGGTCAAGTCCCGGCAGCAAAAAGTCGAACCACAGCGAATAGTCGAGTGCGAACATCCGCGTCAGCCAGTTCTCGCGCGCGTTGTAAAAGTTCAGGCGGGCCTGCAGGCAGGCCACCGATTGCGGCCGCGCGCGAAACTGGGCGACCGCCTTGCGCAACTGGTCCGGCTCCGGCCGGTCCTCGGCGTCATAGATCACGGTAAATTCGCCACGCACGAAAGCGAGTGCATAATTGGCGGCCTTGGGCTTGGTGCGCGGCAGACCGGGCGGCACATGCAGCACCGCAAAACGAGGATTACTGGCTGCCGCTTCGGCGGCGGCGATGGTTTCGGCGTCGTCGGCCTCCAGCGCCAGGAGGACTTCGACACGGTTGGCCGGATAATCGAGTGCCGATAGCGCCGCCATTAGTCCGGGCAGCATGGCCGCCTCATGATAGAGCGGTACAATGATCGAATAGAGCGGAAGGTCGCTGTCGCAGACCGGCGGTGCAGGCGACGCCTCGTAATGGCCGGCGCCGATCCAGACCAGCACCGCCCGGAACAGGGCATTGGCCAAGAATGCTGCTGCCCAGATCAGCGACAGTACCAGGAAAGCTGCCGTCGGCGCAGCAAGGATGGCTACGCTAGCCCCCAGAACAACTGCCAGGCCGACGCCTAGCTGCCCGGCCGTAGCCCGCCGCCGCGCCGAAAACTCGGGAAATTGTCGCTCCAGCGTATGAGCCGCCTGCTCGGCAAGCATTCCGGCGAAGCGCTTTTCCAGGGCCCCCAGCAGCCGCCGCCTGTCCATCGGCCAGATGCGGATGCCATCACCGTAATGAACTCTCAAACGAGCAAGGTTTTCCGGCGTTTCGTCAGCAGTCGCCACCACCAGCCGGCCCGCCTGCAGACACCAGGGCACGGCAAGATTTTGCAAATAGAATTCAATATCACGTTTGGAAAGAAGGTGAATATCTTGTATATATTCATGACAATAGTTCAATATATTGAGTTTTCTAACAGAATATTTCGCTAAAATACCAAGGTGAAAAAATCTTTGGCTGGTATTTATCCGTCCAAAGCGGAATTTATCAGCACAGGATCCAATAGATATTTTTTCCATGAGAATTCAGTCTTTGCCGTTATGGTATTTGACAAAGAAACTCATCCGCCAGAACGGCAGAGGACATAGAACTGGAGAAAAATGAACGGGCTTCCCCCGAAATTATTTGTACATATTATCCACAACTTTTCCAAGGCTTAGTAATAAAAAATATCCTCATGAAATCGCCCGCTTTGGTGGCACGGCTCTTCGCTACGGTTCCTGAGAAGACCCAAAGATAGGCGAAGTCCATTCCTTGACGGCCTTCAGAGCCGGGCTCTGCTCAGCAAGATCGAACGCCGCCATGATCGCGGCAAAGCGCATCGCCACGAATTCGCGCATGTTGGGGTGAGTGAAAATGTAAGTCTCGCCCGCCTTGATTGCCTCAAGCACGCGCGCGCCCACGACATCGGGATCAATGCCGGACAAGACGGCCTGGGCCGCTTCGCTGGCGCCTTGTCCCAGCGCATCGACCTCGCTGACGCCGCCGTACTTGTCCTGCCGGGTGCGCCCGCTTTCGTGAATACGTGTACGCACGAAGCCGGGACATAGCGCCGACACGCCAATGCCTGCTGGCGCCAGCTGCGCTGCCCAGCCTTCGGTCAACGCCACGACCGCAAATTTGGTGGCGCTATAGGGCTCCATGCCGGGCGGCGAAATCATGCCGGCCATCGAAGCTGTGTTGACGATGTGCCCGCCTTCGCCATGACTGCGGATCAAGGGCACAAATGTCTCGACGCCATAGACCACGCCCTTGAGATTGACATCAACGATCCAATCCCAGTCGCGCTCGCCGACCGTCCCGATCGGCCCGCCCACGGCCACGCCCGCGTTGTTGCACACGATGTGAATCTTTCCGAAGGCTGCCACCGCTTCCAGCGCCGCCGCGCGCACGCCCGCGCGATCGCTCACGTCGCAGCGCACGGGAACGGCCTTCACCTGTTCGGCTGCCAGCCGCTCTACCGCCGCCCTGGCTGCAGCCTCGTCGATATCGGCAACCACGACGTTCATGCCGGCATGGCCGAAGGCGCGCGCCATCGCCAGACCGATGCCGCCGGCACCACCCGTGATAAATGCCGTCTTGCCTCTGAAATCCGCGATCATGCGCAGCTCCTCCCGTTTCTGACATGATATTTTGTCAGAACAAGAGCGGCGTCAACCACGCGGTGCCGACCGTCATCAAACTTCAGGGTTTAAGCGCGCGCACCAGAAAGCGGGAGAGATTGTCGATGACCTCCTGGCGCTTGCGGCCGGTCCGCGCGCCTTCGGTGGCAGACTGCACGACGGCCCCCAGGATCGCCTGGCCGACAATATCGGGATCGAGGTCGGTAGCGGTACGCCCGTCAGCGGCGGCATGGCGGACGAATTCGGCCCAGTCGTGGCCCCAGCGCTGCAGCAGCGGCGTCGCCTGCACACCTTCGGCGTCGATCACGGCTTCATCGGTCATGGCAGCGTTGAGCACACCCGGATTGCTCGCCGTGTAGTCGTAGATCGCGTTCAGCGAGTCGGCGATAAGTTGTTCGAGCGATCCCTTCACGTTGAAGCGGGCACGGGTGTAGGCGCCGAGTTCCTGCCGCGCCTCCTCCACGAAGGCGAGGAAACAGGCCTTCTTGTCCGGAAAATGCAAATAGAAGGTGCCGTGACCGAGCCCTGCCTCGCGCGCGATGTCCTGCGGGCGGGTGGCGTGATAGCCGCGCTCGACAAACAGCTTGCGCGCCGCCTTGCGCAGCTTGGCGAGGCTTTCGGGCTTGCGCCGCACGGGGCGAGGCTTTTCGCCTTTTTTCGCCCGGACTTCAGAATCTGCCGTGGTCATGAATGACTTTTGGTCAGTGAATCTGCCAAAGTCAATGCACCTCTCCAGCCCACGGCCCCGACCAAACGCCTCAGGCTGCCGATTTCAGGGCCCGCCAGACCTTTTCTGGCGTTGCCGGCATGTCGATATGGGGAACACCGACGGCATCGGCCACTGCGCCGATCAGCGCGGGCATGGCCCCCACCGTGCCCGCCTCGCCGCATCCCTTGGCGCCCATCGGGTTGGTCTTGCAGGGATATTCTTCGTAGGCGAAGCGAATCTCGGGCAGGTTGTCGGCACGCGGCATGGCATAGTCGGTGAAGCTGGCGGTCATGAGCTGGCCCGTCTCGGCGTCGTAAATGCAATGCTCCAGCAGCGCCTGGCCGAGCCCCTGCGCGATGCCGCCGTGGACCTGACCCTTGACCAGCATCGGATTGATGATACGTCCGAAATCATCGAGTACCGAATACGACACGACGTCGACCACGCCGGTTTCAGGATCGACTTCGACTTCACAGACATGGCAGCCGTTGGGAAAGGTCGGCGCCTGACCGTTAAAGACGCCGTCGCTATCCAACCCGGTTTCAAAGCCGGGCAATGTTTCCCGCTTAAGGGCAATGGCCAGTTCCGTCACGGTCATGCTGCGATCGGTGCCAGATACGCGAAATCGGCCGGTCCCCTCAACGATATCGAACTCAACTGCGCCGCCGCCGGCCTGCATCACCTGCCCCGCCGCGACTTTGCCCTTGCGGATCACCTCGTCGGAAGTCACCTGCAGCGCCCCGCCCGACATGTTGAGCGAGCGCGAGCCGCCAGTACCGCCGCCGTTCACCCATTCGGTGTCGCCCTGTTTCACAGTGATGGAGTCGAACGGCACGCCGAGCCGCTCGGCCACGACCTGCGCGAACGCCGTCTCGTGGCCCTGCCCATTGGACTGGGTACCGACGTAAAGCTCCACGCCGCCATTCTCAGTGAAGACGACGCGCGCCGGCTCGCTGCCCACCGCCGCGGTGATCTCGACATAATAGGCGATACCGAGGCCGCGCCGTTTGCCGCGCGCTTCGCTCTGTTTGCGGCGCGCCGCAAAGCCGGCCACGTCCGCCCGCTTCAATCCTTCATCGAGCATGTGCGGAAAATCGCCGGAATCGAAGGACTGTCCATACCAGTTCCTATACGGCAGCTCCGAGGGGCCAGGCAGATTGCGGCGGCGCAGTTCCGCGCGGTCGATACCGCTGACGCGCGCCGCCTCATCCATCAGCCGTTCCACCAGATAAGCTGCTTCGGGGCGGCCGGCCCCGCGATAGGCGTCCACCGGTGCGGAGTTGGTGAAATAGCCTTTGACGTTGGCGAACAGCGCCGGAACCTTGTAGAGGCCGCCGAAAATCCGCCCACCGGCCAGCGTCGGCACGAAGGGCGCGAACTGCGAGAGATAGCCGCCCATATCGGCGCGCCCCGAGATGCGCATGGCGAGGATGCGTCCGTCTTCATCCAGCGCCAGATCGGCACGGGTAATGGTGTCGCGGCCGTGACCGTCCGACAGAAACCCTTCCATCCGCTCCGCCGACCAGCGCACCGGACGGCCGGTCTTCCGGGCCGCGATCAGCATCAGCGGCTGCTCGGGATAGACGAACATCTTCATGCCGAAACCGCCGCCGACATCGCCGGTGATCACATGCAGTTTCTCGCGCTCGATCCCGAGGATGCCGACAATGCGGTCACGCAGCATGCCGGCGCCCTGGCTGGCAGAATAGAGCGTGAAGCAGTCCGCTGCCCGATCGTAAAGGCCGATCGCCGCACGCGTTTCCATCGTCGTCGGCGCCACGCGGTTCTGGACGACGGTGACGGTGGCGCGGTGCGCTGCCCGGGCGAAAGCGGCATCCACTGCCGCTTCATCGCCGTGCGCCCAGTCAAACGCAAGGTTGCCCGGCGCACCCTCCCAAATCTGAGGACCATCCGGCGCGGCTTCCAGCGTGCCGCAGGCATCCAGGACGTCGTAGTCGATTTCCACCAGCTCGGCGGCGTCTTTCGCCTGGGCATAGGTTTCGGCGATCACCATCGCCACGGCTTCGCCCGCGAACGTCACCTTGTCCTTCGCCAGCAGCGGCTTTGGCGAAAGGCGCGTGGCCGAGCCGTCGCGATTCTTCACCGGCGCCAGGCACGGCATCGGACCGGCGCCGAAGGCCTCCACGTCGGCTTGCGTCAGGACTGCGACCACGCCAGGCGCGGCAGCGGCGGCCGACACATCAATGGCATTGATCCGCGCATGGGCATGCGGGCTGCGTGCGAAAGTCGCGTGAACTTCGCCCTCGAAATGACGATCATCCGTATACCGGCCGCGGCCGGTCACAAAGCGGATATCCTCGGTTCGCGTGACCGATTGTCCAATTCCGAATTTCATGGATGCCATCGCATTCGCTGTTTGCCGTTCAAGGCGATGCTAACGGCCGTGCGCGGCTTGGCAACCCCCGTCAGCCCGAACTGCGGATCCGCGCCACCGCCCGGCCCCAGCCTTCATAGAGCGCATCGCGCGACGAGGTGACCAGCGCCGGCTCGAAGCGCCGGTCGAGGGCCCAGACCCGCGCGATATCGGCAAAATCGCGAAACACGCCAGTGGCCAGGCCCGCCAGATAGGCCGCGCCCAGCGCCGTCGTCTCGGTCACGACCGGCCGCTCCACAGGCAGGCCGGTGAGATCGGCAAGGCGCTGGCAGAACCAGTCGTTCTGCACCATGCCGCCGTCGACCTTGATCGCCCTGGGTGCCCCCAGGCCCGCTGCGTCCATGTCACGGGCCATCGCATCCAGCAGATCGCGGCTCTGGTAGCAGACGGCATCCAGCGCCGCGCGCGCGATCTCGGCCACGCCCGCGTCGCGGGTGAGGCCGAGGATGGCGCCGCGCGCCTCCGGATCCCACCAGGGGGCGCCGAGGCCGGTGAAGGCCGGCACGAAATAGAGGCCATCGGCCGCCTTGGCGGTGCGCGCGAGCGCCTCGATTTCCGCTGCGTTGCGGATCACGCCCAGGGCGTCGCGCAGCCATTGCACCACCGCGCCGGCGATGAAGATGCTGCCTTCGATGGCATAGGCAGTGTTGCCTTTGGCCCGGTAGGCCGCGGTGGCGACGAGGCGGTTCTGCGATGCCGGAACCGTGGCGCCGGTGTTCACCAGTGCAAAGCAGCCCGTGCCGTAAGTCGATTTCACGTCACCCGGTGCAAAGCAGGCCTGCCCGACCATCGCCGCCTGCTGGTCGCCCGCCACGCCCGATATGGGAATCGCTGCGCCGAACAGATCCGGGCTCGTCGCACCGAAATCGCCGGCACTGTCCCGCACTTCCGGCAGCAGCGCGCCGGGCACATTGAACAGCTTGAGCAGATCGTCGTTCCACGCCAGCGTCTTCAGGTCGAGCAGCAGGGTGCGCGAGGCGTTGCTGACGTCGGTGGCGTGAACCTTTCCGCCAGTGAGCCGATAGATCAGCCAGCTGTCGATGGTGCCGAGCGCCAGTTCCCCTCTTTCAGCCCGCGCGCGAGCGCCCGGGATGTGATCGAGCAGCCATTCGGCCTTGGTGGCCGAGAAATAGGGATCGATGACAAGGCCTGTGCGCGCGGAGACGTCCGCCTCGCGCCCCGCGTCCTTGAGTGCACGGCAGCGCTCGGCGGTACGCCGGTCCTGCCAGACGATGGCGTTGTGCAGCGGCCGGGCGCTCATGCGTTCCCAAAGCACCGTCGTCTCGCGCTGGTTGGTGATGCCGATACCCGCGACCTCTTTGGGATCGATGCCCTTCATAGCCGCGCGGCAGCAGGCCAGCGCCGCCTGCCAGATTTCCTCCGCATCATGCTCCACCCAGCCATTGGCCGGATAAATCTGGCGCAGTTCGACGGCGTGCGTCGCCACCGGACGCGCCGCGGCATCGAACAGGATGGCGCGGGTGGAAGTCGTGCCCTGGTCTATGGCAAGCAGAAAGGGCGGATCGTAGGTCATGGGCATCAGGAACAGGATATCCGGCGCTCAGCCTAGCACGGCGCCGCGGCCTGTCAGCCCAGCGAAAACCATTCTTCGACTTCGCCCGCTGGAAACGAATCGCGCGCCGCTGGGGATGCCGGATCGTAGTGCGTAGCCCCCAATATGCCGTCGGCCTCTCCACCGCTGTCGGACAGCGGCAGGATGATCCGCTCACCCGCCCCCACGCGTTCGAGATGATCGAACACACTGCCATAGCCGTGAAAGAAACAGGGCTCGATCACGACCCGTCTATGGCGGGCGAAATAATGCGCCAGCGCGCCGGGTGGAAAGAGGTCTTCCATCGGTACCCCCCGGAAACTGTGGGAGAAAACCGCTTCAATGGCATCGCCGGCCAGCCGGCCCACGAATCTGTCGGATTGGCGATCATAACGGTACGACCAGATAATCGGCAGATGGACCGCAATGGCTGACGGGCGAATGTCTCCCCAACCTGGCAGGCGGCGGTCGCCGCGCACGGAGTTCCAGTGTCTGGCGATAACCCTAAGGGCGGGATCTTCTATTGCCTGCTCAAAGTCGGCGAAGCTCATAGCATTCATACCAGCCAAACAAAAAGGCGAACAAAATCACGGCCAAACGTTCAGGCCACTCGTATTATTCATACCCGGCAAAGGGCTTTTGTTCCGCTAACGGCAACAGGACGGCCCAAACCAAACTGGCACAATCTTGGGCCGTTAAGATTTACATGACGTTAACTCCAATTGATCTAGCCTCACACTGAGGGGGCGCGAACAGGCGCGGCCAAATGGGGGCAACCAGGCGTGGGGCTGACTGCAGAAGATATCGGTAGCATGGCACGGCTGACGCAGCTGGCGGGCAATCCGCAAAGCGTGCCCCGTGGCGACATCTATCTGGCTGTCGCCTCGCTGTATCATAGCCAGTCCACGCGCCTGACGGAGCGCGAACGCGTCCTGATGCGTGAAATCCTTCAGCGCCTGACGACCGACGTGGAAATGGCGATCCGCATCGCATTGGCCGAGAGATTGGCCGACGACGATACAGCGCCCCTCGACCTCATCCTCCTGCTGGCCGACGACCACATCGAGGTAGCGCGCCCTGTCATCCTGCGTAGCGGCCGGCTGAACGACACCGACCTGCTGTCGATCATCACGCGGGCCGACGAAGATCGTCAGGCGATCTGCGCGGCCCGGCCTCATATCGGTGAACCGGTCTGCGAGGCCCTTGTCCGGAGCAATTCTGAATCTGTGCTGGTAACGCTGGTGCGGAACGCCACCGCGCACATCGGCACGGCCGCCTTCGAGACCCTGGTTGAGAAATCCCGGCACATCGCGGTACTCCAGGATCCACTCGGTCGGCGTGAGGATCTTCCGGCCAATCTGGCCACGCGCATGTGCGACTGGGTGTCTGACGTTCTGAAGACACACATCGAACAGAATTTCCCGATCGTACCTAAGGGCATTGAAACCGAAGTCGATCACGCTGCCGAGAGCATCCAGAAGCCACCGGCCCTGTCGGGCGAGGCGGCGACGAGCGCGCACAAACTGGTCACCAAACTGGCCGCCGCCGGCCAGCTCAGGGCCGGCTTTCTGTTGCGCGTGTTGCATCAGGGCCAGATCGATCTTTTCGAAATCGCATTCGCCACGCTTCTGGACCTCGACATTCCCCGGACACGCCGCGTGCTCTACGAAAACGGTGCCGCCCAGGTGGCACTGGCCTGTCGCGCCGTGGGCATCGATCGCTGCGTATTTTCTACAGTCTTCAATCTCTCGCGTCAGGCAAAGAGCATGCAAATGACCCTGACCGCGGCGGACAGGACCGAAGTCGAAACCGTTTTCAACAGCTTCTCGAAGACCGCCGCCCTGGACCGCCTGCGCGCTCTCACCACACCTGGCCAAGGGCCTTGTGACGGGTGAAACCGGGGCCGGACCCTGCTAGGGTTGGCCCATGATTGATCCCTTCGGCCGCCATATCACCTATCTGCGCGTTTCGGTTACGGACCGGTGCGACTTTCGCTGCGTCTACTGCATGGGCGAGCATATGAGCTTCCTGCCCAAGGCGGAGGTGCTGACCCTGGAGGAACTGGAACGCCTGGCAGGCGCCTTCATCGACAAGGGCGTGGAACGCATCCGCATCACCGGCGGTGAACCGCTGGTTCGCCGGGACGTCATGCGCCTGTTCGAGGCGCTGGGCCGGCGCATCGGCCAAAGCGGAAAAGCGGGCGGTCTCAAGGAATTGACCCTCACCACCAACGGCAGCCAGCTTTCGCGCTTCGCCCGTGAACTGGTGTCAGCCGGCGTGAGGCGGGTCAACGTCTCTCTAGACACCCGCGACCCGGATCGCTTCCACGCCCTCACCCGCTGGGGCCAACTGAGCAAGGTGCTGGCGGGTATCGACGCCGCCCAGGAGGCCGGCCTCGCCGTCAAGATCAATATGGTGGCGCTTCGGGGAACGAACGAAGACGAGATTGCCTCCATGCTGGAATGGGCCCACGGCCGCGGCATGGACCTGACGCTGATCGAAACCATGCCGCTGGGCGAGATCGGCGAGGACCGCGTCGATCATTATCTGCCGCTGTCGGACGTGCGGGCCAAACTGGCGGAGCGCTACACCCTGGAGGAAAGCAGCTACCAGACGGGCGGGCCTGCCCGTTATGTCCGCGTAGCCGAAACCGGCGGCCGGCTGGGCTTCATCACCCCGCTCACCCATAATTTCTGCGAGGCCTGCAACCGCGTCCGGCTCACCTGCACCGGCACGCTTTATATGTGCCTGGGCCAGAATGACGCCGCAGACCTGCGCGCTGCCGTTCGCGCCTCCAGGGACGACGAGGCGCTGTCCGCGGCGATCGATGCCGCCATCGCCAGAAAGCCGAAAGGCCACGATTTCGTTATCGACCGCAACACGCGGGCGCCCGCCGTATCCCGGCCGATGTCGCTGACCGGAGGCTGAACGCCAGCATGACAAGGGATCTGCACTTCGTCGCCTCGGCCGCGCCCGAAGCCCAGAACGCGCTCGCGGCCCTGCGCACCCGGTATGACGATGTCGGCCCGGAGCGGGCGAAGGTCATCGTAGCCCTTGGTGGCGACGGTTTCATGTTGCAGACACTTCATGCCTTCCTCGGCACCGGCAAGCCGATCTACGGCATGAATCTCGGCTCCGTCGGCTTTCTCATGAACGAGTATAGCGAAGAAGACCTTCCGGCCCGGCTGGAAGCGGCGGAAGCTACCGAGATCCACCCCCTTCGCATGCGCGCAACCACGGAGAATACCACTACCGAAGCTCTGGCTTTCAACGAAGTTTCATTGCTGCGGCAGACCAGACAGACGGCAAAGATTCGCATCCTGGTGGACGGTAAGGTGCGCATCTCGGAACTGGTCTGCGACGGCGTGCTGATTTCGACACCGGCCGGTTCAACGGCCTACAATCTCTCCGCCCACGGCCCGATCCTGCCGATCGACGCAGCCCTCCTCGCCTTGACACCCATCAGCGCTTTTCGGCCACGACGCTGGCGCGGCGCGCTGCTCGCCCGCCGGGCCCGCACCGCCTTCGAAATTTTGGAGCCGGACAAGCGGCCGGTCAGCGCCGTGGCCGACAATTTCGAAGTCCGGGACGTCATCCGCGTCGACGTGGAAGAAGACCGCAGCATCTCCACGACAATGCTGTTCGACGCCGGGCATAGCCTCGACGAGCGAATCCTCGCCGAACAGTTTCAGGATTAAAGACCCTTCACCTTGCGTTAAGCCTGTATCGGTAACCTCGCCTACGGAGAAAGCGGGAGAGCCGGAGGCGCACGTCCGGTAAGAGTAGCCTCATGAGCGGTTATCGCTTCGACCGGCTGAAAATCCTGATCGTCGACGACAATCCGCACTTGCGCAAACTCGTCGCCGCCATTCTGCACGCCTTCGGGGTAAACCAGATCGCGCAGGCCGCAAATGCCAGCCGCGCCTGGGCCATGCTGCGCGACGTCAATCCAGACGTGATCATCCTAGACTGGGTGATGGACGGAATGAGCGGCGTCGAACTGGCCAAGATGATCCGCACCGATCCCGGTAGCCCGAATCCCTTCGTTCCGATCATCATGCTGACCGGCAACTCGCTGCTCGAGCACGTGCATCTGGCGCGTGACGCGGGCGTGAACGAGTTCCTCGCCAAGCCCGTTTCTTCCAATGCAATCCTGACCCGGCTCCTGGCGGTTATCGAGCATCCTCGGCCTTTCGTACGTACCAAGGTCTATTTCGGCCCCTGCCGCCGCCGCCGCCGGATACGCGATGAATATGAAGGCCCCGAAAGGCGGCAGCCAACCGACGCGGGATTGGACAAAAAAGCCCAACAAGAAACGTCAGCGACGACGTGAGCGGAAGGTCACGACGTCCAAACCGCAAGGCACAAGATGAGCGCGAAACATCCGATCGAAATTTTCATGCCGCCGAACATGCTAAAGGCCAAGGTCGGAGGCAGGATCGGCGGGGTCGACGTCGCCGCCCTCAAGCGCGCAGAAAAGGCGCTGGACGAGTTGAAAGGCGAATTCGGCGCGTGGATCAACGACGACATCGCAAGGCTTGTCGAAGCGCGCAAGACCTACCAGGGCGCGCAAAATGACGAGAACCGCTACGATCTCTACCGCGCCAGCCACGACCTGCGCGGACAGGCGATGACCTTCGGATACCCCCTGGCCGCGCGCATCGCCGCCTCGCTATGCAAGTTGCTCGACAACAATCAAGGTTCCGCGCCTCAAACGCTGATCGATGCCCATGTCGACGCCATCGGTATCGTCGTACGCCAGAACATGAAAGACGACAGCGACCGGACCGCGCGTGCGCTCGCCGGCGAACTCGAGGCCCGCGTCGGCGAAGTCCTCAGCAAGAACGGCGAAGGCGCCTGACTCCTTGCTTAGCTGCGCAAGTGCGCAGAGGTTTGCTCATAGCCCGCATCGTCGCGGATGCGCAAAATCGGCCCATCAGGCCCCTCCTCGAGCCACGGCATCACCGTCACAAGCGGCGCCGCGCGCGCCGCTGCCAGCGCCGTCCCCACATCGGGGGACTTGGCAAGTTTCATCAGGTTGAGCTTGGTCGGGAACAGCACGTTCCAGCGTTTGCGCCCGGCGATGGCGTCCTCCGGGCGGATCCACGTCGAGTCCACGGACTCGCGGCCATCATGCCGGCCGACATGCCCCGCGGATGCCGCCGCCAGAAAGAAATAGGTGTCAAAACGCTTTGGCATACGTTCCGGCGTGATCCAGTGGGCGAACGGCACGAGCTGGTCGCCGGCAAGCCTCAGGTTCTCGGCACGCAGCATCTCGACAAGCCCGATCTCGCCTTTTTCGAGGCGCAGCCGGTAATGCTCCAGTTGGCCCAGCCGTTCGGCTGACACCAGCGCGTCGCTGCCCGCATCGCGCGCGAACAGGACACCGGATTCCTCGAACGCTTCGCGGATCGCCGCCGCAACGGTGGCGCGCATCAGATCGCTGAGAGACTCGACGCCGTCCGCCAGCGCAACCAGCGCCGGGTCGAAATCTTTCTCCGTCAGCTTGCCGCCGGGAAATACCAGCGCGCCGGCCATGAAATCGATCTGGTGGTGCCGCTTGACCATGAACACTTCCGGGCCGTTCGCACTGTCACGCAAGATGACAATGGTGGCAGCGGGCCGCGGTACTGCTGTGTTGCCGTCAGTCATGCATCCTCGCATTCGAGTGCAATGTAGCAACCGGCGGCAGCCACAGCCAAGACGAGAAACTGCCGGTGATCAGCCGGCCCGATCTTTGGCAGCCTGCGAGGAACCGTCTGGCGTCAGTGCGGCCAGGATGCTGACCACGCCAGGCGTCAATACGAACGGGGTCTGCTTCATCGCCGTCATCTGCAGCAGCGGCGAGACGGCGCTTTGCGGATCGGCCAGCAGACCGAGTGCCGACCACTCATTGTCCGCATTCCCTTGCGTCAATGCGGCAGCGGTCCAGTCGATTGCCGGCGTTGCGGCCGGGGCTGGAGATTGCGCCATCGCCATCGTGGCGCTATGGCCGCCAGACTGCTTCAACGCCCACTGGTAGACTTCGCCTACGGTCTTGGCGGTGCCATTCGCATTATAGAATACACTGCGGTTGGCTTCTGCGGCTGCCGGGAACGCAGTTGCCGCATTCGCCTGCGGATTGCTGCCGTTCAGAGCAATGAGATGACAAGCAGCACCCGGGCCGAGGAAATGCGCCGCATAGAGTTCGCCATCGCAGACCGGGCGGCCGAGGCGAGATTCGAGTTGGGTTTTGGTCGCGTTGGCGTACTCCCCGGCCATCAATGCCGAGACCTTGGGATCATTTCGCAGGGCAAGAATTGCCTGGCGGTCAGCGGGATTGGCAACGCAGTAGTGGCCGCCAGGCCCTTGGGTAATGGCCGCGGAATAGGAGCCGAGCCCGAATTTCGCGCCATACTGCTTGACCATCCCGAGCCAGGTCTGGCTGACGAACTGGAACAACCCGGCCGCACTGGAAGTCCCTGATTTTGCAGATGGTTTCAGGCTGCTCTCACGCATCGCCGTGCTGAGCAGATACCTGAAGTCCGAGCCCGTGGCTGCCGCGGCCTGGCGTAAATCGGCCAGAACCTGGTTCTGGGGCGTTTGTGCGGTTGCGGTGGCTTCTGCCAGCATCTCGCCAAAATCCGTCGTGTTCTACGGCGTGTTATGGAGCAAACAGCGTGCCAATTTGGTTAACAGATTGCGGCGAGTTTCGACAAGGTCCGCTCAAGGACATCGGGCGCATAAGGTTCGCGCGCACCGTGCCCCCAGACCGGGCCGGGCCAGGCGGCATCGCCGGGGCTGCGCGCAACCACATGGATATGAAGCTGCGCCACCACGTTGCCAAGGGCGCCGATATTGATCTTGGCTCCGCCGGTATGCGCCTTCAGTGCCTTGGAGGCGCGAACGATCTCTTCGCTCAGCACCATACGTTCGGCATGGCCCAGATCGTGAAGTTCAACTAACCCGGCGCGGCGCGGCACCAGGATGAGCCACGGATAGCGCGCGTCGTTCATCAGCAGCACCCGCGACAGCGCCCAATCCGCCAGAGGCAGGGTGTCGGCCGCCAGTCTGTCGTCCAGAACGAATTTGTCCATCTGTCCGCTCAAAGGATACCCGCCGGCACCAGGCCCTGCCGCCAGGCCAGAAACCCAAGATAGGACAGATAGGCCAAAACAAGAAAGACGCCCCGGCCTCGTGACAGGCGCCAGCGCGAGGCCATGACCAACGGCACCACAACCGCCGCCGCAGTCATCACATAGATGTCCATACCCGCCACCTGATGTGACAGGGTTAGCGGCCGGACGCTGGCCGCCAACCCCAGCGCCAGAAGGATATTGACGATGTTGGAACCGATGAGATTGCCTGCCGCCAGCGAAGAATGGCCGCGGATCGAAGCCGTGACGGTTGTTGCCAGTTCCGGCAGCGAAGAGCCAACCGCCACCAGCGTCAATCCGATCACTTCCTCGGGCACATGATTGAAACGCGCTATTGCCAGGCTCCCATCCACCACGTAACTGCCGCCGAAATTGAGGCATGCCAGGCCAAACAGCAGAAGGATGGTGTTCACCGCGGGCGTCATTGCCCGATCGCCGCTTGACAGCGCGCGAGCCTGGGCACCGGAATCCAGGGGTGGCCGCCGCCAATCCGTCAGAAAACAGATCACGACGTACACCGCGAAACCGCCCAGCAATGCCAAGCCGCCACCACGCGGGACACTTCCCGCTTCCACCAGCGCCAGCAGCGTGACGCTGGAAAGTATCAAAACACCGCCGTCGCGCAGCACCATGTTGGGCGAGGCGGGAATCGGACGTATCAGTGCGCCGAGACCTAGGACCAGGAGAAGGTTGACGATATTGCTGCCAATGATCGTGCCCAGCGCCAGATCGGGCGCCTGCCGCAGCGTCGCCTGCAGCGACACCACCATCTCAGGCGCCCCGGTTCCGATCGAAACGACCAGCAGGCCAATGAGCAGCGGCGACAGGCCGATGTTTCGCGACAGCCCGGTGCCGCCCCGCAACACCGCCTCGCTGCCGATAATCAGCAGAATCAGACCGAAGCCGACGAACGCATACGCCATACACATTACCCGGTCTGTCGCCGTCGTTGCTGCGCCGCCCCAGGAACCGTCCCGTTCTGGAACCGCCGGGGATCCACGGCGGCGATTTCGGGGGCGAATGGCGCTCCAACGCGAGACGATACATGTTTCGGCGATGGCCAGTGCAAACAGAATGCCGTCCCAGCGAAAGCCCCGACGGCGGCCAGACGCTGCTTGCAGTGATTCGGCAGAAACAGATGGCAAGCCAGCTATTTTGCTTACAGAATTTCGCTCCGCGCCAGACACTTCACCGGAGCTGGCCGGCGGGGCCGGCATGCCTGCGGCATTCCAGGCGCCGCCATACCGGGCGTCAAACGCTGGCGCATTCGTGAGATGACCGGCGCCGCCCGCCTTCCTATAGTCGGCATACAGGGGAGGCCGCGATGGAAAAAGCCACTTTTGGAGCTGGGTGTTTCTGGGGCGTGGAGAGTTTCTTCCGCGAGGTGCCCGGCGTGACCGACGTCGCTTGCGGCTACTGCGGCGGCCACACCGAAATGCCGACCTATAAGCAGGTCTGCACCGACACCACCGGCCATGCCGAAGTGGTGGAGGTCAGCTTCGATCCGGCAACGCTCGACTATGCGCGTCTCGTGGACCTGTTCTTCAAGATGCACGATCCCACGCAGCTGAACCGGCAGGGGCCGGACGTGGGCACCCAGTACCGCAGCGCGATCTTCACGCACTCTCCTGAGCAGGCCCGCATCGCTGCGGAAGAAAGGGCCAAGGCGGCGGTCCGCTACCCCAAGCCCGTCGTCACCACCATCGAACCGGCCAAGCCCTTCTGGCGCGCCGAGGAATACCACCAGCGCTACTTCGAGAAGAACGGCCTGCCCTCCTGTCACGTCACCCTTGCGGATATTGAACCATGACTCGAACGAAACTCTGGATCGGAGCGGCCCTGGCCATGGTGATGGGATTCTCGACGGTCAACGACGTGCAGGCAGCCGACATTTCCCGCGGCGACCGCTATGCGGGCCTGCCCTGGGCAAGCCGCTCTCCGGTGCTGGCGCAGCACGGCATGGCGGCGACCGAACAGCCGCTGGCCTCGCTGATCGCCATCGAAATCCTGAAGAAGGGCGGCAGCGCGGTGGATGCCGCCATCGCCGCCAATGCGGCGCTGGGGCTGATGGAGCCGGTGCTCAACGGCATCGGCGGGGACTGCTTCGCCATCGTCTACGATCCCAAGACCAAGAAGCTCTACGGCTATAACGGCTCCGGACCTTCGGCCAAGGGCCGCAGCCTGGAGAAAATGAAAGAGGAGGTGAAGGCCGTTTACGACAAGGCGGGCATGCCGGCGAAGGATCACATCCCACCGCTGGGCTCATTGCCCGTCACGGTGCCCGGCACGGTGGATTGCTGGGGCGCGCTGCATGCCAAATTCGGCAAGCTGCCGCTGGCCGAAGACCTGGCCCCGGCGATCGCCTATGCCCGGAATGGCTTTCCGGTCACCGAACTGGTGGCGAAATACTGGAAACTCAACTTCGCCGCCTTCGAGCAACACAAGGCGATGATCGAGGAACTCGACAACGCCCGCCACACCTATCTGATCGACGGGCACACGCCCGAACAGGGCGAGGTGTTCAGGAATCCCGATCTCGCCAACACGCTATCGGAAATCGCCACAGGCGGGCGCGACGCCTTCTACAAGGGCAAGATCGCCCACACCATCGACGCCTATTTCAAGCGCACCGGCGGTGACCTGCGCTATTCGGACTTCGCGGACTTTCACGGCGAGTGGGTGACGCCGCAATCGGTGGACTATCACGGCTACGACGTCTACGAGCTGCCGCCCAACGGTCAGGGTTTCGCAGTGCTGGAGATGCTGCAGATCCTCAAGCATTTCGACCTCAAGAAGATGGGCGCCGGTTCCGCCGACGCCGTCACCGCCATGCTCGAAGCCAAGCGGCTGGCATACGAAGACCTCGCCAAGTATTACGCCGATCCGCGCTTCGCCAATGTGCCGATGAAGGGCCTGATCTCGGAGACCTATGGCGCTGAGCGGGCCAAGCAGATCAATCTCGCCCATGCCAACCCGAACATCGGCCCCGGCGATCCCCGCCTGTTCGAGGGCGACACCACCGATTTCGAGACTGCCGACAAGGACGGCATGATGGTTTCGATGATCCAATCCAACTACCGCGGCATGGGCTCGGGGCTGGTGGCCGATCATCTCGGCTTCATGTTCCAGGACCGTGGCGAGTTGTTCTCGCTCAAGCCGGGCGCGGCCAATGTCTATGCGCCGGGCAAACGACCCTTCCACACCATCATCCCCGGCTTCGTGATGAAGGACGGCCGGCCCTGGATGGCCTTCGGCGTGATGGGCGGAGACATGCAGCCGCAGGGGCATGTCCAGGTGCTCACCAACATGATCGACTTCGGCATGAACATTCAGGAAGCAGGCGACGCCGCGCGCTGGCGCCATTATGGCAATGCCGAACCGACCGGCGAACCCAGCCAGGGCATCGGCACGGTGGAGATGGAAACCGGCTTTGATCCCAAGGTGAAGGACGAACTGGCCAAACGCGGCTACAAGGTCGTGCCCGGCACCGGCGCCTTCGGCGGCTACGAAGCCATCCGGTACGACGCCAAGAACCACGTCTATTGGGGCGCCACCGAAATGCGCAAGGACGGCGAAGTCATCGGCTACTGACCTATTGCCCCTTGGCGTTCTTCACGGCGAAGTTCACGCCGAGCTTGTCGCCGTCGGCGAATTCTAGGACGACCGGAACCTTGGCGCCCGGCTTCATCGCGGCCGTAGGCTTCATGCACATCAGGTGGTAAGCGCCGGGTTTGAATTCAAGGACTCCGTGGGCTGGAACCGGAACCTTGTCCACCATCATCATCTGTTCCGTGCCGCCCATGCTCATGCTCTCGTGCAGCATCACCATGCCGCAGGCGGAGGAGGATGCGCCGACCAGCGTGACCGGCGCATTGCCGTCATTGTGCAGCTTGAAGTATCCGCCGGCGGGCAATCCCGCGGGCAGCGCGCGGAACCAGCCATCCGAAACGCTTACCTCTGCGGCAGAAGCCGGCGCCGCCAACGCAGCAGCAATGATGGCGACGCTAAGCAAGCCCGCGAAGCGCATTGTATTTCCTTTCTTCATCCAGACGCATGAAATTCAAGACCAGCAGCAGCGCCATCACGCTCATCATCGAGGATGGAATCCACAGGATCAGCCCGCCGAAATGCTGGTCGCTGATGGCGGTGATCGGCAGGATGCGGCCGCAGATCCGATAGACCGGATAGAAGTCGGTGCTGGAGAGCGCCATCACTGCGCCCACCGCGATCTGCGGCGGGACGACCAGCATGGTCAGGATCGCGCGCAGGCCCATCGCCACCCGGGCGGGCGGCTTGGGCCTGGGATCGAGGATCAGGCACCAGAAGAAGATGCCGTCCACCGCCATCGACCAGTTCATCAGATTGTAGAGCCGGTCATCCAGCATGACGATGACGTGGACTGACGGAATCAGCCAGAAATAGATCAGGCCGACGAACAGAAACGGCGCCACCGCCGGATGCTGGATTATGTCCACCACGAGGCGCACCGGCCGCGCGCGCAGCACGGGCTTGACCGCTTCGGGCATCCCCGCCAACAGCGCCGCGCCCGGCCAGGCCAGAGCGATCAGGAACGGGCCCAGATGATGCAGCACCATGTGCTGGAAGCGATGGAAGAAGAACATGTGCTGGGAGAGGTAGTCGTAATGCGTCTGCACCACCGCGTAGATCAGCATCACGCCGGCGGCGAAACTTGTCTTGCGCAGGAGGTTCGGCCGCTCCGCCTCGTCCAGCCGCCGCACACCAATGAAGAACCACAGCAGGCTGAGCGCGACCGCCAGATAGATCGGCCAGGAAAATTCCCACGGCATCCAGAACGGCAGCTCGGCCGGATAGAGTCGGCAGAGCAGATCGAGCGCCGCGCCCACGGCGAGGATGCCGCCATAGGCCAGCAGCCCAGTGCGGTTCGAAGCGGGTTCAGCATCAACAGCAGTTGCAGCGGTCACGGCCGGTCCGGCGATCCTGGCATCCGGAGCATCTTATACGAAGCGTGGCCCCTGTCCGGCCAGAGAAAGATTGCGAGGCGATTGGTCATACGGGGGCGGGGCATTTATGCCATGCTACCGGGCAGCATGACCGAATCCGCACTTCTTCGCCGCATCTGGACATCCGCCGCGCTGGCGTTGTGCCTGGCGCTGGCCGCCTGCGGCAACCGCGATTCCGGCTGGCACGGGCACGACATCACCGGCCACATGCCCGATCTCGCCTTCACCATGCAGCGAGTGAACGATGGCCAGCCCGTCACCGCAGCCGACTACCGCGGCAAGGTCACTTTGCTCTATTTCGGCTACACCAACTGCCCGGACATCTGCCCGACAACGCTGGCTAACCTGTCCGAAGCGCTGCGCCGGCTGGGAGCAAAGGCGAATGCGGTGCGCGTACTGTTTGTTACCGTCGATCCCGACCGCGACACGCTGCCGGTGCTGAAGGCCTATGTGCATGCCTTTGCGCCTGAGATGGACGGCTTGCGCGGCAGCAAGGATGCCATCGCGGCGCTGGCGCGACGCTACCGCGTGGCCTACACCGTGAACAAGCCGACGGCCGATCATCCCTACGAGGTGATGCACTCGGCGGCGGTGTTCTTCTTCGACGTCCAAGGCCATGCGCGGCTCGTCACCCTTTCGACGGACGGCACAGCCGCCGTTGCCGCCGATATCGCACGGCTGGAGAAATAGCGCGAAGCGATTTCAAGCGCGGACGACCCTATCGCTGGCGCCGGTCCGAATCGCCGTCGACCCAATGACAGTCTTCGCGGTCTTCATTGCAGACCCAAGAACGGTGGCCGGCATTGTTGTTATCGCCCGAGCCATAGGAATAACTCACGGGGTAACAATTGTCGCCTTCATCATCGCAGCGGACCTGCCAGCAATGATCGCCGCTCTGCGTACAGCGGGTGGCGATATAGGGCTCATCGGCGCGGCTCGAACCGCACGCGGCGAGCGACCCGGCGCCTGCCAGGACCGCAAGCGCGATCATGATCGGATGGTAGGAACTCTTGATACGCATTTTTCACACTCCTCCGATTGCACCGCGTTGCAAGACAACGGCTATGCAAACCAAAGCTCGCGCCGAGTTTTGGGCGATGGCGTGATAATTTTGGGACAAGGCGGCATGAACCGCCATACTGCCGCGGCTGCCAGCGCGCTAAATATGCAACGCCTGCTTGTCCGCATCGAGCACCGCTTCGTGCAGCATCTCGGA
>JAGWZW010000020.1 GCA_018971835.1 Alphaproteobacteria bacterium
CCTTCGGTCGATCTGCCCTATGTCGTCGCCCTGCCCAGCTATGCGGCCACCGCCTGGTATCACCACAAGCTGCCGAACCAGCCGCAGGATCTGCGCGCCCTGCTCAATCAGGTCGAGTACTTCGCCACCCACGACTATACGCAGGCGCTGATGCGCGGTAACAGCCTGGCGCCCGCGCGCCGCCAGGCCATCGCTGCCAAGCTTCACGCCTTCACCGGCCTGCCGGTGGCCTATCTGCTCAAGGCCAATCTGCGCATCGAATACGGCGCCTTCCAGAAGGAAGTGCTGGGTGATCAGGAACTGACCACCGGCACGCTCGACACCCGCTTCGCCGGGCCGACGCTCGATCCGCTCAGCAAGGTCGCCGAATACGATCCGCAGAGCGCCGCCATCAGCTCGGCCTATGTCTCGGCCTTCAACACCTATGTGCGCGACAAGCTGCATTACGGCCAGGGCCTGCAGTACAAGCCGGGCATCCCGGTCTATGGCAGCTGGGATTACAAGCACCAGCCGCCGGGCGCGGACAAGCCGCTGATCGCCCTGCCCAACGTGCTGCCGGACCTGGCCGCCGCCATGAAGCACAACCCGGACCTCAAGGTGCTGGTCAATGGCGGCTATTTCGACATCTCGACGCCGTATTACGAAGGCTGGTTCGAGACGCACCACCTGCCCATCCCGCCGAAACTGCAAAGCAATATCGAGTACCGCTACTATCAGTCCGGCCACATGGTTTATGTTCACTTGCCGGCGCTGAAGGAACTGCACGACAACGTCGCCGCCTTCATCCGGCAGACGGACAATGTGAAGTAGGCAGAAAAAATTTTCGGCGCCCCCCTTGAAGCGGGACGCTGCAAACACCATCTCGGCTATATCCCGATAAAAGCGCCTTACAGCGGCACGGTCAGCACCATGCCGTCATAGCCGGGTTCGACGCCCGGCGGCAGCTCGGCCTTCAGCGTCTCGTAATCGAGATCGAGATGCAGGTTCGTCAGCACCGCGCGCTTGGGCTTGACGCGCGCGATCCATTTGAGCGCAGTCTCCACATTGGCGTGCGTGGGATGATGAGTGTAGCGCAGCGCATCCACCACCCAGCACTCGACATCTTCAAGCAGCGCGAAAGCTTCGTCCGATAAGGCACTGACGTCGCTGGAATAGGCGAACTTCCCGAAGCGGAAGCCAAGCGAGCGGATGCGGCCGTGGTCCTGCTCAAACGGCAGGATCGGGATCGGGCCGCCCGCCCCCGTCAACTCGAAAGGCACGAAGGGTTCTGGAATCTCGCAGCCGTTGAGGATCGGCGGATAGTCGCTGCCCTCGGGCCGCTGGAAGATATAGCCGAAACGGCTGCGCATCATGGCCAGTGTCATGTGATCGGCGTGAATGTCGATGCGCTTGCGCATGCTGATGACGAGCGCGCGCAGATCGTCGATGCCGTGCAGCTGGTCGGCATGGGCATGGGTGATGAGCACGCCGTCGAGGTGCGTGACACGCGCATCGATCAGCTGTTCGCGCAGGTCCGGCGAGGTATCGACCAGCACCGCCGTCTCGCCGTGTTCGGACTTGCGCCGCACCAGGATGGAGCAGCGGCTGCGGCGGTTTTTGGGCTCAGCCGGATCGCAGGCGCCCCAGTCGCCTGCCCCGTCCGCTCCGCCGATGCGCGGCACGCCGCCGGACGAGCCGGTGCCGAGCAGCGTGATCTCCAGGTGCATAGTCATGCTGGCCGCTCCGCGCGGGTGAAAAGGGTGAAGAAATTATCGGTGGTGATGCGGGCGACCTCGTCGGCAGAGACGCCCTTGAGGTCCGCCAGCGCGCGCGCGGTGTGCACGACGAAGGAAGGCTCGTTGCGCTTGCCGCGATAGGGCAGCGGCGCCAGATAGGGCGCGTCGGTCTCCACCAGCAGCCGCTCCAGCGGGACCATTCGCAACGTGTCGCGCAACGCATCGGCCTTCTTGAAGGTGGCGATGCCGGAGACGGAAATGAAGAAGCCCAGCTTCAGCGCGGCTTCGGCCAGGCGTGGCGTGCCGGTGAAGCAGTGGATCACGCCGGTGAAGGCGCCCTTCCCCATCTCCTCGTTCAGGATGGCGATAGTGTCGTCTTCGGCGTCGCGCGTATGGACGATCAGCGGCAGCCCGGTTTGCCGCGCCGCTTCGATATGCGCGCGGAAGTTGGCGATCTGCACCTCGCGTGGGCTGTGCGCGTAATAGAAATCGAGGCCAGTTTCGCCGATGCCAACCACTTTGGGATGCGTGGCAAGCTCGATCAGCGGCGTGGGCCCGGCCAGCGGCTCGGCCTCGGCTTCATGGGGATGGATGCCAACGGAGCAATAGACATTCCCGAACTGCTCCGCGATGGCCCGTACGCGGGGGAAGTTCTTCAGCGTGGTGGCGATACTCACACAGACGCGCACGTCGGCCGCCACGGCGCGCGCCACCACGGCATCCAGTTCGGGCGCGAATTCGGGAAAATCGAGATGGCAATGACTGTCGACCAGCATGAATCACGCATCAGTCCGCGGCAAAGGGGCCAGGCGCGCCGCCTCGTCGAGAGCGCGCGCGCTGGACAGGATCGTCTGCCGCGGCTCCAGATGCAATCCCGCGGCCTGCGCGTAGCGCTGACGCAGCTTTTCCCAGGCCTCCAGCCAGGGCTTGAGCCCCGGAGCGTCTAGGCGCGCGCGGGCGCGAATTCGCTCGGCCAGACTCAATACGAGGAATTCGCCATAGGTTTCCAAGCCGTCCTTCATCCGCGTCACGCGATCTGCCAGCGCGCTCAGCGCCGCAATATCGGGATGCGCGGCAGAGTCGATCAACCTGTCCGCTTCGCGGGCGATCGTGAGGCCATCGCCGCCGGCGATCTGCAGCGCCAGTCCCAGCGAGCCGCCGGCCAGCCGCTCCAGTGCTGCGCGTTCGTCCGGCGCCAATTCCGGCAGGTGCCGTACCAGTTCGGCGTCGAGGTCGCCCGGCGACAGCGGCCGCAGCAACAGGCGCTGGCAGCGCGAGCGGATGGTGGGCAAGAGCCGCCCCGGCGCATTGGCGATCAAGAGCAGCATCGCCCGCGGTGGCGGCTCTTCCAGCGCCTTCAAGAGCGCGTTGGCGGCGGCATCGTTCATCTCGTCGGCGGTGTCGATGATGGCCACGCGCCAGCCGCCCGCGCCGGATGTCAGCCCGAAGAAACCAGCCAGGCGGCGTATCTCGTCCACGCCGAGCACGGTCATCATGCGCCCCGTGTCCCGGTTTACCCCGCGCTTGAGCACCAGAAGACCCGAATGCGATTTGGCTGCGATCTGGATCGCGACCGGATCGTTTGCCGGCACTTCGAGATCGGCCGGTCCTTCGGCGCTGGCGCCGAATTTCAGCACATAACGCGCGATGCGATAGGCGAGCGTGGCCTTGCCCACGCCCGGCGGGCCACCGATCAGCCAGCCCTGCGGCGGTTTTCCGCCGCGCAGCGCGCGTGCAGCGCGCGCCAATGCCTCGCCCTGCCCCGCCAGATGGAAAGTTTCTCGCGGATGCGCAAAACCTTCGACGCGATCGGTTTCGCCGGCATCTTCGCTGATCTTGCTGGCGCGCTTCGCCACGGCCTAAGTAATCCTAAAACGCGCGGCAACGGCAGCCCAGACGCGCCCTGCCACCTCTTCCGCCGAACCGGAAGCGTCGATCACCACGCAGCGTTCGGGATGACGCCGCGCGATATCCAAAAAAGCCTGACGCAGGCTCTCGTGGAAACCGTTATCGAATTTCTCGAAGCGCGATTCCGCGGGCCCGCGCGCGGCGGCGCGCGCCAGGCCCTGATCCGTAGGCAAATCGAGGATCAGCGTCAGGTCAGGCGTGAACTTTCCTACCGCGACGGCTTCGATCCGTCGGATCGTCTCGCGCGCCAGCCCCCGCGCCATGCCCTGATAGGCATAGGTGGAGTCGGTGAAGCGGTCGCACACCACCCAACGGCCGGCTGCCAGTGCCGGCTCGATGGTGTGAGCGATGTGATCGCTCCGCGCCGCGAACAGCAGCAGCGTTTCAGCCAGCGGCGTCCAACGCCCGGGTTCGCCGTCGACCAGCAGCCTGCGGATGTCTTCGGCGCCGGGAGAACCGCCGGGCTCGCGCGTCATAGTCTGAGCAATGCCGCGGATTTCCAAAGCTGCGCAAAGGCGGCGAACCTGCGTCGATTTCCCGGTTCCTTCGCCGCCTTCCAAGGTGATGAAACGCCCGCGCGCCGTGGTCATGCGAACGTCACTGCACCGTCGGCGGGCCGACAAGCAGCGCGTGCAGCCCGGCGACGATGCGGCCGAAGAAGCCGACGCCGGAAACCGGCTGTGCTGCATAGACCGGCACCTCAACGCCGGGAAATTCCGGTGCGGTCACATGCAAGGTGCCGATGGGCTGGTTCGCGGCGACGGGCGCCTGAACCGGGCCATCGTAATCGAGCGTTACCTTCATTGCCGCGCGGGATTCGACCTGCATCGTCACCGCCAGCGGTGCGGCCAGCTTCAAGGGGACGCTGCTGCTGCTGCCTTGCCATACCGGCGCATGACCGACGATGGAGTCCGGACCGAAAAGTTTGTAGGAGCGAAATTCCCGGAAGGCGACGCCCAGAACGCGTGCAGCTTCCTCGCCGCGCCGCCGCTCGGCAATCCAGTCTTTCTTCGCCGGCGGATATTTTTCGAGATCGGGATAACGCAGGCCGCCGAGGACGAGGATAAAGCGGTGTCCATCCTTTACCGCCGAAGCGACGATGCCGTAACCGGCCGCATCGGTGTATCCGGTCTTGAGACCGTCAGCGCCGGGGAAATCCTCCAGCACCGTATTGCGGTTGGGCTGGGTGATGCCACTCCAGGTGAAGCTGCGCTCGCCGAAGTAATGATAGTATTGCGAGTCATTGACGATGATGTCGCGCGCAACCTTGGCCAGATCGTGCGCGGACATGAGTTGGCCCGGGGGATCCGGCAAGCCATTGGGATTGACGAAGTGAGAGTTCTGAAGACCGAGCGCCTTTGCGCGCTCGTTCATTATTTTGACGAACCCCTGCACCGTTCCACCCAAAGCCTCAGCCACCACCACGCAGGCATCGTTGCCGGACTGGATGATGATACCGCGGATGAGATCTTCAACCGGAACGCTGTGACCCACCATCACGAACATCTTCGAGCCGCCGGTGCGCCAGGCTTCTTCGGAAACCGGGAACGTGTCGGTCGGCTTGACCCGTCCGTCCTTCAGATACTGGAACAGAATATCCAGCGTCATCAGCTTGCTCATGGAAGCCGGCGGCATCGGCTGGTCGCCGTCCTTCTGCCACAGCACCTGCCCGGTCGCCGCATCCATCAGCACGGCGTGCTCGGCAGCGGTGTCGATGAGGGCGTAGGCCGGCGCGGACAAGCCGATCAGCGCAGCCACGAAAACCAACACGCCGGCGAAGCGATGGAACCGCATGACATTCACTCCCAATCCGCGCTCCAACAAAACTGCCGCTCAACGATCGACCACGATGGCCGCGTCGCTGCTGCCCGCGGACAGAACCCGGGACAGTGCCGCATCGGCAGACGCCACATCGTTGAACGGCCCCATGCGCACCCTATAGAGGCGCAGCCCATTCCTGTCGATTGAAGATATCTTCATGACGCCTGCCGCGCTCAGGCGCTGCGCCATGCGCCGCGCATTGTCATAAGAGCTGAAGGCGCCGGCCTGGATATAGAGGCGGGTCACAGCTGGAACCGGAACTTCGGTCACCTGGCCGTTGGGCAGCTGGTCCGGTTCCTGCGCCGCGGTTTGCTGCTGGGGCGGCGGCTGCGCCGGAGCCGGTGGCGGCGCGGTGACCGACGTTCCCGGGATGGAGGCCAGCGAACGGACATCTACGGACCCGGCAGGAACGGCCGGCAAAGCCGAGGCGATCTGGGTCGGCGTCTGGTCCGGCTGCGGCGCCCCGTTCGGCTGGTCGGCACGGCCGATATAGGTGACTCGCACCCGCGCGGTTCCCTTCCCGTAAAAACCGAGGAGCTTGGCGGCACGCTCTGACAGATCGATGATACGGCCCTTGGCAAAGGGGCCCCGGTCGTTGACCCGCACAATCAGCGAGCGGCCGTTTTCAAGGTCTGTCACCCGCACGTTTACCGGCAAGGGCAGCGTGCGGTGGGCCGCGGAGAGGGCATTGGCATCGAAGATTTCGCCGTCAGCCGTCCGCTTGCCGTAAAAAGTGGGCCCGTACCAGGAGGCAATACCGGTTTCGTCGTAGTCTGGCTGTTCGCGCGGGTAATACCAGGTGCCGGCGATCTGGTAGGGCTTGCCGATCTTGTAGACCCCGGCGCTCGGCGGCAGGCTGACGGGGGGCTGCTCACGTGTGGCGCAAGCTGCCAGGAGCCCCGCCGAAGCGCCAACGATGAGGATACGTCGCAGGGTGCGGGACATCCGGCCGATTCGAATACCTTGAGGGAACTGGGAGGTTAAAGGATTGATTCGTCAAGCTCAACCGCTGCCGGAAATATTCCCGCCCGGGCCATTGCATGGGCCGGCCAAACAGGGTTAGAGGCCCTTACGGATGGGTGTCCGAGCGGTTTAAGGAACCGGTCTTGAAAACCGGCGAGGCGGCGACGTCTCCGTGGGTTCGAATCCCACCCCATCCGCCATCCGCCGTTAAAGCGCTTTGCCGTAGATACGATAGGTCTTGTAGGCGATGCCGCCGAGGCTTTCGTTGATGTGCCGCATCGGCAGATTGTCCTCGAGGATCCAAGACAATTCGATATGCGTGAAGCCCATTTTCACCGCTTCCTTGCGCACTGCGTCGATCACCAGAAACGGCAAGAGGCTGCCGATCACGCCCTTGGCCGCCGAGCGCTTGATGCCCATCAGGGGCACGCGCGCGGTCTTCACCCCCGCGACCTTCAGGCGCCACAGCAGCTTGGCCCAGCCGAAAGGCAGAAGCCTGCCACCCAGATCGCGTATCGCCTCGTTGAGATTGGGAAGGCAGACCAGGAAGCCCACGGCCTCGCCATCGTGTTCGACGATGCTGACCAACCGCGGATCGAGCAACGGCTTAAGCGATTTCGCCAGATGGTCGGTTTCGATCTCGGTGAGTGGCACGAAACCCCAATTGTTAAGCCAGGCGTCGTTGAATATCTCGGTGATCGTGGCAATTTCTGCGTTATAGCGCTTGAAATCAATCGGCCGCACGACGAGGCCCTTGGGCAGCGGCCGGTCGATCAGCCGGCGCGCCCCGGCCGGCAGGTCTTTGGTAATATCGTAGAGATAGGCGAAGACATCCTTCACCTTGGCATAACCGAGACGTTCGATCTGCGGGCCGATATAGGGCTTGTCGTGACCCATCAGCAGCATCGGCGGCGTGTCGAAGCCATCGACGAGCAGGCCCATTTCCTCGTTGATGTTGAGATTGAAGGGCCCTTCGACGCGCGTCATGCCGCGCGCGCGCAGCCAATCCTCGGCCGTGGCAAAGAGCGCGCGGAAAACGGCCGGGTCATCTTCGGCGGCGATGAGGCCAAAACGGCCCGCCGCATCGGGCCGTATGGCCAGTTCCTGCCGGTCGATCTGCGCGCTGATGCGCCCGACGTCGCGGCCATCCTTGCGGGCCAGCCAGAACTGCACCTCAGCATGGCCGAAGAACGGGTTCTTCGGCGTCAGCGCATCCAGCCGTTCCAGATGCAGCGGCGCGATATAGTGCGGGTCGTCGCGATGCAGCCGGTTGGGCAAGCCGATGAAGGCGTCTAGGAGCTTGCCGCCCGCGACCGGGACGATTTCGAGGTGGCTCATGGGCGGTCCTGAACTCGGAAGGTTGGCGATCGCAGAGACGGCGGCAGGCGTTAACCAGCCGGTTTCTATCGTAAATCTCCCGCGGCTGCAAAAACGCCGCGCGGTCGCAGCTATTGCCCGCCCCTGCCGATCCGCATAAATTCGGGCCGGGTTCGGGGCGCGGGGCCGCCGTTCCGGCAATTTGTGCTTGCCCGGCGCTGTGGCCGCCTTACGGACATCCATGAAAATTCTCTTCGCCTTCGAGAATCCCCTTCCGAGCGCCGAAGCGGATGCCGAGGTCTTCATCACTACAGCGAAGTATCTTGCGGGCCTGTGCGAGCAATCATGGCTTCATCTCCCGGCGGCCGACCAAGCCAGTTGCGAGGTGGCAGGCAAGCTGGCCAACATGCCGGCGATCCGCGCCCGGGCACCGCTCAAACCGGCAGCGTTGCGGCATCTGTGCTGCGGACTGAGCCTGGTACGAAGCAAGGAGTTCCGGCAGGCCGATCTTGTCTACACCCGCAACCTCTGGGTCGCGTGGATGGCGGTAACGTTCGGCCAGCGCGTCGCATTCGACCACTACCGCCCTTGGCCGGATCAGATTCCGCCCCTGCAGGCCTGGCTCTACCGCCTGATCTGCGACCGGCGGTTTCTGGTGAACATCTGCCACTCCAACTACACGCGCGCGAAATACCTGAAGCTGGGGATTCCGGCGGGTAAGCTCGATTGCGTACACAACGGCTATGAGCCTGAGCGCCTGCAGGCGCCGGTGTCTGCGCAACACGCCAAAGCGGCGCTTGGTCTTGCCGCGGACAGAAAGACTGTCGTCTACACCGGGCGAGTCAATCACAAGAAGGGATTGCACCTTGTGATCGAGGCAGCCAGGAAGCTGCCGGAGATTGATTTCGTCCTGGTCGGTTCCTATGGCGAGGGGCCGATCGAACAGCTTGCCCGCCCGCTTGGCAACGTCCGCATCGTGCCCTGGCAAGCGGCGGAATCGCTGGGACAATACATCTTCGCAGCTGACGTGCTGCTGATTCCGCCATCGTGGCAGCCGTTGGCCGAATTCGGTTCCACCGTGCTCCCCCTTAAACTGTTCTCTTACATGGCCTCTGGCCGGCCAATCCTGGCCGGGCGGACACCCGATATCGAAGAACTGTTGCGCGACGGAGAAAACGCCCTGCTTTGTCCGCCGGACGATGTGGATGCGCTTGTGACCAGTCTTGCGACCCTGACGGGCGATCCGCAACTGGCCGCGCGCGTTGCGGCCGTGGCGCAGGTGGAAAGCCGGAGCCTGACATGGGAGGCGCGCGCGCGCAGGATCGCCGCGATCCTCAAAGCCAGGCTGCGCGCGACGCCTATCGGGCATGGCTTCTGGGGCCGTGCACACTTTCGGACCTGGCTGTATCAATCTCGCCGCTGGCTGGTCCATCTGCTGCGTGAGGGTTCCTGGATTCTGCCGCAAAGCATCGCGACGCCACCGCCTCTTCCGGCCGAACCGGAATGATGCCGGGCGCCCGGCATGAATAATCATCAACGACACCTGGCGCGGGGTTTCAACTGGCTGGGCAGCGCAACCATTCTCGCCAAAGTCATTGACTTCTCGACAATCCTTGCCGTGCTGCTGTTTCTCACCAAACAGCAGGTGGGCCTAGCCTCGCTCGTGGTTTCGTTCGGGATGGTGATCGAGGCGCTGGACGGCTTCGGCACCAGCGATGCCCTGGTGCAGGCCCCATCCGTCAGCCGGCTCCAACTCGACACATTGTTCTGGGCTGTGATCGGAGCGGCGCTGCTGGTTGCGGGCGCAACGCTGTTGGCCGCGCCGTGGATTGCGGCGCTCTACGGCGTGGCGGGAATGTCTGCGTACTTTCTTGCCATTGCAATCAAGCAGCCGCTGGTCGGTGCGGCACTGATCCCGCTGGCAAACTTGAACCGCAACCTGCAATATGAGCGCATCGCCGTCATCAATGTCTGCTCGACGCTCGCCGCAGCGCTGACGCGCCTTGCCCTGGCAGCGGCGGGAGCCGGCGCCTGGGCCATCGTCGTCGGCTATGCCGCCAGCGGGCTCTACACGTTGATCGGCGCCTTTATTGCCAGCCCGTTCTTGCCCGGGCTGCGCTTCAGGGCCAAGGCGATTGCGCCATTGGTGCGTTTTGGCCTTCGCTCGGCTACGTCCAACGTCTTCGAGCAGGCGTTCAAGAACGTCGATTACCTGCTGATCGGCTGGTTTTATGGCGCAGCACCATTGGCCGTGTACCGGGTGGCGTTCGACATTGCGATGGAGCCGGCAATGGCTATCGGCACGCTCGTCAATCGCACCGCGTTGCCCGTGTTTGCCAAGCTGGCAAACCTCAGGGATGAATTGGCACAGGCACTGACCTGGTCGTTGGGCCGGCTTTCCGTCTTGACCTTCCCGTTGATGGTCGGGCTGATGCTTGCCGCCGATCCGCTGACCGCGCTGCTGCATGACGAACAGGGCCACAGTTATGCTGCGGCAGCCCTGCCGCTCAAACTGCTGGCAGCGGCGGCGATGCTGCGCGTCACCACGCAGTTGCTCTATCCGCTGATGATGGGCTCGGGACGGCCCGGCAACGCCGCGCGACTATCAGCGACAACGCTGGTGCTGCTGACTGCTGGCATCCTGATCGCCGGCGTCAGCTTTCCGGCGCAGACCGGGATCATTGCCATGTCCGTGGTCTGGCTCGCGGTTTACCCCCTGCTGCTGTTCTGGGCGCTTCGCTATCTGTGGCGCAACTGGCATATCGGCGCCGCGGCGTTTGCGCGGGCCCTCATCATGCCGGGTCTGGGTGTAGGCGTGCTAGCGATGACGGTAGGCATCGCGCGACTAACGCCCTTCAGCGGCGATCCGCGCGTGATATTGGGCACCGTCATCGGCGCGGTCGCGCTGACCTATGGCGGCTTGTTCCTTCATGCCCGCCGTCACCCTGTCCAATCAGCGTAAGCGCTCAGGCCGCACCAGATGCCAGTGGATCGGGGCGCGTCTGCGCGCCGCGTAGTCGGTCGAACATGCTCATCTGGTGCACGCAGCTCAACGTGCAGGTCGGCGCGCAGGATTTGTCTGTATGGAATTCGCGGCGGATGTCCTCGCGCGTATAGTCCAGCAAGGGCGTGCCCGGATAGCCGCGCTGCTGGGAACACCAATGCACCTTGCCCTCTTCGCAGATGTAGAGATAGCGCGCGCCGGCGCGGCACTTCCAGTCATTGGGCCGGCCATGCATCAAATTCTTCTGGAACAGCCAGTAGTTCAGGCTGTGCACCAGCGATGGCGAAATCTTCGTGACACGGGCATACGCATCCATCTGCGCTTTGCTCAGAGGTTTGAGATTGCCGGTATGGTCATGAAGCACGCCGACAGAATGCTGCAGACCGTATTTTGCTGCGGTTTCCGCTACTGTTACAACCTCGTCGGTCCGTTCGCCACTGACCCCGAGGACCGAGTTCACGTTGACCTTGAAGCGCGCCAGTTGCGAAAGCAATTCGAGCTTTCCCTCCACGGACTTGAGGCTCTTCATCGAAATTTCGTCGGGCACTAGATTGTCGATGCTGATTTGCATGCCCATCAGACCCGCCGCGTTGAGGCGTTCGATCCATTCACGGGTGAGACGGAAGCCGTTGGTAATCATGGTCACGATCATGCCGTGAGCGCGGGCTGCGCGGACGAGCTTGTCAAGATCGGGATGAAGCAGCGGCTCACCGCCGGTGAAGGTCAGCGATGCTGTGTTCAGCGCCGCCAGGTGATCGACGCGCGCCTGCAGCGTCTCATAAGGCACCGGCGGCGAAAAGTCGTCATACTCATTGCAATAGCCGCAGGCCAGATTGCAGCGGCGCGTCACCACCATCTGCGCCAGCAGCGGATTGTAGCGGGAGCCCAGGGCCTTGCCGAGAAACCGCAGGCCCGAACCGAGGTCGTCAAGCCGGTCAGAAAGTGACGTGTTGCGCATCAGATCGTATCGGGCATCGCCCTGGTAAAAATGCCGCCCGAACGGGTAAGGCGCCGGTAAGGCGCGGACTTTGGCATATTCGCCGCTCCTGCAACAGTGCCCGTGTCGTCCTCATTCCAGGCGCCGCAATCGTGTGCGCCGGAATGGCGGCCACCAGTGTGCGCCGAACACCTCCAGCAAATATTCCCCTGAGAATCCGTGGCGTGGCCGTGGATCGTCGTCCGGCGGCATGGCGTAGAGGCACTCCTGGCGCGGCCAGCGATGCGTCCGAGACCAGGTCCACGCGCCGCTTTGCTGGTAAATCCGCATCAGCTGGCGCGCCAGAACCCGATCCGGCGCTACGCTGCGCCGCTCGGTCCAGTATGGTTGGGCAGCGAGCTTTCGTGCGAGTTGCCAGCTATCCGGACCGGCGTAATTGGTGAACCAGGCTGTGTAACCCAGTTCGGCCTGCAGCGCCGCAACGGCCCGATGCACCTGAATATGGTCGGGATGACCATATTCTCCCCAGGGATTATGCGTATAAACGTCGCTGACGCCCGCCAGCGCCGATCGCATCTGTGCGACCAACAAAACGTAGTTGGCCTCGTAGCGTGCGCGTACCGCAGCATCGGTAACCGCAACCCCGTATGGCGTCAGCGTCGGTTGCCGCCAATCAACAAAGTGCAGCGCGCCACTCTCCGGAATCGCGAGATTGACGAGACCGGGTAACGTCAAGTGCGCCACGGCGTTGCGCCGCGCCGCCGCCGTTTTGGGCCTACCGTACGGATCGCCGAAACAGAAGACGACGCGATCGGTTGAGGCGACGGCCGAACTCAGCCAAAGCGCCTCATCGTCAGGGTGCGCGACCACCAGCGCCGATTGGCCTTGCGGCAGAAGTGCTCGCGCCGGATGGCCGCCCGGGTTATCGGCTGAGCAGCATGTCATAGTGCGTCTCGAGAATTTCAGTTTGCCGGCGCAGATCGAACTTTTCCTCCACCAGAGCCCTGGCGGCCTGCCCCATGCGAACACGAGCGGCCGGATCATCGAGCAGATCGGCGATGCTCGCGGCCAAGGCGCCCGCGTCGCGCGAGGGCACCAGAAGGCCGTTCACTCCGTCATGGACACCTTCAGGAATGCCACCGATGCGCGAACCGATGACGGGAACGCCGGTGGCCGCCGCTTCAAGCAGCACGATGCCCAGCCCTTCCACCCGGCCGCTCAGCGTGCGCACGCTCGGCAGGACCAGTATCGCCGCCTTGCGCATCCAGTCCAGCACCGCAGCGTGTGGCTGCGCGCCAAGGAAATGCACACGGTCCGCTATGCCCAGAGACTTGGCCAGCGCCTCGAGTCGCCGCCGCAATGGCCCCTCGCCGATGAGGACCAGTTCTGCATCCCTGTGCCGCGGCGGCAGGGTAGCAAAGGCCCGAATCAAATATTCCGTGCCCTTGACCTCGGCCAAGCGTGCGACATGAAGGATCATTTGCGTTTCTTCCCCAGCCTCGCGCGGCCGGATCGCCTCGCAGTCCACGCCGATATAATGCAGTCTGGTGCGCTCTTCCGGAAACCCCATCGCCAGCACGCGCTCGCGAATGAATGCGGAGGCACAGAGAAACAGATCGCCCTGCGCGGCCAATTGACCACGGAACAGCGGATAATTCGTCCAGGCTGGGGAGAGTAGAAAACCGGCAGTCATTAGCGTCGCATCGAAGCCGTGAAACGTCGTTACCAGCGGGATACCGAGCCGCTTCGCCAACGGCAAGGCGTAGACGCCTTCGATACCGAAATGCGCATGGAGCAGCGCAGGACGGTGCCCGGTAAGCAGGCGCTGGTAAGACTTGGGATTGCGTGTCAGCATCTGCAAACCCACGCGCGGCAGCACCCAGCGCGGGTCGATATCCTCCAATGCCAACGCCCGCGCGCCATCTGGCGCCGCGCCGAAGCGCAAGCGACCGAGGTACAAGGGAATGTGCCGCCGTAATTGCTGCGCCTGCTGGACGATGAACGGTTCCGATACCCTGAACAAATTGTGGCGGAAAATTGCGACCTCCGGCAACGCATCGCTTTGCCCGTCTTTGATCTTGCCAATCATGGGCGTGAACCGGCAGAAAGTGGAGCGTTGATAAGGTAAAAGCTTAACCTCCCTTGCGTCCCGGAGACGCACAGCGCTAGAGCAGATAGCGACGCGAAACGGAATGACCTATGAGCAAATGCCCAAGAGATGGCATTAACACGGGCCGAACGGGCCGGACGTTCGCTCGCGTGGCGATCCTGGCCGGGGTGCTGCTGTGCGCCGCGCCGCCGGCGCGTGCTTCCGGCGCTCAGTCCTGCGACCCCGATAACCCGAACCAGGTGCGGCTCCAGATCAGCGTCAGCGGCATGCAGACGACCAAGGGTGCCATCAACATCACGATCTATCCCGACGACGCGACCCATTTCCTTGACGGGGCCTACAAACTTGCCCGCCAGCATTTCCCTGTAACCCTGCCGGTTACCCATGCCTGCTTCGCCTTTGCAACACCGGGCTATTATGCGGTAGCCCTTTTTGGCGACGAGAATGAGAACGGCCATTTCGATACCAACTTCCTTGGCATTCCGGTCGAAGGCTACGGGTTCTCCAACAACCCAACGCTCTATCTCGGGCCGCCCAAGCTGCGCCAAGTCCGCTTGGAGGCGCATCGCGGCGACAATCCTGTCGCCGTCACGATGAAATATTATTGAGGCGAGTGAACCGGATCGCTATTGCGCCGCCCGCACCTGCGCCGGTGCAATCAGCCCCATCTCGCGCCCGATTTGCGCAAACAGGTCTACGGCATGGTCAATCTGCTCAAGCGTATGCGCCGCACTGACACTGCTGCGTAATAGCGCCATTCCCTTCGGGGTCGCAGGCGGCAGGCTCACATTCGTATAGAGGCCCGCTTCCAACAATCTCGTCCAAAAGGTGAATGCAGCCTCCGGGCTGGGCATAATGGCCGACACCACCGGATTCGGCTCCGGTCCCAGGCTGAAACCGAGATCAGCCAGTCCGGCATAAAGGCGGCCTGTATTGTCCCGCAACTGCCGACGCAACGCCGGTCGCGTGCGCAACTGGTGTAGCGCTTCCGTAGTTGCGGCGACAACACTGGGCGGCAACGAAGCGGTGAACATATAAGGCCTGCTGGTAACGCGCAGAATGTCAAAACCGTCGAGATCGCTGACGCAGAACCCGCCGACGCCACCCAGACTTTTGGAGAATGTGCCGACGATAAAATCGACATCGGCTTCGACGCCCTGGGCTTCGGCGAGCCCGCGGCCCGTTTCCCCCAGAACGCCAAGCGAATGGGCTTCATCCACCACCAGATAGGCACCCCATTCCTTCTTGACCTGAACGAACTCGCGCAACGGAGCCGTGTCGCCCAGCATCGAATAAATGCCTTCGACGACGACGACCTTGTCGCCAGGCATCCCGGCCAGGCGGCGCAAGCGTTTGGCCAGATCGTCAGGATCGTTATGGCGGAAGCGCGTGACCTGCGCGTGACCCAGATGGGAGCCGTCATAGATGCTGGCATGAGAATCGGCATCGAGGATCAAATGATCGTTCTTGCCCGCAAGCGTCGAAAGCACGCCGGCATTGGCCTGATAGCCAGTGGAAAACACCATCGCGTGTTTGCGGCCGTAAAAGCCTGCAAGCGCACGTTCCAACCGGATATGACCGTCATAACTGCCATTCGCGATACGCGATCCGGTGGTACCTGTGCCAAATAGCTCGATCGCTTCGATCGCCTTGGCCATGACCGCCGGATCATAGGTCAGGCCGAGATAATTGTTGGTGCCGAGCAGCAGAATCGCGCGGTCGCCGATCCTGGCCTCGGTCGGCGACAGCACCTGTTCGAAGGCAACATTGAACGGATTAGCGCCCGCGTTCTCGAGTTGGTTGTATAGCGCGGCCGTCGGCGCAAACTTGTCAAATAGCCCCATCTCTCAAATGCCGCCTTTGAGGTCGCGAACCGTGGCGACGAGATCGCCGATCGTTTCGACTTCGGCGATTCGGTCTAAAGGGACCGAGATATCCAGCCGATCCTCGATTTCCATCACAAAATCCATCACGGCAACGGAGTCGAGGCCAAGGTCATTAATGATATTGGTTTGATCGGAAAGCTCGACAGGTTTTCCCAAAGAGGTACGCAACGTATCGAATATCGTGCTCCGAATGTCACCAGCTATGCTATCCATGTGCCCCCGAATCCGATCCCCGGCTCCCTTACACGTGCTTCAGGATACCGTAAGGTATTATTTTATAGAACAGATTTGCAGGATCAGAACACAGAATTATCATTAGGTTAGCGGGCTGCTCGCCTTAACCGGCCCTCATAGCAGATGTGACCGTTCGCCACAGCTCTGCCCAACGTTGGCGGCACACCGCCAACGCCGCAAAAGCTGTATAAGTGTATACTTAAAACTAATGGTTGCACAAGCTGCCGAAGGCTTGTCGCATCAAGATTCGGGCTACATTATTGCGAAATTGCGTTTTAAGACACCGCGACGCCACCGCGGCTCCGAGATGACGCGACCGGCAGAGGGGGGCAAATTGAACGACGTTTCTCCGCGCCTGCGCATTGGCCCTGTCCTGTCCTGTTGCCAAGCGCCCACACCATGCCAAGCCTGTTGGATGGCGAGGCTGGCCAGCCGCCTAAGCTGAAGATCGTGTGACACCTTGATCATAAACCGTTATCTCGTCTCGGAAATTCGCAAGCCGCTGGTGGTTATATTAGCCATCCTCGTGGCCTTGTTTGGCAGTTTCAGCACCGCGGGTTTTCTGTCGGATGCTGTGAACGGGCTGTTGCCGACCAACGTCATCGCCGAACTGATCGGCCTGAAGGTACTGATCTCGCTGGAAGTCCTGATTCCGATTTCACTCTACCTTTCCATCGTCCTGGCGTTTGGTAAATTGTACGGCGATTCCGAATTAACTGTGATGTACGCGCTGCGCGTTTCGCCGATGCGCGTGATGGGAGCGGCGTTAACCTTGGCAGCAGGATTGGCCGTAGTCGTGGCCGCCCTGTCACTGGTGGCACGCCCGTGGGCCTATCAGAAGATGCATGAAATTTCCCGGCGAGCCGAAGCACAACTCGACGTTAGCGATATGGCGGCCGGTACCTTTTATGTCGGCGACAATGGAAATCGGGTTATTTTCCTTGCTCATCGCAACGGCCCAAATTCTCCGGCAAGAGATGTGTTCGTACAGCTCAGGCGCCGCAACAGCATTCAGGTCATATATGCGCGTGTGGCTTACGAACTGCCGAGCAGCAAGCCGTCCGGCGGTTCGAATGTCTATCTGGGCAACGCCAATATATATGAAATCAGCCGCGAGAAAGGTAAGCCCGATCACGCCATCAACGTGCAGAGCCTCGTCGTGAACCCGAACGCCCAGGGCGAGATGTCCCCTAAGTATAGTTCGGTGGCCGCAACAACGGTCGATCTGGCGCAATCAGACACACCCAGCGACATCGCCGAGTTCCAATGGCGGTTATCTACCGCATTGTCGGTCATACTGCTTGCCATGTTGGCAGTACCGCTCAGCCGTGCACAGCCGCGACAGGGTAAGTATGCGAAGATCGGCACTGCCATCCTGATCTATTCCGCATACTATCTGCTCTACACTACTGCACGCACATGGGTTCAAAACGCTGTGGTTCCGAGCATTCCCGGCATCTGGTGGGCGCCCGCCATGCTGGGACTAGTCGTGCTCGTCGCCTTGCTCATGCCGAGTATGATTTTCAAATATAGACGCAGCCCCGTATGAGCCAACAATCCTTTGCTCCCGTGGTGCACCGTGGCAGCCAGTTCACGCAATACCCATGACCCAGTTCGATCGCTACATCGCGTCAGCAGCGCTTCGCTTCTTCGTTTTCGCAGCGTTTGGTCTGACCGCACTGTTCAGCCTGCTCGAACTCGTCGAGCAATTACAATCTGTCGGTCAGGGTCAATACCGCCTGATCGATGCTCTGGTCTATGTACTACTGCTCGCGCCGTCCAAATTGCTGCAGGTGGCGCCGGTTTCGATGCTGCTCGCCAGCCTGCTCGGCCTGGGTGGTCTCGCTACCACCAGCGAACTTACCGCCTTGCGTGCCCTAGGCGTCTCGGAATTTCGCATTACCATTTCATTGATCAAACTTGCCGTCCCCATCCTTGTCACTTTATTTCTGACGGTGGAATTTGTGATCCCGCCTGCGCAGCAACTTGCCCAGACTGAGCGCACAGCCAAGCTAACATCGTCTGAACCGGTGCATGGCGGCGATGGTTTCTGGACCCAATCCGACCGGCAGTATCTGAATGTGCAGTCCTTTGGCTACGGCAACGTACCGAAAAACATTAACATTTATGTATTTACCGCCAACGGCACTCTAAGTCGCTACGTCCACGCCGATCGGGCGGTTATTAGGCCCGATGGCACATGGCTTCTCGATAACGTGATACAAAAGCAGGTTCTCACACAGCAATTCCGGACCGAATATCTATCAACCTTGGCATGGCATTCCTTCCTGCCCCAGCAGAAGGCCAAGCTGCTGGTGCTGCCGCCGGAAAGCATGCCGCCAATCGAATTATACCGTTATGTTCGTGACCTCGAACTTCACCACCAGCCGGCAACACGCTACCAGCAGGAACTATGGGCCAAGATCAGCATTCCGGTTTCGTTCATTGCCATGATCCTGATCGCTATGCCGTTCGTGTTCGCGCCGGCACGCGCCCAGAATAGCGGTCAGCAGATTGCCGTTGGCGCGATCATCGGCATGATCTTTACACTGATCCAACAGATTGGCGCGCATCTGGACGTTCTGCTCAGTCTCGATCCGGCCGTCGTCGCGATGCTGCCGCCACTGATCTTGATGGCTGCGGCTATTTACCTGTTCCGCCGCACGCATCGATAAGGCGGCCCGCGCCTATCGTGCCGGCCTAACTAAATTCACCCAGGAATGCAGCGTAACGCCGTCGTTGTCGCCGTAGAAGCACGATCAGAATCGCACCGAAGCCGGCAATCTCGAAGCAGAAATAGTACTCCGGCGCCTTTAAAAGCGCGGCGGCAAAAATCCCGAGCGTACGATAATTGGACGACAGGATCGACCAGCGGCGCACCGTGGGAGCGAACACCTCGCGATAACGCGCGCGAATTTTTTCCCCGGGGGGCGCCGGCCCGTCGTCAAGCAGCGCTGATAGCTCGTTATGAACCGCTGGCGTGATGCCGCAGACGGTCCATTGCAGTCGCACATATTGGCGATAAAGTTGCGCTAGCACCCATTGCAACGGCGATCGGGCAACCGCACTGGACGCCATCTCCACATCAGGGATTTTCGCAGACGCCCGCCCAAGCCCCCAGAAGGCATATTCCTGGCGCTGCGCTTCATAGGCCGCGGACTGGACGGCGTGACAGATCCCTGAAACCACAACCAGTATCCAGATGCGTTCACCAAAGCGATGACTGAGCGCAAGCGCCAAGCCCACATAAACAGCGATAAATGTAACGTAGTCACAAATGCCGTCGAGAATTTTCCCTAACTCGGACTGCGCATGGGTGAGCCGAGCAAGCTGACCGTCCGCACCGTCCATCACATGCCAGGCAATCATCAAAACGAATCCGGCAACGGCAAATGGTAGGTCGGCATAATGGTAATAGGCAAAACCGGCCAAGATGCCGAACAACATTCCCGTCAGCGATACCGCATTAGGCGTAACATGCAAGGCTGCGAAGAGCGGAACGAGGCTGGCCGCAACAGGGTGTATGAGGTAGCGATTAGTTACCTCTTCGATGTCCGAGGTACGGCGGACGGGTTCAGCGCTCTGCACAGGATACCTTGCCAAGCGATGGCGCAGATGACGCTGGGTTAGCTGCGTATAGCGGCCGGATCATAAGCGCCCGGATTTTAACAGAGCCTCAGCCTTGTCGAACGCCATCGGATCGTCGACATCGACCCATAGCCGTTCGCCGATGTCGAGAACATATGCCCTGCTCCAGCGCGCCAGCATATTCATGGCGCCGGAAATGCTGTCGTCGCCTTCGGCCTGGCTTGCCTCCAGCGCGTCGAAGATGATCGGCGTGCAATGAAACACGCCGGTGTCGATGGCATTGAAATCGCGGATAATCTTGCCGATCCGCTCGATGCGGCCGTCCGCACACTTCACGCGCGTGACATCCTCCAGATCATTCAATGGACAGTTGAGATTGAAATCGACCCCAAGAGTGACACCATCCCGCCCGACAGGAGACGCGGCCAGGATGCGATAGATATCGGCGTCGACCAGGTGGTCGCACATGGTAAGCAGGAATGGCTCGGTAAGACGGGCCTTAGCGGCGAGCACAGAAAGGCCGTTGGCGCGATTCCACAGGGCGTTGACGACATGCGTGACGGAAATTCCCTCGCGCACCGCCAAGACGTCAAGCGCCTCGCGCAGTTGCTCACCGCGGTAGCCGCTGACCACAACAAAGCCGTCGATCCCGGCGCTACGGGCACACCCGATCACGCGTTCAATCAGCGGTACGCCGTTGATGCGGATCAGGGGTTTGAGTTCGCCCTTTTCACGAAGCCTGGTACCCTGCCCCGCCGCGACAATAAGGCACTTCATCGAACCACGGAAACCTTCAGCGTGTTGGCGCGAATGAAGGTCTCCGTCATGGCATAGGCATCGTCGTCGGTGTACTGCACCGCCGGATGCTTGCAGAAATAGGCGGCCGGCCCTTCCAGAACGCCGCCGATACCGTTTTGCAGCGCCAACTTGCAGCAGCGGATCATGTCAATAACCACGCCAGCTGAATTTGGCGAATCCTCGACCGAGAGCCGCATCTCCAGATCCATCGGAACATCGCCGAACAGGCGCCCTTCCATCCGTATGAAGCAGACCTTGTTATCGTTCTGCCACGGCACGTAGTCGCTCGGGCCGACGTGGATATCGTTGTCCGCCATGCGTTTTTTGGCGACAGACTGGACGGCCTCGGTCTTCGAAGTTTTCTTTGAGGCAAGCCGTTCCTGATTCTTCATGTTTAGGAAATCGGTATTGCCGCCGGTGTTGAGCTGATAGGTACGCATCAGCTTGACGCCGCGCTTGGCAAACAGATCGGTCAGGATGCGGTGAGTAATCGTAGCGCCGAGCTGGGATTTGATGTCGTCGCCGATAATCGGAAGGCCGCGTGCCTTGAAGCGCTCCGCAAATTCCTTGTCGCTGGCGATAAACACGGGCATGTTGTTGATGAAGGCGATACCGGCCTCCAGTGCACATTCGGCGTAGAAGCGCGCAGCCTTCTCCGATCCGACCGGAACGTAGTTCAACAGAACTTCAGCACCGCTGCGCTTCAACTCGGCAACGATCTCGGCCTTGGTCAGTTCTCTGGCATCGGAGCGCACGAAGGTGCGATCGTCGACATAATCCGCCATATGTTCGGAAATTCCGTCGAGCACCTGGCCCATGCGCACGGTGACGCCGCTATCGGGGATGTCCGGCTGGAATATCTTGGTACAGTTTGGCTTGGCGAAGATCGCCCGGTGCACGTCCGTGCCGACCTTGCGCGCGTCAACATCGAAGGCTGCGACGACTTTAATGTCGCACGGCAAGTAGCCGCCGATTTCCGCGTGCATCAACCCGATGACGCCTTCTCGGCACCGTTCGGGCGTATAGTAGTGGATACCTTGGATCAGAGAACTTGCGCAATTTCCCAGCCCGGCAATTGCGATGCGGATGCCGCTTTTTCTCACTATGATACGCCCCATGTTATGTCGGCAGTTAGAAGGGCACGTCTTTGCCCCAAAACGGTAAGACGTGCCAGCCCCAGCGCCTCGACGGTAATACTCCTCTGGCCAGACCATTACCGGACTGACACCTAACTGTGGAAAATACGTCGCGTTCGGGCCCGAAGCAAGCTACCCCTGCCGGTAACCATTTGCCGCAAGATAAGCCAGGAATTCGGGCTAAACCGTAGCCGTCCGGGGGGCGTCGGGTACCGTCGGAGGCACCAGATCCTCGTCTTCAGGCAAATCCTCAATGGCCGCGCAGACCAGTGCGCTATAGAGCTGTTGCGATCGGTTAGCCCGCACATAGGCCGGATTGATTTGCGCCACCCGGGATTTGGTGCGGACCGAAGCGTACCAATGCACCACTCGGGTCTCCGCTGACAGGACTGCCTGCAACCGCGCGGGACGCCCAACCCTGAACCAGTGCTCGGATATCTCCGGCGGCATGGGATAAAAGACATGTGGAGCGTGGACGGTCAGACCGGACTGACCGAAGCCATCGATCACCGCCTGTAGCAAATCGGGCCCCAGCGCGTAGGCATCTGGCGGCGGGTCGAGCGGCACTTTAAGCATCGCCCGTAAGTAGGCAGCCAACAGGGGCGATTCTGCACTCGCACCCATCACGGCGTTGTTGACGCCACGACTATACAAATTCTCAATACGACGAAATTTTTCCCAGCCATCTGGAATTTTCTGCAGCGCCTTGCGAAGTAGGTCGAGCAGTAGATGACGAGCCCATATAACCGGCGAGCGTGACCTGCGGACCGACCCAGGCCAGACGATGAATTCACTGCCGACAAATTGCTGCGCGGCAAGGAGCGGACGAAGTGAGGCCGTAGTGATCGTGTCAAGGTCCAGGTAGATGCCGCCCTCCAGGTACAGTATAGCCGCCCGCAGTACATCGGCCCGCATCACCGGGCTAGCCAGCTGGCGGTAGATCATCACCAGCCCATCACCGACACCGAGCGCCTGCCCTGTCCGGGCTAAGTAGGCGAAAGGATCGAGGTTGCGCATTTCGACGTGGGGCGCTCGATTTAAGGTATCGAGCCAAGAACCTTTCTCCAGCGAGTCAGTATGGTGAAGGATCACCTCGGACAACTCGCCGCGCTCGGCCGCGGAGAGCACGGCAAATACATAGGCCCACGGCAGGCTCGGTCCGATCCAGACGAAGTGGACGCGGCCCGGAATATTCATGAAATATCCTACTGGTAAAATATCAACCTCCTCTCAAACTACGCGCGGAGCGGAATCGAAGTCCATCCCGAGCCGCACAAGACCGGGGTAGCACACCCTCCGGTTGCAAGTCGGGAATTGCCATTCCATACGGTTTCTGATAGCGGGAACAAGCAAGGGCTATTGTAACATTCCTTTAGTATGATGACCGAACCGACGCCGGCCTATCACCCCGGACAGAGAAAGCGCCATGCCGATTTCGGCACAATTGGCCAAGCGCTGGATTATGCCGCGCAAGGCGCAACCGGCCTGAATTTCTTTTCTGGCAAGGGCACGCTCGTTGAAGCCTTGCCTTACCGGGTATTGCGCGAGCAGGCCCGGGCCTTGGCGCGCAAGATGCTGGGCGCCGGCCTTGAGCCCGGCGAGCGGGTCGCCCTTATCGCCGAGAGCGACGGCGACTTTGCGCGGCTTTTCTTTGCCTGCCAATACGCAGGGCTCATCCCCGCCCCCCTGCCGTTGCCCGCCGCTTTCGGCGGTAAGGATGGTTACCTCTCCCATTTGCGACGCATGATCGAAAGCGCCAAGGCGAGCGCGGCGTTCGGGCCGGCCATGCTGGAGGGATGGCTCGGCGAAGCGGTATCAGGGCTCGGCTTGAAGCGGGCCGGCACGCCCGCTGCGCTCGATGCAGTCACCCCGTTTGTCGGCACGCTGCCGGAACAGAGGTCAGAAGGCCTTGCCTATCTGCAATTCTCATCTGGGAGCACACGCTTCCCGCTGGGCGTAGCGGTGACACAGCGCGCCTTCATGGCCAATGCCCATTACTCCGGGCGCCATGGGATCGCGATTGTCGAAGGCGATCGGGGGGTATCCTGGCTTCCATTTTATCATGACATGGGCCTTGTCGGCTTTCTGCTGACGCCGATGGCATGCCAGATGACGGTGGATGTGATTCCCACACGTGACTTCGCGCGGCGACCGCTACTGTGGCTTCACCTGATCAGCCGCAATCGGGGCACACTCTCTTTTAGCCCGTCTTTTGGTTACGAATTGTGCGCGCGGCGCGCCGAAACCGCGTCGACCGACGGCATAGACCTGTCAAGCTGGCGCGGCGCCGGTATTGGCGGTGACATGATCCGGCCCAACGTGCTTGCGCGTTTCGCCGAGCGATTTGCTTCTCATGGCTTCGGCGCCGACGCTTTCGTGCCCAGCTATGGAATGGCCGAAGCGACGTTGGCACTGAGTTTTACGTCGCCCGGCCGAGGTGCGCAGTACGATACCGTCGACGGGACGGTCTTGGAAGACAAGCATCTTGCGATTTCTGCGCCCAAGGGTGGTTCGCGCACGCGCACGTTCGTACTGTGCGGCGAGATCCTGCCAGATCACGATCTTGAGGTGCGAGATGACAAGGGGCGCGCATTGGCCGATCGTCACATCGGGCGCATTTTCGTGCGCGGCCCGAGCATGATGACCGGCTATTTCGGTGCGCCTGAGGAAACTGCCCGCGTCATGGCCGCAGACGGTTGGATGGACACCGGAGACCTCGGCTATCTGATCAACGGCGAGATCGTCATCACTGGTCGCGCCAAGGATCTTATTATCGTCAACGGCCGCAACCTCTGGCCGCAAGACCTCGAATGGACTGCGGAAGCCGAGGTTGATCTGCTGCGCAGCGGCGACGTCGCGGTATTCTCGGTCGACGGCGAAACGGATGAGGAAGTCGTTGTGCTGGTGCAATGCCGCCTTTCCGATCCGGTAAAGCGCGCTGCCCTGAGTAGCGAAATCGCCAACATCTTCCGCGGACGGCACGGCCTGGAGACGAAGATCGTTCTGGTGCCTCCCCACAGCCTGCCGCAGACCTCGTCGGGCAAGCTAAGCCGCAGCCGCGCCCGCGCCATGTATCTCGCCGGTGACTTCCAGCGGACCGCGGCGCCGGTTCCCGCGATCGCCGGCGCGGAATGAGCGGCGCGCCGGTCGTCGCCGTCACCGGCGCGACAGGCTTTCTCGGCGTGCACCTGGTGGCGGCTCTGGCCCGTGAGGGCGTTGGGCTGCGCATCTTGGCACGGCGCAATCCGGTTCATGATTTATGGCGCGGCCTTGCCTTCGACGTTGTGAGTGGAAGCCTTGAAGAAACGTCGGCGCTCGAAAGGCTCGTTACCGGCGCCGATGTCGTGGTGCATGCGGCAGGCCTGATCAAGGCGCGCAATGCGGCAGAGTTCTTGCGCACGAACCGCGACGGCACCCAGACCATCGCCCTACTCACGCGGCGGCATGCGCCCGCTGCCCGCTTTGTGGCGATCTCGTCGCTGGCGGCACGCGAACCGCAACTTTCGGATTACGCGGCCAGCAAGCGCGCGGGCGAAGAGGCGGCGCGTGCCGTCTATGCCGATGCAGCGGACCGCCTGGTAATCCTGCGCCCGCCCGCAATCTACGGACCGTGGGACCGCGAAACGCTTGCGATCTTCAAGGCCGCCGCGCGGCCCGTCGTTCCCGTGTTTGGATCGGGCCGCATTGCCATGATCCATGCCGCCGACGCGACCCGCGCCATTGTGCGCTTCGCCGCTGGAGCCGGCCGCGCAGGATGCTACGCGCTGGCGGACACGAACCCTGCGGGCTATGCGATGTCCGAAATCGTCGGCGAAGCCGCGCGTGCGGTGGGCAATGCCCCGCGGCTGGTGCGCATTCCCGGGAGCGCGCTGCTCACCGCAGGTGCGTTGTCGGCGCAGTGGGGACGCCTGCGCGGCCACGCGCCGATTTTTACGGCGGGAAAGGCTCGAGAAATGCTGCATCCCGACTGGTCGGTATCGCCACATGAGGCGCTCCCACCGTCAATCTACCAATCCCGAATCGGACTTCGCGAAGGCTTTGGCGAAACCGCCGCCTGGTACAAAACCGCCAACTGGTTGGTCTGAATTGCCCACGCTCTAACAGATGCGCGGCAAGGGATCGTCCTCCAGTTCTTCCAGAAACCGTGAGCCGCCGATCGCGGTTTCGAGCACCACGCGCCCGCGTCCGGCCTCAATCGTGCCGACGCGGCTCGCCTGTGCGCCATGCGGCAGAGTGCGCCAGAGCGCCAGTACGTCGTCGGCCGTCTCGGGCGTCACAACGGCGACCACCCGCCCCTCGCAGGCAAGATAATAAGGATCGTAACCAAGAATTTCGCACACCGAACGTACAGCATCGCGCACCGGCACCTGTGCCTCATAGAGGTGAACGTCCGTGCCGCTGGCGCGCGCGATCTCGTGGGCCACGGTGGCCAGCCCGCCGCGGGTGGGATCGCGCATGAAATGCGTCCCTGCGAACCTCGCTACCGGTGCGGTGAAAGGCAGCACGCTGGCACAATCGGAACGCACTGCGCCTTTGAGTTCGAAGGCTTCACGCGCCAGCATCACGGCGATGCCGTGATCGCCGACTGGTCCGCTCACCAGGATCGCGTCACCAACGCGGATGGCGTCGAGGCCGAGCGCGCATCCCGTATCGCGCAGGCCCACGCCGGTGGTGGCGAGATAGAGTCCCCCGCCCTGACCGCGCGGCACCACCTTGGTATCGCCAGCTACGATTTTGACACCGGCCGTTGCGGCAGCCTCTGCCAAATTCGCCACCACGCGATCGAGCAGATCGACGGCCAGGCCTTCCTCGATAATGGCATTGAGCGTAAGAAAATGCGGCACTGCGCCGCTGACCGCCAGGTCGTTGACGGTGCCATTGACGGCGAGCGAACCGATGTCGCCACCGGGAAATTCCAGCGGTTGCACGGTAAAGGCATCGGTCGTGATGTACGGCACAAGCCGGTGATCGAGCGCCAGCGGCGCGGCATCGTGCAGCACATCAAGCGCCGGGTTCGCAAGATGACGCACGAACACACCCTCGATCAGCTCGCGCATGTAGCGCCCGCCATTGCCATGCGCCAGGGTGATGTGGCGGTCTTTGATCATGGTTCAGCCCTCATCCCCTCGCGCCACACGCCGTCAATAGTGGCTGCCGGCGCGTTCGCCGCGGCCCTCTCGTATGCCGGACGACCACCAGATGCGGCAGGCGCCTTCGTCCGAAACCATGCACGGGCCGACCGGCCGGCGCGGTGTGCAGGCCTTTCCGTAGAGGGCGCACTGGTTGGGATAGATCTTGCCCAGCACAACGCGCGCGCAATCGCAGCCCGGCGGCATCTGGCCGGCACGTTTGCGGCGTTCGTCGATGTCTAGGCGGAAGCGGCGCAAGGTATCGACCTGCGCCAGTTCATCCTTCAGTGCAAAACCGGAAGCCGGAATCGTGCCGATACCGCGCCAGTTGGCGTCCACGGTATCGAACGCGCGGTCGAGCAACTGGCGCGCCGTGGGATTGCCGCCGCGCTTGACCACGGCGGAATAGCAATTGTCGAGGAAGCTTCGCCCCGCCAGATGCTGGCGCAGCACCGAGTAGAGCGCCGCCAGGAGACTCACCGGCTCGAAGCCCGCCACCGCCGCGGGCATGCCATGTTCTGCAGGCACGAAGTTCCATTCTTCCGGCCCCATCACCGCAGAGACATGCCCCGGCGCGATCAGCGCATCGAAGCATGGCTCCTCGCTTCCCAGCAACAGCGCCACCGCCGGCCAAGTGCGCCGCCCGGAAAGCAGCAGCGAAAGATTGGGCGGCACGCCCTCGACCAGCAGCGCCGCCACCGGCGCTGTAGTAGTTTCGAAGCCGGCGGCGAAGAACACCACTTCGCGATCGGGATTCTGCTGCGCGATCTTCACGGCTTCGCGCGGGGAGGCAATCGGGCGGACGTCGCCGCCGGCAGCATGCGCTTCCTGCAGCGAACGCGGCTCGCCCTTCGGCACGTTGGCGGGAACGCGCAGCATGTCGCCGAAGGCCACCAGCGTGATATCCTGGTTGAACACAAGCTGGATCGCCGCATGCACGTCTTCCTCGGGGCAGACGCAAACCGGACAGCCGGGCCCCGGAATGAGTTCGATCAAGGATGGCAACGCGCCTCGCAACCCCGCCATCGAGATGGAGCGTTCATGGCCGCCACAGACGTTCATTATCCGCACGCGCCGCGTCAGCGGCAGGGCGTGGATGCGTTCAAGCCAGCCGCGCGCGTCCGGAATCGGTTCAGCGGCGCTCACGGTTCGCTCCGCCACGGCCTGGCCCGATCTCTTCATGCTGCAGCAAAAGCACGTCCAACATCCCGGTTGGTCTGAATCCATTGGTAGCTTACCATGTCCTGGGCGGCATTGACCCCCGAAATTTCCACCGTTTCCGGCCATTTGCGCCCGGCGTCCGGGCGCCCGGACCGCACTGCGACCGAAAAGCGGCTGGTATATCTCATCGCCTTGTTCGATCCTTATGACAAACATCGGCTGGAGACGGCCCATGCACGAAATGGCGCTAGCAGAATCGCTGGTCGAACTGATCGAGGAAGAGGCCCGCAAGCATGCTGCACAGCGGGTGAAGACCGTGCGGCTGGCGGTCGGCGCGTTGGCTGCGGTCGAGCCGAAGGCTCTGGCCTTCTGTTTCGATGCGGCGGCGCGCGGTGCGGCGGCAGAGGGCGCGCGGCTCGACATCCTATATAGTCCAGGCAAGGGCTGGTGTCTGGACTGCGCAGAGGAGGTGCCGCTGTCCGAGCGCGGCGGCGCCTGCCCCAACTGCGCGAATTATCACGTGCAGATGACCGGCGGCGATGAACTCCGCCTCATCGAACTGGAGATCGCCTGATGTGCACTGTTTGCGGCTGCGGTGAGCCAAACGCCAGCGGCCATGCCCACGAACACGATCATGACCATGAGCATCATCACCATCACGATTACGGCCATCATCACGGCGAGGGCGCCATCGATTACGGCGCGGGCCTGGCTGGCGTGCATGTTCCGGGCCTCAGCCAGGAGCGTATTATCCGTATCGAGCGCGACATCCTTTCGAAGAACGATGCCTATGCCTCCGAGAATCGGGCGCGACTGAAGGCAAATGGCAATTTTGCGCTTAACTTCGTCTCGAGCCCAGGTTCGGGCAAAACTACGCTACTCGCGCGCACCATCGCTGATCTTTCAGGTAAGCTCATAATCGAAGTAATCGAGGGCGACCAGCAGACCGCCAACGATGCCGAACGCATCCGCAAAGCGGGCGCGCGTGCGGTGCAGATCAACACCGGCAAGGGTTGCCACCTCGACGCGCACATGGTGGGCCACGCGCTCGACGAATTGTCGCCGCCCCAGGGCGCAGTGATCTTCATCGAGAATGTCGGCAATCTGGTCTGCCCTGCTGCCTTCGATCTGGGCGAGGCACATAAGGTGGTCGTGCTGTCAGTAACTGAGGGCGAGGATAAGCCGCTCAAATATCCCGACATGTTCGCCGCCTCCGACCTGATGCTGGTCAACAAGGCCGATCTGGCGCCACATTGCGATTTCGATCTGGCCGCCTGCAAGGCAAATGCGCTGCGCATCAATCCGCGGTTGACGATTCTGACCGTATCGGCGCGCACGGGCGAAGGCCTTGCCGCGTTCTATGGCTGGCTCGAGGCCAACGCGGCTCTGGCGGCGGCATCATAGGAACGACGACACAAGACAGCCAATGGCGGCCGTGGACACCGAATTCAGCCCCACGCTGCGCACATTGCCGCGCGCACAGCCTGGACAGCGCGGGCCATGTCGTCATTCGGCAGGTCTGGGACATCGGAATGCAGCGAGCCGTCGAACGGGTGCGCCAAGCCGCGGGTGCGCAGCGCCGCATGAAAGCGTCCGAATTTGGCAGTGCCGCCCGGCAAGTCGAAAACATGCACCGGCTTGGCCGCAGCCACTGCTTCCGAAACCATGTTGACCGAGTCCGAAGTCACGACCAGATAGTCGGCCAGCCCCAGCATGCCGAAATAGGGATTGGCGCCAGTCCCGTCCCAGATGAAGGCCGGGCGTGCGCCGAGAATTTCGCGCAAGATCGCCATGTTGCGCTCGCCCGTCCGCCGGGACGGCGTGACCAGCAGGCTGCCGCCGCCGTCGTCCGCCGCGCGTACAAGCAGTCGAGCGAGCCGCGTCATCTCTTCTTCGCCGAAGCTGTACGCCGAGTTCGGGCCGCCGATCAGAACGCCGATATAGGGGCGCGGCAGATGCGCGACCTGCGGCGCAAAAATTTCGGCTTCGCGCTTCAACAATTCCGGCGTGATGCGATGCAGTGCCCCCATCGTGGAAATCACATTGGGACCGCTCAGCCGATCATGCTGCGGCACGATGACGAGATCGAAATAGCGCGGCGACAACACGGGATTCTGGATCTGCACCGTCACCGTGCGTTTGCCGGCGCGGCGGCTTTGTTCCCGCACATAAAGTGAGGCCGCGATGCTGTGCCGGCCGGTCGCGATCAGCAAATCGGGCCAGGGCGGCAACAAGGGATCACTGCCTTTGGTGAAAGCGTAGTCATGCCCCATCCGGAAATAGGGCGACAGTTGCCGCCACGGCGCGCGCAGCGCTACCTGCTTGATCACGGGATCGTAGCCCAGCGCCTCGGCCAAGCCCACGCACTGGCTTTGCATGCCGGCCTTGCCGTCAGTCACGACCCAGCACGCCGGCGCGGTTTGGAATTGATCCATCAGAAGCCGAACATGTGATCGAAGCCGAAGCTGCCATCAGCGGCGAAGGCGCCCTGATAACCGAACAGTCGGCAGGTTTCGTCACGGATGATGACGTAGGAATACGGTCCCACGGCCTTGAGTGTCGCCGCGTCGAAATACTCGCTGACGCGCCACAACAACGAGCCGGAGGCGGGAATGTTCACGGCCCGGCGCGCCACTTCGCGCCCTCGTCCCGACATCAGGATGAAATGCGTCGTCGATTCCCGGTGCCAAGCGTCCGAAACGGGATAGGTCAGATGGCAGATCGTCTCCAGCGGCGCCGGCGCCAGCCGCAGGAACAGCCGCGTCGAAAGCCCCGGCGGCGAGCCGGAATAGGATTGCGGCTCGCCCCGCCACACCAGCGGCGAATTGAAGATGTGCGCGCCGAAGCTGGTTTCCGCTACATGGCCGCTGCGAAGATCGGTGTAGCGGAACAGCGCGTGCAACCAGCCATCCGCCACCTCGCCGGCGTCGAAATCGTAGACCAACTCGACATGACCGCCGGCCTCATAAAGCTTGCCGCCCGCGATCCGCGAAAGATCGAGCGCCACGGATTCGCCGCGCGGCAGATTGCCCAGCCGTTCCTCCGCCACCAGCGCGCCAGAGGACTGATAGATCAGCGCCTTCACCGGCAGATGCGTCTGTGCCGTCGACATGGGCGTGGGTAGCATGACGGAACGATAGCGCGCCGGCGGCAGTACCGGCGCCGGCAGGATGAAGCCCTTGCCGAAATACGCGCCGAGCCCGGCGATGGCGGGATCGGATTTGAGGTCATCACGCTCGACATTGGGGTGCGAGATGCGCGAACGGCCGTTCGCCGCAAACACTTCGTAGCGCGGACGCACGATGTGCTTGCCTGCATGAATTTCGATCTGCGCGGGCCAGCGGGCCTCGGGCAGCAGTTCGGCAACACCCAGGCGGCGCGTGGCAAAAGGACCGATCGTGTCATCAAGGTAGGCAACATGATTCCCGCCCATCAGGCCGAGGCCGATCTCGCCTGCGGCGATAGGGCTGGGATGGCTGTTCTGCACCCACAGCACCACCTCCTCGCCCACGTCCGGCGCCGGCAGGCCGGCGTAGAGATCGGAGGGCCAGGAATTGGCGTCATGGGTCTGCGACAGCACGCCGGGCCCGTCGCCATAGGTGTCGAGCGCATATTTCACCACATCGTGCCCAGCGGTGCCGATGACATGCACAAAGAGCTGGCCCGTGAACTCGGGAAGGCGGAAGCGGGCGCGCACCTCGGCGCTGTCGATGACAAGGCTGCCTTCGGGATCGGGGCAGTTCTGCGTCCAGGTTGCCAACTCGCGGCCTCTGGCATCGAACAACCGGCACCAGACGTGCACATCCTTTGCCCCGTAGCGCGTCCAGTAATTAGCGCTGACGAGGCGCGTGTGGTGCCCGCCCGCGTCGCGGAAAAAGACAAAGTTGGTGGCGAAGTTCAGCGTCGAAAGGTAGCGCGCCGGCTCGGAGAGCATGTCGGCGGGCAGTTTCAGGCTCTCGAAGCTGAAGACCTGCGCGCCGTCCGGAATGAGATGGCCGATCTGGCGCAGCGCCCGCGCTTCGTCGAACGAGGCGATGAACAGCGCCCGGCACTTGCTCTGCGGCAACGCCGTCACCGGGCGCGCCGCGTGCCCCGCAAAGCGCGCGCCCAGATGCGTCACGTTCTGCACGTAGAGCCCGGCGATCTTCACGTCCGTGAGCGGGTAGAAGGCGTCGAACGCCGAAATGACGTTATCCGGATCGTAGAGCGCCACCGCGCCGGCTGCTTCGAGCCGCGCCACCAGTTCGCGCGCCGCGCCCGCGGCCAAAGGATGCGTCAGCGCCTTATAGAGCGAAGAGCCGCCCACGCCGTTCTTGAAGGTTTCAATGGCGAGCGGCATGCGACGTTCCCTGCCCAGCCCGGCGGCCGAACAGCCGCTTGGTGAAGGCGCTGAGGCGATGGCGCGCGCCTTCGCGGCGCACCACCGCATCGTCCGTCACCCAGTTCACCTGGATCACGCGGCGCGGACCCTCGAACGGAGCAAAGCCGTGCCACGCCATCGGCCCGTTCTTGAACAGCAGCAGGGTACCGCGGTCGGGCGGCACCTCGGCGACGTAGTCCTCGAGGTCGTGCGGCCCGCGCAGCAGGCGAAGCCTGCCCTCGCCGCCTTCCCATTCGCTGTTCATGTAAAGCAGCAGCGTGACCAGCTTGGACTTGCTGTCGGTGTGGATCTGGCCATCGGCCGCACGGCTCTGCCCGCGCACCGTCACGGTGGTGGGCCGGCCGGAGAGATCGATGCCGAGTTTCTCTTCCACGATCTTCGTCATCTCCGCGCCCGTCAGTTCCGCGATCAACTCTGCGAAGCGCGGCCCAAACCGGAGCGCGCCCAGCGGAAAACTGCCGGGATGAGCCACCTCGGGAAAATCGGCCTCGATTCCCTTCTGCGCTTCGACCCGGACGAAGCCTGGCACGATCAGGTACGCAAAGGGCTCGCGCTCTGCGGCTCCGTCCTTCAGAGACTGAAAATCGACAAGCGCGCCTGCGGCCATCGCCATCAACATCACCGAGCGGGTGAACGGCTCAGGCCCGCCGGTTTCGGGCGTGACACCGGGGGCTGTGGCCCCTTCACCGGCCCAGCCTATAACGGAGGGTACAGAGGCGGGCAACTGCGCGGCCGGGTCAGTAAGGCAGGACCGAGGCCGGCCAGCCCTGTTCGGGCGCATTGCCCGTGTCCCCGGCATCGGCAACTGCGACCAGCGGCGCCTTTTCCGGTGGGGTCTTGTACTTGTCGTAGGCCGGAACCTGATCCAGGCGGACAAAACGATAGCCCTCCTCGATCAGCGCCGGCACCACATCGGCTACCAGAGCGCCGGACTGTGAATGGATACAATGCATCAGCACCACGCCGCCATTCTCCCGGCGGATTTCGCGCAAATATCCCTTGGCACAGACCTGGGCGGGCCAGCGCTTGTGCCAACACTCCCAGTCGGCCGAACTCATTACATAACCTTGCGCATCCATACGGATCTCGCCGCCGACATCCCAGTAGATCGGCCCAATATAGCGTTTCAACGTAGGATCGGCGTTCAGTATGGTGGCGTGCGCAAAGCGCCAGGCACCAAATGGCGCACGGAAGAACAACTGGGTGTCTCTCGGCATCAGGGGCGCGATCTCGTTGTTCACCGGCTTGACTTGTTCAATCAGTTTCTGTGGATCGGCGTCGTAGCTGGAGCCCATGAAGGGATGGGTATTGCTGTGGTTGGCAAGCAGATGGCCCTGCGCGGCGATCTCATCCAGCACGCGGGGATTGGCGCGCGCCATCCGCCCCACGATGAAGAAAGTCGCCTTGATGTCGTAATTCTTCAGAACCGCCAGCACCTCCAGCGTGTGACGGTTCGGCCCGTCGTCGAAAGTCAGCGCCACCGTATGGCTGCCCACCAGCCCGGAATGGAAGATCGTATGGCGCTGGAACCACGCCAGCTTGGTGCCCGCGTTGCCCCGACCCTGCGCGAGGGCCGAGGTTCCGGCCACTGCCACCGCGAGCGTCAGCGCCGCTGCCAGGACTTTGCGCATGCTTCCCCCAGCCGGATGGCGGCAAAATTCCCTGCAAGCTTAAGGCGCCGGGCTTTTAGCAGCAAGCCGCATGGTTAATCCAATATCTGCAAATTGACGGATTAACCACTGAATTCCTTATGATTATAGTTCAACCCGACGTCTGCTTTTGCGGCGGATGCGTAATTGCTGCGACCAGATCCTGGCCGCGTACCGGCAAATCGCGAATCCGTGCGCCTGTGGCGGCAAAAATGGCATTGGTGATCGCTGGCGCCAGCGGCGGCACGCCCGGCTCGCCGCCGCCGCCATAGGGCCCGTCGCTGTTGCTGAGATGCACCTCGATTTGCGGACAATCTGCCAATTTCACCATTTCATAGTCCGGAAAGTTGGCTTGCATCACGCGGCCCTTGTCAATGGAGATGGCGCCGTTCAGCACCGCGCCAAGCCCGAAGATGATGCCGCCTTCGACCTGCGCCCGCAGTCCATCCGGATTGACCGTGGTGCCGGCATCGACCGCGGCGGTGACACGATGAACGGTCAGCGCGCCCTTGTCGTCCACTTCCACCTCGGCCACTTCGGCCACGATAGTCTGGAAGGATTCGAAGAGCGCGATGCCGCGCGCGCGGCCTTTGGGCAGCGCCGTGCCCCAGCCCGCCTGCTGCGCCGCCAGCTCCAGCACGGCCCGATGGCGCGGCCGCTGCGCCAGCAGCGTCCGGCGATAGGCGTAAGGATCGGCGCCGTCCGCATGAGCCAGTTCGTCCACGAACGACTCGATGAAGAATCCGTGCCACGAGGCCTCGACGCTGCGCCAGGGCCCGGTGGGAATCGAGGTCGTCAGCTTGGCCGCACCGATGGCCTGATTGGGAATATCGTAAACGATATGGGCTTCGGGGTTCGGATCGTCCTCGGTGGTGTAGTCGTTGACCCAGGCGAGCGGCGCCCCCTTGCCGTCCAGCGCGGCGCGGAAGCAGGAGATGACGTTCGGCCGGTAGTAATCGTGCTGCATATCTTCCTCGCGAGTGAAGAGCAGCTTCACGGGAAGGCCTGGCATCGCCATCGCCGTCTGCGCCGCGTAGCGCAGGAAGTTAAAATAGCCGGGCAGCCGACGCCCAAAGCCGCCGCCCATCTGCAACTGATGGAACGTGACCTTCTCCAGCGGCAGCTTCGCCACTTCGGCACAATAGGCGCGCGCGCCGAGGCCGTCCTGCGTGCCGGACCATACCTCCAGCGTACCGTCCTTAAAGAGCGCGGTGGCGTTCACCGGCTCCATCTGCGCATGAGCAAGATAGGGCACGCTGTACTGCGCCTCGACCAGCTTGCCTTTGGCCAACGCATCGGCGCCCGCGCCCGTCTTGACGTCGGACTTGACAGGACCGGACTTGAGCAGGGCATCGCGCTTGGCTGTGATGCGCGCCGATGTCTCGTCCTCGTTGCCGCTCTTGCGCCACACCGGCGCCAGCGATTCCACGGCATTCTTGGCGCGCCAGAAGCGGTCCGCCACCACCACGACGGCATCGTCGAGTTTCACCACCTTGCTCACGCCGCGCATTTTCTCCGCCGCCACGCTGTCGACCGAGGCCAGCTTGGCGCCGAACACCGGCGCGATGCGCAAGGCGGCGTAGAGCATGCCCGGCACGCGCACGTCGATGCCGTACTGCGCCGTGCCGTTGACCTTGGCCGGCACATCGAAACGCGGCACTGGCCGGCCGACGATGGTGTACTTGTCAGGCGACTTGAGCACCGGGTTGTCGGACGGCGTGTACGCTGCCGCCTCCGCCGCCAGCTCGCCATAGCCGAAGCTCTTGCCGCCGTGGAACACGCGGCCCTTCTCGGTGCGGCAGGCATCGGGCGAGACGTTCCAGCGCGCCGACGCCGCCATCACCAGCATCTCGCGCACCGCCGCGCCCGTCACGCGCATCCCGTAGACACCCGTGAAGCGTACGGCCGAGGAACCGCCGGTGATCTGCAGGTTCTTGTACTCGGCGATGGTGCGGAAGCTGTTGCCGACGAGGCCGCGCAGGAAAGCCGGCACCTGGCCGTATCCGATATTCTGGCCGGACAGGATGAAGCCTTCGGCCAGCGCACCGTTGGCGAACAGCGGATCGGGCGGCGCCTGCTCGCCACGCATCTGGCTCCAGTCGGCGTCGAGTTCCTCGGCCGCCATCTGCGTGAGCGCGGTGATGTTGCCCGTGCCCATGTCGCAATGGGGCACAATCACGGTGACGATGCCGTCATTGGCGATCTTGATCCAGTTGCTGACGAAGCGCTCGTCCGGCCCGGCGGCCAATGCGTTTTCGCGTTCGCGCCGGTGGCTCGGCCACAGCGCATAGCCCACGATCAGAGCGCCGCCCGCCGCGACGCCGCCCAGCAAAACCATCCTGCGTGTGGTCATGGCGTCGCCCTCACGCCTTGCCCGCGAGTTCGCGCACGGCGGCGCGAATGCGCGGATAGGAACCGCAGCGGCAGATGTTCGTCACTGCCGCCTGGAGATCGGCATCGCTGGGATGGGGATTGGTTTTGAGCAGCGCCGCCACGGCCATGACCATGCCGGACTGGCAATAGCCGCATTGCGGCACCTGATGCGTGATCCAGGCTTTTTGCACATCGGTCAATCCGCCCGCGCCGAGGCCCTCGATGGTGACAATCTCCTTGCCAGCCACCGTCGAAACCGGCGTGACACAACTGCGCACCGCCTCGCCGTCCAGATGCACGGTGCAGGCGCCGCAGGCCGCGACGCCGCAGCCGAACTTGGTGCCGGTCAGCCCCAGTTCGTCGCGCAGCACCCAGAGCAACGGGGTGTCCGGTTCCACATCGAGCGTGTGGACTTGTCCGTTCACCTTCAGATCGATGGCCATCGGCGCCCTCCCTCGACGGCTGATCTGCGATCATACATCGATCATACCGAGACGCCAGCAAGCGGGTGGCTCAATTTTCCGCCCGACTGCCGGAGTGGATGTGAGGCTCAGGCCGGTTCGGGTTCGCGCATCGCCGGGTAGTCGGTGTAGCCCTTGGGGCCGCCCGAATAGAAGGTGGCAGCCTCCCAGGCATTGAGCGGTGCACCGGCCACAAAGCGCGCAACCAGATCGGGGTTGGCGATGTAGTCCTTGCCGAAAGCGACGGCATCGGCCACGCCCACTGTAAGCGCCCGCTCGGCCGTGTCCTTGGTGAAGCCTTCATTGGCGATATAGACGCCGCCGAAGGCCTCACGGATCGCCGGCCCGATGCTGTCGTCGCGCTGCGCCTCGCGCGCGCAAATGAAGGCGAGCTTGCGCTTGCCCAGTTCGCGGCCGACATAGGTGAAGGTGGCGAGGCGATCGCTGTCGCCCATGTCGTGCGAGTCGCAACGCGGCGCCAAGTGCATCCCGACGCGATCGGCGCCCCACACCTCGCAGCAGGCGTCGGCGACTTCCAGCATCAAGCGCGCCCGCTTCTCGCGGCTGCCGCCATAGGCATCGCTGCGCCGGTTGGTCTTGTCCTGCAGGAACTGGTCGAGCAGATAGCCGTTGGCGCCGTGAATCTCGACGCCGTCGAAACCGGCCCGCTTGGCGTTCTCGGCGCCGTTGCGATAGGCGGCGATGACGGCGGGAATCTCGTCCGTCTCCAGCGCGCGTGGGACCGGAAAGGGCCGCTTGGGTCTGAGCAGGCTGACATCGCCAGCCGCCGCAATCGCGCTGGCGGAGATGGGCGGCTTGCCATCGAGGAGGGACGGATCGGAGATGCGCCCGACATGCCAGAGCTGCATGAAGATGCGCCCGCCCGCCTTGTGTACGGCGGCGGTGATGGCCTTCCAGCCTTCGGTCTGCGCCTCGGACCAGATGCCGGGCGTGCCGACATAGCCGACGCCCATCGGATCGACCGAGGTGGCTTCGGACAGGATCAGGCCGGCGGTGGCGCGCTGGGCGTAATACTCCGCCATCAGCGGCACCGGCACGCGCGTTTCCGGGTTGGCCCGCGAACGCGTCAGCGGCGCCATCACGATGCGGTTGGGCAGGCGCAGGCTGCCCACTTGAAGCGGATCGAAAAGCGAGGTCATGGGAAGTCCTTGGATAGCGGATTCGAGTCAAAGATAGGGAGCGGCGGCCGCCGCAACAAGGCAGGCCAGTATTGCAGACGACGCAGACGCGCGAACGCCGCCAACATCCCGCCCGCTACCCCAGATGCTTGATCGCCTCGCTCAGCCGCGCCGCCAGCGCCGCCGCGTCGGCCCGCTTCTCGCGCTGCTCGGCGAGTACCTCCTCGGGGGCGCGACTGACGAACTGCTCATTGGCCAGCTTGGCGTCGAAGCGGGCGATCTCGTCGTTGGCCTTCTTCAGCTCCTTTTCGAGGCGCGCGCGCTCCTTGGCGAAGTCGATGACGTCGCCCAGCGGCAGCGCCGCCACCGCCTCGCCGATCACGAACTGCGCCGAGCCTTGCGGCAGCGCGCCGTCCGTGCGCGCATCGGCCAGCCGCGCCAGGGTCGCAATCACGTCGCGGTGGGTTTGCAGGCGGCGGGCGGTTTCGGCATTGGCATCCTTCAGCACCAGTTGAATCTTCGCCGACGGCGGCACGTTCATCTCCGAACGGATGGAACGGATGCCGGAGACGAGGTCGATCACCCATTGCATCTCGTCATGCGCCGCCTTGTCCTCCGGCAGCGACCACAGCGACGGCCAGGCGGACTGGATCAAAAGGTGTTCGCGCGGGCCTGCATGTTCGGCGGTGCGCGCCCACAATTCCTCGGTGATGAAGGGCATGAAGGGATGCAGCAACGTGAGGATCTGGTCGCGCACCCAGGCGGCGGCGGCGCGCGTCTCGGCCTTCGCCGCTTCGTCGCTGCCGTTGAACACCGGCTTGGCGAATTCCAGATACCAGTCGCAGAACACGTCCCAGACGAAATGATAGGCCGCGCCGGCGGCCTCGTTGAAGCGCAGCGCCTCCAGCGCGCCGGTGACGTCCGCGGCGGCGGCGCGGGTTTCGCCCACGATCCATTTGTTGAGCGTGAGCGACACCGTGGCCGGATCGAAATCGGCTTTGGTCACGCATTCGTTCATCTCGCAGAAGCGCGCGGCGTTCCACAGCTTGGTGGCGAAGTTGCGGTTGACTTCGACGCGGCTGGGGCCGATGCGCATGTCCCGCCCCTGCCCGGCCGCCAGCGCCAGCGTGAAGCGCAGCGCGTCGGCGCCGTACTGGTCGATGAGATCGAGCGGATCGACGACGTTGCCCTTCGTCTTCGACATCTTCACGCCCTTCTCGTCCAGTACGCGGGTGTGAATGAAGACCGTGTGGAACGGCACCTCGTCCATGAAGTGCAGGCCCATCATCATCATGCGGGCGACCCAGAAGAAGATGATGTCGAAGCCGGTGATGAGGACGGAGGTGGGATAGTACCGCTTCAGCTCCGGCGTTTCGTCCGGCCAGCCCAGCGTCGAGAACGGCCACAGCGCGGACGAAAACCAAGTATCGAGGACGTCTTCGTCTCGAAATATCTGAAAAACTAATCCACCTCTTTGAGCATCAGTACGGAATCCGTCCTCACCTATTTCAACTGGTCGTCCGTAATATTCTTCCGCTGCCTTGAGGGCATCTTCTTCAGTCTCGGCCACGAATGCTTCAAAACTCTCGCTGCTGAGCGCACGAACAGAGCTTGGGCCAGCAAAATCGATATGCCGGTTCTCATCCATCTTGAGCCCATACCAAACTGGTATCTGGTGCCCCCACCAGAGCTGGCGCGAGATGCACCAGGGCTGGATGTTCTTCAACCAGTGGAAATAGACGTTGGTCCAGTTCTCCGGCACGAAACGCGTGCGCCCGTCTTCAACCGCTTTCAGAGCCTTTTCCGCTAACGGCTTGACATCAAAGTACCATTGCTCGGTCAGATAGGGTTCGAGCACGACGGTCTTGGTCTTCTCGTCATGCGGCACGGCGTGGGTGATCGGCTCGATCTTGTCCACCAGTTCCAGCGCCTCCAGATCGGCCAGAATCTGTTCGCGCGCCTTGAAGCGGTCGAGCCCGCGATAGGCCTGCGGCACGCTGTCGTTCAGCGTCGCATCCTTGTTGAGGATGTTGAGGATCGGCAGGTTGTGGCGCTTGCCGACCTCGAAGTCGTTGAAGTCGTGGCCGGGGGTGATTTTGACCGCGCCGGTGCCCTTCTCGGGATCGGAATGCTCGTCCGCGATGATGGGGATCGGCCGACTCGCCAAGGGCAGGATCACCCGCTTGCCGACCAGATCCTTGTAGCGTTCATCGTCGGGATGCACGGCCACCGCGGTATCGCCCAGCATGGTTTCGGGCCGCGTGGTCGCCACCACAATGAAGCGGCCCGGCTCGTTCTCGATGGGATATTTCAGATGCCAGAGATGGCCCTTCAGCTCGATGCTTTCGACTTCGAGATCGGAAACGGCCGTCTGCAGCCGCGGATCCCAGTTTACCAGCCGTTTGTCCTTGTAGATCAGGCCCTGCTTGTGCAGCTCCACGAACACCTTGAGCACGGCGCGGGAGAGCCCCTCGTCCATGGTGAAGCGCTCGCGGCTCCAATCGCAGGAGGCGCCGAGGCGGCGCAGCTGCTGCGTGATGGCGCCGCCGGATTCGGCCTTCCATTCCCAGACCTTCTCGACAAACTGCTCGCGCGTCATGTCGCGGCGGCTCTGCTGCTTCTCGGCCAGTTGCCGCTCGACCACGAGTTGCGTGGCGATGCCGGCATGGTCCATGCCGGGCTGCCACAGCACGTCCTTGCCCCGCATCCGCTCGAAGCGGGTCAGCGCGTCCTGCAGCGTGTTGTTGAGGGCGTGGCCGATGTGCAGCCGCCCGGTGACGTTGGGCGGCGGGATGACGATGCAGAAGGGTTCGGCTCCCGCGTCCGCGCCGGGGCGCCGCCCGGCCCGGAAGGCGCCCGAGGCCTCCCACTCAGCGTAGATACGGCCCTCGACCGCGGCGGGGCTGAAGGTCTTGTCGAGCATGGAAACGGCAACCTCTTGAACGCAATCCGGTTACGGGGTCGTGCAACCCCGGCGCCGGATCGTCAAGAGGCAGACCGGGGTTTTGCTGCCCGGCCGTGGGGAAACGGGGGGGTCAGCGGCGGCGCGACTTGGCTACCCGCGCCACTTCGTTGCGGACAGCCTCTTCCAGCATGGGCGGGAAGTTCTGGTCCAGCCATTCGCGGATGACGGGCTTCATGCGCTCGACGATGGTCCGGGTCTCGTCCCCCAGCCATCTGCGCAGCACCGGCTCGAACGTCTCGCGCACGGCCCGGTCGAATACGGCCTCGACGCTGGCCCCTTCAATCGAGGGCGGGATAGCATGAGGAGTGGGCGCCTCCGGCTCATCGACCGGCTCGATGCTGGCAAAGGCATCATCCAGGGCCCTGCGGGTCTTGTCGGAAAAAATGTCACTCGACGGAGCGGGCTCAGGCTGTGGTTCGGGCGCAACGGCTTTGGGTTCAGACACCGGCGGCTCCTCGATTGGCTCAAAAACGATATCGTCGGCCCTGTCAGCAGGCGGAGCCACGGCGGACACTGGTTCTTCTGCGACTTCGTCCGTCAATTCCAGGACGTCCTCGGCCTCGACGGCGGGCGCCGCCACGACTTCAGGCGCAGCGGGAACCGGCTCGGGCACAGGCTGGACCGCGGCGGCGGCAGGCTGGCTCTCAGTTGCATCCTCCGAGATGATTTTCCGAATGGAAGCCAGAATCTCTTCCATAGTCGGTTCATGCTGCGGATTCGACATCGTCACACTCCGGCCCGGCACATCGGGGGTTCCTCGGAAACCCTAAGACACTTACCCAAAGAAGGAAAGACGAAGTTAACGCCCACGCAATTTTGCCTTCCGGCGGGCAGAATTCAATCGCCGAATCCGATCCAGCGCGCAGCGTTATCGTCGTAATATACCTCGGGATCGTAGAGTTTCACCTTCAATCCAAGGTTTCGCGCGGTGAGCTGACCAGTGGCTGCGAGAAGCTGATAGGCTGCCACTTCCGCGTCGCGTTCGGACGTCACCAGAGCCACCTGCGCGTTGAGCAACTCCTGTTCGGCGTTGAGCACATCCAGCACTGTGCGCGCGCCGACCGCCTGCTCACGTTGCACGCCCTCATGGGCCAGCTCATTGGCCGTTAGCTGCGCCTTGTTGGAGCCGATGGTCGCCTGTGCTGACTGAAAGGTTTCCCAGGCCCCACGCACACTGTCCTGCACCTGCCTGCGGGCGGTGACGACGTTGAGCTGGCTCTGGCTGTGCAACTGCTTGGCCTGACGGATATCGGCCTCGTCAGAGCCCCCCTGGTAAAGCGGAACCGTCAACTCGGCCATCAGTGAGGTGGAGGTCGTGGCCGGCTGAGCCAGAACTCCGCCAAAAGACTGTGCACCGGAATAGCCATATTGGGCCTGGATCGAGACTTGCGGCAGCAACGCACCGACCGAGTCGTCCACCGCATGATCGGCGGCGCGCTCGGTTTCTTCGGCGACGATCAGGACGGGGCTTTGCTTCTCGGCCACCGCTTCGGCATCGGCAAGCGAGGCCGGCAGCTTGGGCAATGGTGAGGAGGCGGTAAGAGTTTCCGCGGGCCGGCCGATCACCTGCTCGTAGTTCGCGCGGCTGACGGCGAATTGCCCTTCCGCGCTCACCAGGCTGGACTGGGCGCCGGCCAGGCGGGCACGCGCCTGCGCGACATCGGTCTTGGTCAGATCGCCGACTTTGAACTGGAGTTCCGTGGCCTTGAGCTGCTTCTCCAGCACCTCGACATTGTGGCGCTGCAGATCGACGATGGCGCTGTCCCGGACGACGTCCATATAAGCCGTCGCGGCCGCCAGCAGGACATTCTGCTCGACCTGATCGAGTTGGGCGCGCCCCGCCCGGACCAGGGCATTGGCCTTGGCGATTTCCGCCCAGGTACGCCCGCCACGAAACACCGGCTGGGTCAGCGTCACCTGCCCCTGTAGCGGGTGAGTGGTGTTCTTGGACGGATAGGGCGGCAGCGTGCCGGCGAAGTGGTAGTCCTGGTCGCCGTAGGTGCCCTGAGCGCTGACCGAGGGCCGCCAGCCGCCATTGGCCTTGGCCACGCCCTCATCCGTGGCCTTGAGCGAGGCACGCTGGGCCGCAAGCTGCGGGTTGGTGTCGTAGGCCACGGCAAGGGCGTCGGCGAGCGCAAGGGGGCCAGCCTGCGCTGCCCCGGCCCAGCTCAGCCACACCACTGCCGCCAGGCCAACGCCGGTCCACGTTCTGCTCATGAATATCCCCTGCCCGAAACTGCTTCGGGGATCATGTGGGGATTCTAGAGCACGAATCCAACTGGCTTGCGGAATGCTGCCAGCAACGGCGCAGCCCCGTCGAAGTCGCCGCGGGAACCGATATGGCCGTCGTGGCGCACATAGCGATAGGCTCGAATCTGCGGCCCTTTCTGCACCATCGCAACCAACCGGCCACCCTCGGCGAGCTGCGCCAGAAGTCCGTCCGGCACCTCTTCCACCGCGCCCTCGATCACAATGACGTCATAGGGGGCAGCGGCGCGATGGCCTTCCCGGAGCCCGCCCTGCACGACCTCGGCATTGGTGACGCCCACCGCCGGCAGCATTTCGCTGGCCACGCGCACCAACTCGGCATCGCTCTCCAGGCCGTAAACTTTCTTTGCCAGCCGGGCCAGCACGGCACAGGAATAGCCGGAGGTACAGCCGACATCGAGCACAGTGTCGCCCTCGCCCACCTCTGCCAGCCGGATCAGCTTGGCCAGTGTGCGCGGTTCCAGCAGATGGCGGCCATGCACGACCTCTACCGCCGCCTCGGCATAGGCCGAATCGCGCTTGGCGGCCGGCACAAAGCGCTCCCGCGGAACCTCGAGCATCGCGTTTTGGATACGCGGGTCCGGCACGTCACTGGTACGGACCTGCGATTCGACCATGTTGACGCGTTGGGCAGTATAATCGGGCATCGGACGACTCGCGAAATTGGGCGGCGGGACGGCGGGCTTATACGTCCGGCGCGGCGGGCTGACAACGCGACCAATAACCCGCTTTTCCCCTCAAGCACCCCCGCGGCGGCACTTAGCAATTGTCGGCAGCCACGGCGATCTGATATAGGCCCCGCTCACCAAAGGGGCCACGTGGCGGAGTGGTGACGCAGCGGACTGCAAATCCGCGTACCCCGGTTCAATTCCGGGCGTGGCCTCCAGCTTCTTCTAGAACGGTGTCCTGTGGATAAGCCGTATGTGCGCGGCTACATCTTGTTATCCTGAATGTAATGGTTGCGTGTTAAGAACTTGTTAACCTTACGGTGGCATGGTTCCGACGTCTTCCCTTGAAGGCACCCCACCATTACCCAACGCCTTGGGGCCGGGCTCACACCCGGCCTCTTTCTTTTTGACAAGTCCAGTTCCAGCTTTTCGGTGCCGACCGGCGGCAATAAAAAAAGCGCCGCGGCACCAAAATGGGTATGGTCAGGCCGCACAAGACGCGCTAGAGACGCGGCCCACGTTCCCCGGTAGCTCAGTGGTAGAGCAACCGGCTGTTAACCGGTTGGCCGCTGGTTCGAATCCGGCCCGGGGAGCCATTCATTCACCGCTGATTTTCATCGTGATTTCGCCCGCTCGGCCGAATCGACTGGCCGGGCAGCCATTGCGGCTGTTCCAGCGCCTCGGCAGTCAAACGCCTTTTGTCGGGATTTAGTGGAAATGGGGATGGCAGCGGCACGCTTCAAGGGGGCGGCGAAAATTTTTTCCGAAAAATTTCGGCCGGCCTTGGCGGCGGCCCGGCGCGGCCCCATCTTTGCGCTGACATACCAACGCCTGGGGTCAAGATGATGTATCTGCTCGCGATTTTCTGTTCGCCCCTGGCCCTTCTGTTCACCGGCAAGCCCTTCCAGGCGATTTTCAATCTCATTCTCTATGTGCTCAGCATCGTCGCCTGGCTGACGATCGTGCTGCATGGGCTGGGGCTGTTTCTATGGGCCGTGGCGTTCCTGCACGCCGCCCTCGTCATCCACAGCGCCCATGAGGACCGCCGCGCCCGCATGATCGCCGACGCGATGAGCCGTCAGCGCTAGGCCCGGACAGACGCCGCCTGCAGCCGCCGCTGCGTCGCCAGGTGTCGCAACAGCGCCGCCAGCGCCAGCAGCAAGCCCGTGCCGCCCGCGCCGATGAGCGCCTGCAGACCGTAGGACGGCGCCACCTGCCAGCAGATCTCGCCGACGGCCGCCAGCAGCACGCCGGCAGCAAAGATCACCAGTGCGTGACGCCCGCAATTCATCACCGCGCGCGCGGCAGCGTGGCGGCACAGGCGCTCGCCGTCCGGCAGGAAACGCCAGCCCAGCGCCGCCAGCAGCAGGAAACTGACAATACGTAGCGGCTGCAACGATGCCTTGACCACCGGCAGATCGAACACATAGAGCGACGGTGTCGTGCCGAAGAAGCCATGCAGCGCCGCGCTGAACGACAGCGCCGCGATCACCGACACCGCGATCAGCGCGGGCACCAGGAACCGGCGCGAATGGAGCAACGCTTTCAGCCTGAGCAGACTCGGCCGCGTGAAGGCTGCGCCCAGCACGAACAGGAACTGCCAAGCAAAGGGATTGAAATACCAGACGCCGCCGCCGGGATAGGTGTGCGGCGACCAGCCCCAGCGCTGCACGCCGAGATAGAGCGCGAACGAGAGCCCCAGCGTCAGCCACAGATCGCGCGCCAGCAGAACGAGCAGAAACGGCAAGAGCGCGAACAGCACGACATAGACCGGCAGGATATCCAGGTAGGTCGGCTGATAGCGCAGCAGCAGCGCCGGGATCAAAGTCGGACCCGGATGGGCCGCAAAGCTTTCCAGCCCGAAATGATCGAGCAGCCACGGCCGGCCGAGCGCCACGCCTGCCAGCGCCACCGCAATGACCAGCAGCACCAAGAGGACGATCTGCGTAGCATAGATCTGCGCGCCGCGGCGATATATGCGCAGCGCTGCCGCCACGAAGCCGCGCTGGCGCAGCACGCCGCCATAGACCAGCGCGGCGATGTAGCCGGAGATGAAGAAGAACAGTTCCGCGGCGTCGGAGAAGCCGTATGATCGCAGGCTGAAGAGCGACAGCACGTCCGCCGGCACATGATCGATGAAGATCATCAGCAATGCCAGGCCGCGCAGGAAATCGATTCGGTGATCGCGAGTGCTCATACCATACTCAACTACACACGCACCCCCGCGAAAGACGAATGCCATGCCGGCCGCGCGCACGAAAGGGCGGACACGGATTTGTCACCGTAACGGCACAAGCGAAGAACAAATGTTCTGCACTTACGGCGCGAAACTGGACCGCGCCTTCACGCCCCAGTGGCCGTTTTCGCAGGTGATCACGTAGATCGAATCGAAATGGCCGATGATGCTGCCGTCCACACGGTAGCGGGTGAAGCGGGTGTCGAGATGCACCTTGTCCGGCCCGGCATGAATGACGTCGCGCCGCTCCCAGGCGGAATGATGCCATTCGCTGAGCGCGCCGCGCGACAGCATCTCCGGCTTGTGGAAACCCTTCTCGATGATCGTCAGCGTGTTCGAGGCCAGGCGCACCGAGGGAAAGTTGAACGTCGCCTCGAAGGCCGCGATATCGCGCGCGTTGAACGCGGCCATGAAGTCGTCGAGAACTTTTTGGGCGGCGGTGATGGAAGAACTTGAGCCGTTTTCCGCGCTCATTCCACCCTCTCCCTGAGGGAGGGTGGAACGTGCGTCAGCACATTCATCTAAACACTCTCCTCCGCCTTGGGTTTCTTCGGCGGGGGGAGCGCCTTGGGCGCGCGGGCGGCGCGGGCATCGGCATCGGTGACGATCTCGAAGGCGAGCTTGTCGGCCTCGCGGTCGAGCAGCACGCGCACCGTGCCGCCGTGCTGCAGCTTGCCGAACAGGATCTCGTCGGCCAGCGGCTTCTTGATGTTGTCCTGGATCACGCGCGCGAGCGG